>DAOTVS010000130.1:0-18165 GCA_034436375.1 Anaerolineae bacterium | reverse complement strand
AACTGCTGGCGGATGGAGAACAGCTCTTGCAGCGCAGCCTTGAGCGGCGCCTGGGTGGGGGCGATCTGGCGGTCAACGAGGACGACACTATCGCCGCAGCCCACCGCTTTTCCGCTCTGCCCGTTGTCCTCCAGGGCGATCAGCGCGACCTTGACCTGGCTGATCGTACCTGAGGCAGCGGCTGCGGTCGGCGGGACCGGCGTGGCACTCGGGGCGGGCGCGGTCGGCGGGACCGGCGTAGCGCTTGGGGCAGGCTCTGTGGGCGGGACCGGCGTCGCCGAGGAGACCGTGGTGGCCGTGGGCTCAACGGGCGTGGCCGTAGCCGTCGCGGGTGCAGCGACTGTGGTCATCGCGGTGGGCGCGGCAGTGGCCTCACTGGTGTTCGTCGCCACCACCACGGCCGTGGCCGCGGGTGTGGCGGTCGGCTCAATGCCCACGGAGAGCGTGCCACAGCCCAACAGAGGCAGAGCCAGCAGCGCTGCCACGAGCACGCCGAACAGGAAGCGCCTCGGATAAGCCTTGGGTGTTGTCATGGGTCTACCATTCCTCCGTCTGCTCACGACGCCAGGGGCGCCAGGGCAGCCAACGTGGCCTCGGGGGCCATCATACACTCTGCAGGCGATAATTCGCTTTTCACAGAAACCCGCACGCGGTGCTCACCACACCTCACCCTGCGTGTGCGGATTTCTGCGCAATGGCGCACACTCGCCTCTTTCTGCCTGCTACACCCAGTCTACAACCTGAGCGTTGCCAGCGTATGGCGCCGCAGGAGCAAGCCCGGCACAGCGTGTAACAGACTCGGAACACGGGCCACGGAGACGGACGCGGGCAAAGCCTGCAATCACAAATCTATTATAGCAGGATGGCGCACAATGCAAAGGAGACGGTTGAGCGGAGAAGGATGACCCGGCGGCAGGTTTGTAGATCTGCTGGCCCTGGCATACCCGGGGGTGTTGACAGGATTGCTGGCAATTCTGAGACACTCGGGGTGATAAAGAGGGGTGAACCGCCCCCACCCCAAACTGTGCCCTAGTACTGCAACCGTACTTGGTCCAGCCGGCTCCCGGTAACAGCCGGCCAAGGTGCTGTGCGCCTGCCCGGCTCTGCCCCGAATGGCTCCATTCCGGTCGCGTGCGAAGCGCGATGCCCGGATGGGATCCGCGCCCCGATGGGTAAGTACGGCTGCAGTGCTAGAGCCGGGCAAGCGGACTCTCGACATCCAACGGCAAACAAACACTTGAAGATTGTGGTAAATTGATTGACAAAATTAAGTAACTGTGATATATATATGAGTGATAGGAGGTGCCAGCCATGCGCAAGATCCTGGAACAGTGCCCGACCTGCGGCGGGCCGCTCACGGTGACGGAACTGCAGTGCAACCAGTGTGGCACGCAGGTGCGCAGCCAGTACAGCCCCTGCCCCTTTTGCGCCCTCACGGCCGACCAGATTGTGTTTGTCAAGCTCTTTATCGAAAAACGCGGCAACCTGAAGGACATGGAAAAGGCCCTGGGCGTCTCATACCCCACGGTGCGCGGCAAACTGGAAGAAATTGCCGAGCGCCTGGGCGCGGCGCCCGTGGCCCCCGAGTTGCCCCCGGCCGCCCCGGCATCTGCCGATGAGGCCCGCAGGGAGGTGCTGCGCCTGATCTCGGAAGGCAAGCTCTCGGTTAAGGAGGGTCTGGCCCGCCTGCGCGAGGCCACGGCCCCACCATCAGGAAAGGAATGATCATCATGGCAGGGCTATCGTTGCCGGACCTTTTGCGGCAGATCGAGCAGCACGGCGGCCCGCGGGGGCTTGAGCTCGACGAGGCCGACCTGCGCGAGCTCGACGCCGGGCCGGGCGCCCTGGCGGGGGCGCTGGCCCAGGCGCGCGCTTTGGCCCCTGACGCCCAACCCGTTTGGTTCTGGGTCAGTACAGGCGGCCTCAACCTGGAGGGCGCAAGCCTCGCCGGGGCGCACTTGCGTCAGGCGCGCTTGAGTGGGGCCAACCTGCGCGAGGCAAGCCTGGAAGGCGCCGACCTCGCCGGGGCGGACCTGCAAGGCGCGTTCCTGGGCGATGCAGATTTGGAGGGAGCCGCCCTGCATGGGGCGCGGCTGATGAGCGCTGATCTGGCTGAGGCCAACCTGGAAGGCGCAAACCTGCAGGAGGCCGACCTGACCGGCGCTGCCCTCGCTCAGGCGAACCTCGAGGGGTCCAACTTGCGAGGCGCCAACCTCACCCGGGCCGACCTGGAGGAGGCCGATCTGGAGGGCGCCTCGTTGCAGAGGGCGAACCTGGCCAGCGCCAAGATGGGCGGCGCGAACCTGGAGGGAGCGGACCTGAAGGAGGCCCGCCTGGCCAGCGCGGATCTCCACAATGCCAACCTGAAGGGCGCCGACCTTTCGCAGACGGATCTGCAGTCGGCCCGGCTGGAGGGGGCGGACCTGGAAGGGGCCAACCTGCAACTGGCGCGCCTGGGCCAGGCGGCGCTCTCTCATATCAACCTCGAGGGCGCTTGCCTGCGCGAGGCGGACCTGCGCGCCGCTGCCCTGAACGGGGCGAGCCTGGAGGGCGCCGACCTGCGCCGGGCCAACCTGAGCCGGGCGGACCTGCACGCCGCCAACCTGGAGGGGGCCAACCTGCGCGAGGCAGACCTTTCCGGCGCGCATTTGGCTGAAGCCAGGCTGGAGGGGGCCGACCTGCGCCGGGCCAGCCTGCCGGGGGCTGACTTGCACGGGGCTGCTCTCGCCGGTGCCGACCTGCGCCATGCCAACCTGGGCGGCGCGGTGCTGGCTGAGGCCGGGCTGGAGAGCGCAAATTTGCACGACGCCAACCTCGATGGCGCCGACCTGGCAGGCGCTAACCTGGAGAACGCCACCCTCGATCGCGATGCAGAGCAGCGCCGGCGCCATGAGGCGCGCCACGAGTACCGCCATGAAGCCCGCGAGCACGATCACAAGACCCACGAGCATCATCACGAGTCCTGGCATAGCGGCTGGCCGGGCAATGCCGGAATTGCTGCCGGCGAGCAATGGGTCTCACCATCGGTGCTGCGCATCCCCTGCGACGGAGTCGCCGCCCTGCACCTGAATATCGGCCTGGGCGATATCGAATTCTACGGCGAGGAGCGCGCCGATATCGAGCTGCGCCTCTCCCGCGGCGAGCAGGACGATCTGGAGATTCTGCGCGCGGGCGATACGGTGCACATCCGCCAGCGGCCAGACATGCGCAGCGGCTGGTTCGGCCTGGGCCACGACCGTCACATCGACGTACAGGCCGCCGTTCCCACGACCCTGACGCGCCTGGAAATGCACAGCGGGCTGGGCAGCGTGTGCGGGCGGCAGGTGCAGGCACAGGTCAGGCTGGCGACCGGCAAGGGCGATATCCGTTTCGAAGGAAGCCTGGAGGGCAGGGCCTCGACCGGCCTGGGCAGCATCGTGCTGGCCGGCGTGCGCGACGAGACGGTCGTGAACACCGGCTGCGGCGACCTGACAATCCGCCGGGCGGAGGGCGGGCGGCTCGAGGCTTCGACCGGGGCCGGGCAGCTGCGCATTGAGGGCGGCCGCCTGGATGCGCTCAGGGCCTCCTCGGGGGCGGGCGACATCCACTGTGCCTGCGCCCTCGGCGTTGGCGATTTCCGCCTCGAGAACGGCGCTGGCAATATCCAGCTCGAGCTGCCGGCGAATCAGGCTGCTCAGATCGAGGCCTCTTCCTCTATGGGCAACGTGACAAGCGATTTCCCCCTGGTGCGCGTGGGGCGGCCGGGGCCGGTCGCGCTGGGCAGCGTGCGTATGGTCGGCTCGATCGGTGATGAGGGGTTGCGCGCGCGCCTGGTCGCCAAGACAGGCCTCGGCAATATCACCCTGCGGCGCGGCCCAGCGGTCGAGGAAGCGCCCGCGGCCCGGCCCGCGCCCGTAGGAGCAGAGCAGGACCCTGCCCCTACCAGCGACGCGCCCGCCCCGAATCCGCAGCCGGCGACGCCTCCGCCGCCTGCGCCCGTAGGGGCAGGCCTGGACTCTACGCCTGCCGAAGATGCGACCATCCCCGAGAGCCCGGCCGACGCGCGCCTGGCCATCCTGGAGAGCCTGGCCCGCGGCGAGATCAGCGTGGACGAGGCCGAGCAGTTGATCCTGCATCTGAGCAAGGCACAGGGAGAGAGCGCCTAGCACTACAGCCGTACTTACCCATCGGGGCGCGGATCCCATCCGGGCATCGCGCTTCGCACGCGACCGGAGTGGAGCCATTCAGGGGGATTGGGCGGGTTGCCTGCAGTCGGGCCGCCCGCACGCGGCCCGACTGCAGACAACCCGCCCAATCCCCCCTCCCGGGTCAGAGCCGGGCAGGCGCGCAGCACCTTGGCCGGCTGTGACCGGGAGCCGGCTGGATCAAGTGCGGTTGCAGTACTAACATACAGAGGAGGAGATTTCTCATGGCCAAATACGAATGCCTGGTGTGCGGCTATATCTATGATCCCGAAAAGGGTGACCCCGCCGGCGGCATTGCGCCCGGCACCGCCTTTGAGGACCTGCCCGATGACTGGGTCTGCCCCGAGTGCGGCGCCGCCAAGGACATGTTCGAGAAAAAGGCGTAGGAGAGCTTCGCTGCTGGCCTTCAGCTATCAGCTTTCAGCGGCTGTACTGCAGAAAGATACTTGCTGTGCGATGTGGCTTGCCGATATGGCCCTCGATTGGCCAGACTGCGCCCTGTAGCGGCCAAAGCTGATAGCTGAAGGCTGATAGCTATCCTGGAGGTTCCCCCGTGAATCCATTATCAATTGCTCAAGACGTCTACTGGGTCGGCGTGCTAAACCCCGACCTGCGCGTCTTTGATATTGTCATGCACACCGCCCACGGCACCAGCTACAATGCCTACCTGGTGCGCGGGCAAAAGACTGCTCTCATCGAGACCGTCAAGCACGGCTTTGACGATGAATTCCTGGCCCACATCCGTGCCCTCGTGGACCCGCGCGCCATTGACTATATCATTGTCAACCATACAGAGCCCGACCATTCTGGCGCCCTCGACCGGCTTTTGCAAGAGGCGCCCGGGGCGCGGCTCATCGCCTCGCGCACCGGCGAGCACTTTGTCCGCCACATCCTCAACCGTGATGCGCCGCTCAGCAAAGTGGGCGATGGAGATAGCCTGGACCTGGGCGGCAAGACCCTGCGCTTTGTCTCAGCCCCCTTCCTGCACTGGCCCGATACCATGTTCACCTATCTGGAGGAGGAGCAAATCCTCTTCCCCTGCGATGTTTTTGGCGCGCACTATGCTGATGAGCGCTTGTTCGATGATCAGGTGGGCGATTTCAGTGATGAGTGGCGTTATTATTACCAGGTCATCATGCGACCGTTCAAGGATAAAATGCTCGAGGCCCTCGACAAGCTGCAGGGCCTGCCCATCCGTATGATCGCCCCCTCTCACGGGCCGATCCTGCGCACCAACCCGCAGCGCTATATCGAGCTCTATCGGGCCTGGAGCGAGAATCCCCACCGTGCGCCCGGCAATCGGGTGGTGGTGGCCTACGTCTCTTCTTATGGCAACACCCGGCGCATGGCTGAGGCCGTCGCGTCGGGCGCTCAGGAGGCGGGGGCCCAGGTCTTGCTGGTCGATGCCGAAAACCGGGATCCCGCTTCGCTGCTCGATGACATCGAGGCGGCCGATGCGCTGATCGTGGGCTCGTGCACCATTGCCGGCGATGCCGTCAAGCCCATCTGGGACCTGCTGGCCAGCCTGGCTACCCTACGGCTCAAGGGCAAGCTTGGGGCTGTATTTGGATCGTACGGCTGGAGCGGTGAAGCTATTCCCATGCTCGAGGAGCGGCTCAAGGGCCTCAAGTTGCGCCTGCCAGAGCCGCCGGTCAAGGCGATCCTGTCGCCCACTGCCGCCGATCTGCAGGCCTGCCGCGACCTGGGCCGGCGCATCGCTCAAGCCCACTGACCCTGCCAAACTTGCCAAACCTCACAGGTCTACGCAGACCTGTGAGGTTTGGCGTGGAGGAACGCATGAAAATCGTCATCATCGGCCTGGGCGCCGCGGGCGCGAATACCGCCCGCGCTATCGCCGCCGGCCGGCCCGGTACGCCCATCGAAATCTATGGGGCCGAGCCATACCCTTACTATGCTCGCCCCAAGTTGCCCGCCTTCCTGGCCGGCGAGATTGAGCAACAGTCTCTCTACTTTTACCCGCCCGAGTGGTACCCGGAGCACCATATCACCATCCACACCAACGCTCCCGTCGCGCGGATCGAGCCTGCCGCGCACCGGTTCACCCTGGCCGATGGCACGACCGTCGCCTATGACCGGCTGCTTGTGGCGACGGGCGCCCGCTCCTTCATCCCGCCCATCGCCGGCGTGGATCTGCCGGGCGTCTTTGCCCTGTGGACCATTGAGGATGCCTCTCGCATCCGCGCCTATGCACAGGGGCGCAAGCGAGCGGTAGTGATTGGCGGCGGTCTGTTGGGTCTGGAAGCGGCGCGTGGCCTGCGCGCCCTGGGCCTTGCGGTCACGGTGCTTGAATTCGCCCCCCGGCTCATGCCGCGCCAGCTCGATGAGGAGGGGGCTGCTGTCTTTCGCACGCTGGTCGAGAACCTGGGTATTGCCGTGCAGGTCGGCGCGACGACCGAGCGCATCATGGGCGAAGACCGGGTGCAGGCTGTTCTGCTCCAAGGGGGGGCGCGCATCCCCGCGGACCTGGTGCTGATTGCAGCTGGCGGGCGCGCCAACCTCAGCCTGGCCCAGGCTTCGGGCCTGAACGTCAACAAGGGCATCATCGTCAACTCGCACCTGCAGACCTCGGCGCCCGACGTCTATGCGGCCGGTGATGTGGCCGAATACGCCGGCGCCGTTTATGGCATTGTGCCGGCGGCCATTGAGCAGGCCCAGGTCGCGGCGCACAACATGGCCGAGATCGACACCCGTGAATATGCAGGCACCGTGCCGACCAATACCCTCAAGATTGTCGGCATTGACCTCACCACAGTCGGCCAGATCATGGGCGGCGAGGGCTACACCGAGCTGCGCCGCACCGGCCCCACCGGTGAATACATCAAGCTGGTGCTGAAGGGGGGGCGCCTGCAGGGCGCCATCCTGTTGGGGCGCAAGGGCCTGGTCAACCCCATCTCCCGGGCGGTCGTCGCCCAGGCTGACCTTGGCCCCAACCCTGAGCTTGCCCTGGACGACCGCTTTGACTGGAAGACAGTCTCGCCCTGAAGAAGGAGGTATTCCGGTGGAACTGGAAGGCAAGAATGTTGCGATCCTGGCAGAGGAGATTTATGAGGATCCCGAGCTCTGGTATCCCTACTATCGCCTGCAGGAGGCGGGCGCCCGGGTGCGGGTGATCGGCACGGGCTCTGCCCAAACCTATCTCTCCAAGCACGGCTACCCGGTCACCGTCGATGCCCGCGCCGATGATGTGAGCGCCAGCGAGTTTGATGCCGTGATCATCCCCGGCGGCTTTGCCCCCGACCGCCTGCGCCGCTACCCGGCCGTGCTCAAGCTGGTGCGCGACGCTTTCGAGCAGGGCAAGGTCATCGCTGCCATCTGCCATGCCGGGTGGGTGCTCGTCTCGGCCGGCGTCCTGCGGGGCCGCACGGTGACCTCCGTCCCGGCCATCAAGGATGATATGGCCAATGCCGGCGCTACCTGGGTTGACCGTGAGGTCGTGCGCGATGGCAATCTCATTACCTCTCGCACTCCGGCGGATCTCCCCGCTTACTGCCGCACCATTATCGCCGCGCTGCGAGAGTAAATGACGACCGTCCTCGGCTTGGCGGGCAGCCCCCGGCGGCGGGGGAATACGGCGTTGCTTCTGGATCAGGCGTTGGCGGGCGCGGCGGCGGCCGGTGCACAAGTGCAGCGGGTCGAGCTGGCCCGCCTGCATCTTGCTCCTTGCATTGCCTGCGATGGGTGCCGGCAAGAGGGCGTCTGTGTCGTACGTGATGACTTTCAGGCCGTCTTCTCTCAGCTCGTGGCTGCTGATGCCCTGGTGCTGGCCTCGCCCATCTACTTCCTGGGCATTACCGGCTGGGCCAAGGCTTTTGTCGACCGATGCCAATGCCTTTGGGCGCGCAAATACATCCTGCGTCGCCCTCTGCCGCCCACCGGCGATGGCCGCCCCCGGCGCGCTATCTTTCTTTCCACGGCCGGCTCCCGGCGCACCTCGTTCGAGGGCGCCCGGGCCACGGTCCGCGCCTGGCTGCAGACTTTTGATGCCGTTTATCAGGGTGATGTCCTCCGCCCTGGCGTCGATGCCCTCGGGGCCATTCTTGAGGACGCGCAAGCCCTCGCTCTGGCTTATGAACTGGGGCAAGCTCTCGTGGAATACCAGCCTGGCGATATGATAACGGGCAAGACGGGCTAGACGGATATGCCCGCAGCGGCGGCACGGCGCTGCTTCCATACCGCCATGTTGGGTGCATCGTCTTGCTTCTGCGTGGCGTATCCGTGCGGCCCATTTTAGCCATTGTCATAGCCCCGCCTTTCCCGGCCCAGCCCCCATGCCAGGATGGCCATGGCCATCAGCGCCCCTATCAGGTTTAGCCCGATGGGCGCGGCAAAGCCCAAGCGCTCATACAGGAGGCCACCGAGCCAGGGCGCAGGAATAGCAAAGAGCCCCGGCAGTGCGCTCAGGCGCCCCATTTCCTCTGCCCGCTCTTCCCCCGGCACCCGCGCATAGATCCAGGCGATCAGCGCCGGGCTCCAGAGCGCACCCACCACGCCCAGCAGCGCCATGGAGATGGCGATGGCGGCGAATTGCTGGGTCAGCAACCACGAGGCGATGACCACCGCATTGAGCCCTTCGGCGATCACCAACAGGTCCTTTACACGGCCCCGATCGGCCCAACGCCCTGCTGGCAGTTGGGCCAGCATCCAGGTGACGGAATAGAGGGTGGTCATCACGCCGAACTGAAAAGGGGTATAGCCGTAACGGTCGGCCAGGAAGCCATAGAGCAGCGCCGAGCCGATGCCATAGAAGAAGCTATCGATGGTGACGGCCAGGTAAAACACGCGCAGCGAGGGCGGGGGCGCCATCCAGCCCAGGGTGAGATGCCTCACCTCATGTGGCCCCAGGCGAGCCTGCTGTCGCCTTACCAGGGTCTCGCGCACGCCCAGGGCCAGAAAGCCCAGGCCCACCATCTCCAGGATAGCTGTGATGACAAAAACCGGCGCATAGCCCAGGCGGTCCGCCAGCAGGCCGGCTCCGAGAGAGGCAACCACACCTGCTGCGGCCCAGCCAAAGCTCACCAGACTGTAGGCCCAGCCGACGCGCTCGCTGCCGACCGATTCCACCACCAACGCATCCATGGCTGGCCTGCCGATGGCGTTCAGGCCCACCAACACCGTCGCCGGCAGCAGCAGCGCCACAGCGCCGAGCCGCCCTGCCGCTGCGTAGAGCAGCAAGCTGAATACCGTGACGCCGCCGGCGATCATCCCCAGGCTTTTCCGCCCCACCCTGTCGGCCAGCCAGCCTGCGCCGGGCTGAATCAGCGTCGGCACCAGCCCTCGATAGCCCCCCAGCGTCTCCAGGAGCCCCAGAAAGGCTACCGACCCTCCCAGCGCCAGCACAAAAGGCTGCAGGATGACGGTCAGAACATTGATGCGGAGGCCGACCAGCAGGGAGCGCACGAAGAGGGGACCCATGTTCCCCCGTATGGTCTTGGGCACGTGGGGGAGACGCGGTTTGAGGGGCAAAGCGACCTCCAGACGAGTGGTGCGCAATCCTTTGCGAAGCAGGCGGCCCACGTTCTGCACAACGGGTGCGGCCGCCCCGCCTGTTATGAAGCGGCTGAGCAAGATGCAGGCCAGGTTTGCCTGCACAGTGGCACAGGAATTGCTCGCCCTCCTTTGGCTCACTGGCATCGGGGGGCGGAATGGGCGTATAATAGAGGCTGTGTTTGCTGGCTGGCCTGGGCTGTTTGCCGTGCAGCCCAGGCCGGTTACATGGAGAAGGGTGCTATGGGGCGCCCCTGGAATCCAGTGGAGAAATCATCATGTCCGAACCTTTCCAAAAAGCCATGGTTGTTGTCGCCCATCCCGATGATCCCGAGTTTTTCTGCGGAGGCACCATCGCCCGCTGGGCGCGTGCAGGGGTCGAGGTGACCTATCTCATCTGCACCCGTGGTGACAAGGGCACCGAAGACCCCAATATGACCACGCAACGTCTGACGGCGATCCGTGAGGCCGAGCAGCGCGCGGCGGCCCGGGTGCTGGGTGTGCATGAGGTTGTATTCCTGGACTATCGCGATGGCGAACTCGAGCCATCCCTCAGGCTGCGTGGTGACATCGTGCGCGCGTTGCGGCGCTACCGGCCCGAGGTCGTGATTACACCCGATCCCACCTGTCGTTTTTCCCGGGGCGTGCATCCCAATCATGCGGACCATCGTGTGTGTGGCGATGTGACCCTGGATGCCATCTTCCCGGCAGCCGGCATGGCTACCTATTATCCTGAGCAGCTGGCCGATGGCCTGACCCCCCACCGGGTGAGCCAGGTCTATCTGACGGTGACCAATGAGCCGGATACCTGGGTGGACACCACCGATGTCATTGACCTGCGCATTGCCGCGCTGCGCTGCCATGCCACTCAGATCAGCGACCCGGATGGCCTGGAAAAACGCATCCGCGAAGCCGTCGACCAGCGGCAGACTGTGCCCGGGGGGCAACCTCGCTATGCCGAGGGCTTTCGCCGTCTCGTGTTGCGCAGATGAACGGAGGAGTCAGGTGAATTACGGCACGTCGACCCATTTGGGGCCCCAGCAGGTGCTCGATCTGGCCGCCAGGTTCTTTGGCCCCAGCGGGCTCGGGTTGCGCATTGCCGAGCGGGGCCAGGATTGCATCATCCTGGCCAGCAGCCAGGGGAGCGTGAGCGTGCGCGTGCAGCCGTTGGTTGGAGATACCGAGGTCTTCCTCTCGACGGAGGGCCTCGACGAGCAGGTGCGCCAATTCATGGTCTATGCCTATGAAGAAGCGCAGGATCAAGCGAAAAGCGGAGGCTAACAGTGCATGGCTGATATTCAGGAGGATGCTGCCATCATCGGTATTCCCTGGCGTTCGTGGGGCGTGGATGCCTTCCGTGAGGCCCAGGAGCGCGATCTGCCCATTCTGCTCGATATCAGTGCGACCTGGTGCCACTGGTGCCACGTTATGGATCAAGAGACCTATCGTGACCCGGAGGTGATTCGCCGTGTCGCCGCCGAGGTCGTGCCTGTGCGCATCGACAACGACCGTCGGCCCGACCTGAACAGCCGCTATAACCTGGGCGGTTGGCCCACGACGGCGTTCCTGACCCCCGAGGGTGACCTGCTGAGTGGCAGCACCTTTATGCCTGCGGATGCCTTCCTGGAGTCGCTCAGCGAAGTGACCACCTACTATCGCGATCAGCGGGCCGACCTGGAGGCTAAGGTGCAGCGGCGGCGCGCCCGCAGGGCGCGCATTCACGAACTCCGACAGCGCCTCCGTGGCGAAGTGAGCGTCGATATCGTCAACACGGTGACGCAATCGGTCATGACCGCCTATGATCCTCGCTATGGTGGCTTTGGCAATGAGCCCAAGTTCCCCGTGCCCGAGGTGCTCGAGTTCGCCCTGGCTGTGGGGCAGGGCACGCACGATGGGGCGCTGCTCGATGTGGCTGGCTCTACGCTCACGGCGATGGCCACGGGCGGTGTCTACGATAGCGTAGGCGGCGGCTTTTTCCGCTATTCGGTCACAGCCGATTGGGCCGATCCGCACTATGAAAAACTGCTCGAAACCAACGCCCGCTTGCTGGATGACTGCCTGCAGGCCGTCCAGGTTTTCGGCGATGATCTCTACCGCCGCACTGCGCATGAGATCATCGCCTTTGCCGACGACGTCCTGAGCGATCCCAGCGGCGCCTTTGCCGGCAGCGTCGACGCCGATGAGCAATACTATCATCTGCGCGCTGATGCCCGCGCCGAGCGGCAGCCGCCAGCCGTTGACCCGACCCTGTTCACAGATTGGAACGCCATGATGGTTCGCGCTCTCCTGCGTGGAGCGGTTGTGTTCGGCGAGCCCGCCCTGGCCGACCGGGCTGTTGAGGCGCTCGAGGCCATCTGGGAGCGCAACTTTGTGCCCGGCGCCGGCATGGCCCACTACTACGATGGCTCGCCTCACCTGCCCGGGTTGCTGGTGGACCTGGCCTGGATGGGGCACGCCCTCCTCGACGCCGACGCCTATGTCGCGGCTGGCGATTTTCGCCAGCGCGCCGAGACCCTGCTCGATATCATCTATGCCCGCCTGCTCGACCCCGACGTGGGCGGTTTCTACGATATCCCCTTCCACCCATCCGACCAGGGTCGCCTGCAGGATCGCCACAAGCTGCTCGATCAGAACGCCATAGCGGCTGACCTGGCCCTGCGCCTCTATCGCCTGACTGGCATCGAAAAGCACCACGAGGCCGCCGTTGGCTGTCTCGAGGCCATGGCGCCGCTCTATGGCCCCTATCGCCACCATGCTGCGCCCTATGGCCTGACGGTCTACCGCTACGTTCACACCCCGCTGCACCTGATCATTGTTGGCGATACGGCTGCCAAGCTCAGCCAGCAATTGCGCCTGGCGGCGCTGGCGATCTATGATCCCAATGTGCTCGTCGAATCGGTTGATCCTTTGCGGCAACATGGCCGCCTGGACCAGCTGGGCCTGAGCGCTCAGCCCCAGCCCGTGCTCTATGTCCGCCGTGGCGCGCAGACTTGTGCGCCCGTTCAGGATCCTGCGCAGGTCGCGCAGGCCGTCCAGGCCGTTCCCGCCTGACCCTCTTTTTAAGGTTGGCACGCTTCTTGCTACTTCTTCTTCTGGAAAAACCGGGCCTGGAACGTGAGCACCGAAAGGAGATCGTGCATGAGCGATTATCCATGGCGCCAGGGGCCGCCGGCCGCAGGGCCGCAAGGGCCCGGCGCCCAGTCGATGGGCCAGTCCTGGCAAAATGCCCAATCTCAGGCCAGTCAGGTTGCCGGGCAGACCGAAAGGCAGACAAGGCGCCTGGGTGGCCGCCTGTCGCAGGGTATTGACCGGGCGCGGGTCATTGCCGCTGAGGGCCTCTCTCGAGCGGCCAATACCTTGCGCGGCAGTTCCCCTGACGGCGATACCGCTGCTCGTCGCTTTGCTGAGAATCTTGAGCGCAGCGCTGCCTACCTGCGCCAGACCGATATGAACGGCATCCAGCGCGACATGGCGGAGACCATCCGGCGCTATCCCCTCCAGGCCGTCGGCGTGGCCCTGGTCACCGGTTGGTTGTTAGGCCTGCGCATGGGCCGCCGCTGATCCCTGGCATACGGAAAAGCAAGGCGTCCCCCCGTAGGGGAGAGCATTGTGTGTTCTCCCCTACGGGGGGACGCCTTGCTTTTCCGTATGCCAGGTTTGGCATGGTTATTGCTCCCTTGGTTATGGCCAGTGGCCGGTGACCTCGGCTCCATGAGAGGGTGAGATGGCGCAAAGGAGAGAATACAAGGGTTACGAACGGTGGCGCCAGGAAGAGCAGGATGAGTATGAGCCTGAAGGACCAGGCGCTCCCGACTATGATAGCCAGGACGAGGGCTATGAGCAGTGGGAAGAGAGCTATACCGAGGGCGATGACGGCTCGATTGAAGAGGCGTATCTGCTGGATCCCGATGAGCGCTTGAGCGAGGAAGATCTTCTGTTTATCGAAAACGCGTTCTCGCCGCACATGTACGGCAGCCCGGTGCCCAAAGATGGGCTGGAAAAGCCGGATGTGCCCGGCTGGGAGATGCAGGATGACGCCGCCACGACCGACGTTTATGAAGCCATCGACGCTGGAGAGATCTACACCCCGCCTGAAGATCCCCCTACCCTGCCTTCCCGCTCGCAGAGTGATGTTGATATGGGCATCGGCTTTGCCTCTTCCGCCGATGATGCTCCATTGGATGAGGAAGAGGTGCCCGCCCGCTTTGCAACCAGCGATGCGGAGATTGCCGATCGTGTGCGCGAGGCGCTGCGCCTGCATGCTTCGACCACGGCCCTGCCCATCCTGGTTCGCGTGCGCGACGGCGTTGTGACCTTGCGCGGCCGGGTGGAGGACCTGGACGATATTGCGGTGGTCGAAGACATCGTTTCTGATGTGGAGGGCGTGGAGGAGGTGCGTGATCAGCTCACCATCGGATAAGGCCCAGGCCTCCAGGCGCTCCCGGAGCTTTTCCATTGTCGTCGATGGCTCAAATGTGGCTTATGAGGAACGCACCGCCGAAGGTAAGCCGCGACTGGAGAACCTGTACCTGGCCATGGAGGCATTGCACAAGCAATATGACCGGGTCATTGTCATCATCGACGCTGCCCTCCACCACCAGATCGATCATCCACAAGAGCTGGAGGACCTGCTGCAGCGGGAAGTGGTTATACAGGCCCCTGCCGAGACAGAGGCCGATTACTTTATCCTTGAGACGGCTGATCAGCTCGGGGCCGATGTGCTCTCCAACGATACCTTTCGGCAATACCATACCCACTGGCCGTGGATCGAGGACCGCCGCATACCCTACATGATCGTCGATGATCGCTTTATCATCTATCGCCCTGCTCAGGCCCACAGCCGCATGGGGCATGGGCAGGCCCAGCCTGCGGGCGGCTGATCTCAAACGGCACTGATGAAAGGACTGTCACATGGCATGGCATGTCTATGATATACGTTTCGATGGCTTTGACCGTTTTACCGGGGCCGATTATCAGGTGGCCCGCTTTGGTGTGACCAAAGACGATGGCGTCCAGACCTGGCCAGTGCGCATCAAGGTGCGCCCCTCCCTACGCGAGGCGCTGGCTGAGCAGACGGCCGGACTCGATGACCGCGAGCTGGCGGCCGGCCTCGGCGCCCAGGCCATTCTCACCTTGCTCGAGGGGGGCATCGAGAGCTTTGAGCAGGATATCGTCCTCGACCAGTCGCATTACCCGGGGCAGCCCGGCAGGCCCGAGATCCGCCGTGATTACCAGCACATCACGCTGCGCGTCGAGGCAACCCCCCAGGGTGAAGTCATTCCTCCATTGAGACAGGGCTGAAAACCGCAGGGTGATAGAAAGGAGAAGCCATTGCGCGCGTTCACGATAGGGCGGATCGCCGGCATTCGCATCCGCGTCGACTGGAGCTGGATCATCATCTTCCTGTTGATCACCTGGACCCTGGCCATTGGCTATTACCCGGTGCTTTTTCCCAACTTTTCCACGCTCACAAACTGGGCGCTGGGCGTCGCCTCGAGCCTGCTCCTCTTCGCCTCGGTGTTGGGCCATGAGCTGGCTCACTCGCTGGTGGCGCGCCGCCAGGGCCTGCCGGTCGAGAGCATCACTCTTTTCATCCTGGGCGGCGTCTCGCAGATTGAAGAGGAGCCACGCACAGCCAGCAACGAGTTTACGATGGCCTTTGTGGGCCCTTTCAGCAGCCTGGTGTTTGCAGGTGTGTTCTACGGTATCTACCTGCTCTTGCGCCCGTTCAATGGGGCCGGGGCGGCCCTTGCCCAGTATCTGGCGCTCATCAACCTGGTCCTGGGCATCTTTAACCTGGTGCCTGGATTTCCGCTCGACGGCGGTCGTGTGCTGCGGGCTATCCTCTGGGGCGCGACCCATAACCTGCGCCGGGCTACCCGCATCGCCACCTGGGTGGGCCAGGGATTCGCTTTTCTCCTCATCTTTGCCGGTGTGGCCCTGATTCTGGGGGGCAACTTTATCAGCGGTATCTGGCTCGGGCTTGTCGGCTGGTTCCTCAACAATGCCGCCGTCTCCAGCTATCGTGAGTTGCTCGTCCGCCAGTCATTGCAAGGGGTGCCCGTTGGGCGGCTGATGGCGAGCAATGTGGACCAGGTGCCCCCGAACATCACCATTCAGAAGCTGGTTGACGACCATGTTCTCTCCGGCCGCCAACATGCCTACCCTGTGGCCAGTGATGGCCAGTTGGTGGGCCTGATCTGCCTCGATGATATCCGCCGCGTGCCGCGCGAAAAGCGCCCAGAAGAGACAGTCGCCGAGGCGATGACACCCTACGATCGTCTCGTTACCGTAAACCCCAATGAGGACCTGGCTGTCGCTGTAGACAGGCTGGGCCGGGGCGGCTATGAGCAATTGCCCGTCGTCGACCAGCCGCATCACATGGTAGGGCTCCTGCGCCGGCAGGATGTGATCAACTATCTCCAGGTCAATGCGGACCTGGGTAAAGAACACCCTGGCCCCGCGCGCAAAGGCTAAGGTAGAAACCTCAGCCCTTGCCCTCTCCCCGACGCAGAATAGACTTGCTCATACACAGGTACGCCGGGGAGAGGGAACCCGGGTGGCAAGCTGGCGCACCTTACCATCACACGCGCCCCTCCCCGGCGCTGGGCGAGCATCTCGTCATACACTGTGCCGGAGAGGGGTTGGGGTGTGACCCGTTGAGGCTCAGCCGACCTCAGGATATACCGACAACCGTTCCACTACCCGCGGCCCTACCGCCAGCGTTATATCCGAGCCCTGCACAGAGCGGATCCAGCTTGTTGGCACCAGGCGGTTTACCGCATCACCCTGGTTATCGACCAGTACCAGGTATGTGGCCACGCCGCTCTGCGGGTCCGAGAGCACCTCCACGACTCGCCCCAGGGGCTGACCCTCGAAGGCAAAGACGCGCATCTCCGGCTCGAGGACGATGCTGCCGGCCGGCGGATGTGGAGTGCCTGCGGCCACAAAGGGCAGCTCGGTGGCGGGCTCAGGGGGCTCGAGCGGCAGCCCCTCTGCCGGGTAAGGGCGGCCCCAGGCCACAATGGGCTGCGCCGTTACCGGGTAGGGCCCGGGCCAGTCGCCATACTCCAGCGTGATGAAATAGTCGGGGTCGAACCTGACCTCTTCTTCCAGTTCCTGGCGGCCGATCCGCAGTTGTACCTGCTCCTCATCGCCCACCAGCACCTGATCCACGGGCACCAGGCGGTCCGGGCCACGGTTCTCGGCCCGATGGATCACCAGGTGCGTCACCACCCCCTTGTTCGGGTCCAGCACCACTTTGCTCACCCGGCCTGCCATCGTGCCGTCATTGAGTCTCGCTGCCACACCCAAACGAATCTCCAAGCCTCCCACCTCCCCAGTCATGGCCTGAATGCGCCTCTCTGCATAGGGCCATAACCACCAGCATGATCATGAAAATGAATTGGCGGTATGATCCGTTTTGCACGAGCAACAGGTGTGCCAGATGCCGAAGAATCGGTCGTGCTGGCTGAGGCTCGACATCTGGCACGTATGTTGCTACCCACGAGTTCGGATAGCTGACGCCCAACGAGACTCGCTTGAGCGCCGGCTGTGCTCGATCTCGGGTCGCCCCGGGTATCAAAGGCAGTGATGCCCTGGGCAAGCTCATTATCGGCAGGGAATAGATGGTACTACAAAGAAGGACCCATAGCCTGACAAAGCTCTTGTTGCCGGTGGCTGTGGTGCTGCTGCTGGCCTGTGGTTGCACAATCGGTACTACCAGCACGGATAATGCCGCGACGATTCCCTATTCCGAATTCCGCTCTCAGGTCGATGCTGGTAATGTCAGCGCCATTGTTACCCAGGGCGATGAGATCCGTGGTCAGCTCAAGAACCAGGCTACGACCACACCACCGGGTCAGACGACCCCAATCCAGTACACCACCTTTACCACACGTCGCCCGGCCTTTGACGACCCGGGCCTCTATGCCGCCCTGGAAAGCAACAACGTGCGCATTGATGCGTTGAGCACGAGCGGCTTGGGCTCGGTATGGACGGTGCTGGGGACCGTGTTACCCATCCTGCTGTTGGTGGCCCTGGGCCTGGCCTTTGCCCGTAGCGTAGGCGGTCAGGGCCAGAGCATGACCAACTTTGGCCGCAGCGGGGCCAAACTCTACCGGAAAGAGCCTGCCACTGCTGTGACCTTTAACGACGTGGCCGGCGCCGATGGCCCCAAGATGGAGCTGCGTGAGGTCATCGACTTTTTGCGCAACCCGGGCAAGTTCCGCCGCGTCGGCGCTTCCATGCCCAAGGGCATCCTGCTCGTCGGGCCGCCGGGCACCGGCAAGACGCTCCTGGCCCGCGCTGTGGCCGGCGAAGCGGGCGTGCCTTTCTATAGCATCACCGGCTCTGATTTTATGGAGATGTTCGTCGGTGTCGGGGCCAGCCGTGTACGCGATCTCTTCTCGGAAGCCAAGCGCAGCCGCCCCAGCATCATCTTTGTCGACGAACTCGATTCCATCGGCCGCCTGCG
>DAOTVS010000129.1:0-31493 GCA_034436375.1 Anaerolineae bacterium | reverse complement strand
TGGCTGGCATTCCCGCCCAACGGACTGCCTTTGTTAAATACGGGATAAACCATGAACCCGCCAAATCCACCCTCCCGGGTCAGAGCCGGGCAGGCGCACAGCACCTTTGCCGGCTGTTACCGGGAGCCGGCTGGATCAAGTGCGGTTGCAGTACTGGTACCCCAACCCCATCCCGCGCACTCAGGGTTAGGCGTTCTCACCAGAAGCGTGGTATAATCCCCTGCCGTGTTGGGAAAGGGGGATAGTGCTTTGCCCCTGGGGTTTGGTTGGCGGCGGCCATATGGCGAGATCATACGCCTGCGGCAGATCGCCGAAATTCTGCTGAAGAACGGGTTGGGTTTCCTGGTGGAGCGGCTGGAGCTGGGCCGCTTTCTGCCGGGCTGGCGCCAGCGTGCGGCCGAGCCGGAACAGGGCATTGCGCGCCTTTCGGTGCCCGAGCGGGTGCGGAAGACGCTGGAGGAACTGGGCCCCACTTATATCAAGCTGGGGCAGATGCTCTCCACACGGCCCGATGTGCTGCCGCCGGAATATACAGCCCAGCTTTCGCTGCTCCTCGACGCTGCGCCGGCGGTACCGGCCAAGGAGATCCGGGCGCTACTCGAAACCGAGTTGGGCCAGCCGGTCGAGACCGTCTTTGCCGAATTCAATTGGGAACCGATCGCAGCGGCGTCTATTGGGCAGGTGCACAGGGCAGTGTTGCATGACGGGGCGCGGGTGGTGGTCAAGGTGCAGCGCCCGGGAATCGAGCCGGTCGTCGAGGCGGACCTGGACCTGCTGCGGCGCCAGGTGCGCTTTATCGAGGGTCGCTCGGCAGCCATTCGCGAATACCAGCTTTCGGAGCTGCTGAACGAGTTCAGCCTCGGCCTGCACGATGAGATGGATTACACCATCGAGGGGCGCAACGCCGACCGCCTGCGGGCCAATTTGGCCGATGATCCTCGCGTCTGGGTGCCACGCATCTACTGGGACCATAGCTCACGCCGGGCCATTGTCATGGAGGACATTGGCGGCATCAAGCTGGCGGATGTGGAGCGGCTGCGCAGTGGGGGCTATGATCTGCGGGGCATCGCTGCTGTAGTGGTGGACCTCTATCTGAAGCAGGTCTTTGAGGATGGATTGTTCCACGCCGATCCGCACCCCGCCAACATCCTGGTCTGTGACGGACGCATCGGGCTGGTGGATTTTGGGCTGGTGGGCCATCTCTCGGAGCTGAGCAAGGCCAACCTGCGGGCGCTGCTCTATGCGGTGGTGATGCAGGATGTTGAGGAGATGGTCTACACCATCCGGCGCATGGGGGCAGTGCTGCCACAGAGCGACCTGGCCGGCCTGCGGCGAGACCTGGAACGCCTGTTGCTGCGCTATTGGGGCCTTGCGCTAGACGAGGTGCCGATCGCCGAGCTGCTGCGTGAGGTTTTTGCCACCGCCCTCCGCCACAAGGTGCGCCTGCCATCCGAGCTGGCGCTGCTGGCGCGCACGGTGCTGGTGCTGGAGGGCGTTGCGCAGGGGCTGGACCCCAAGTTTGATCTGGTGGAAGCTGCGCAGCCATTCGTGGCCCGCATCGCGCGCGAGCGCTTTGCGCCGGAGCACCTGGCGCGCCGGGGACTGCGCTTTCTGCGGCAGGCCGATCGCCTGGCGCAAGACATACCCCCCCGCCTGGATAGCATCAGCGCCAAACTCGATAACGGCGAGCTCACTATCGGCCTCGACGTGCGCAGGCTCGAGATGATCCTTTCCAAGATAGACACAGTTGGCAACCGGCTGGCCTTTGCCATGGTGATAGCGGCCCTCATCGTCGGCTCGGCGCTGGTGATCTCGGGCGGCGACCGGGCGGCGGTCTTTCGGGTGCCACTCACCGGGTGGGGGCTGCCCATTGCCCAGTTGGGCTTTATCGTTTCCGCCCTCATGGGAGCCTGGCTGATCTTCTCGATTATCCGTTCTCGGGGGGTTAAATGAGGGCCAAGTGTGAGCGCCCGGAACAGCAAGCCTACCCGGCCGTCATGTCGCCTGAATGGCATGTCACCTTGCGGCGCGCCGAGGAGAAAAACGGCCGTTCGTTCATCTATTATGACTTCGAGCCCAGCCCTCAGGCGCCAGAGGTCGAGCTCCTGCGCGAAGAGCCTTCGGTGCAGGAGTGTTGCTGAACTGAAAACAGCGCCGGTGGCCTACATGGCGGGCGCAGTAGCTGTAGGCGCGGCATGTTGCCGCGGACCTGTCGATAGAGATGCGCGGCACAATGCCGCGGCTACGTACCTCATCCTCTCGGCAGCGAGGTCCATTCCATCGTGTGTCGTGCCTCATCAGACATGAGCGACCGATCTTGCACTAGACATACATCGAGGAGGCTATCGTATGAAAGTCCTGGTCACTGGCGGCGCGGGCTTTATCGGCTCGCATGTGGTCGACGCTTTCCTGGCAGCTGGCCACCAGGTGTGCGTGGTAGATGACCTCTCCACCGGAAAGCGCGAACAGGTAAACCCGGCGGCGCACTTTTACCAGGTAGATATCCGCAACGGTGAGGCCCTGAGCCAGGTGATAGCGGCCGAGCGGCCGGAGGTCATTGCGCACGAGGCCGCCAAGGCGAATGTGCGCGAGTCGATGGAAAAGCCGCTCCTCTATGCCGATGTCAACGTACTCGGCTCGCTGCAGCTGTTGGAGCTGGCACGCAAGAATGGCGTGCGCAAGGTCGTCTATGCATCTACGGGCGGCGCCGTCTATGGTGAGCCGGAATACCTGCCGGTGGATGAGGCGCACCCGATCAACCCGCTGGATCCCTATGGTGCCTCCAAGCACCATGTGGAGCACTATTTGCGCCTGTATGAGCGCAACTATGGCCTGCAGTATACCATCCTGCGTTACCCCAACGTCTACGGGCCGAGACAGGACCCGCTGGGCGAGGCCGGGGTGGTGGCAATCTTTACCGGCATGATGCTCACGGGCAAGCACCCCACCATCAATGGCACCGGCGAGCAGTTGCGTGATTATTGCTATGTGGGCGATATCGCGCGTGCCAACCTGCTGGCTCTCACCAGGGGCGATGGGGGCACCTACAACATCGGCACCGGCATCGGCACCTCGGTGAACCAGATCTGGGCTGCCTTGCAGCAGGCGACGGGCTACCAGGGCCCGCGGCTCTATGGTCCGGCAAAGCTGGGCGAGGTATCGCAGATTTATCTCAGCACAGACCTTGCCCGCCGTGAGTTGGGCTGGGAGCCGACCGTGACGCTACAGCAAGGCCTCGAACTTACGGTACAGTACTTCCGCGAGCGCATGTAGCGGAAACGCCTTGTGTCAAATTCCACCCGCTCTGCCGCCTGGCGCAAAAGCGAGTTTCGCGCCCCATCCGAAGCAGAGCGGGCGCCGATATCACCGGCAGCCCGGCGAGAGCTGGGCCGCATGGTTGCGCGGGAAGAGTTGATGGAACCCGAAAAACAGGGGCCGCGCCTGCGTGTGGCCCTGAATGCAAGTTTCTGGGGGCAGGAGACAGCCGGCAGCGGCCAGTACCTGCATCATCTGGTTGACGAACTGGTCAAGCTGGAGGACGGGCCAGAGGTTGTGCTCTGCGGGCCAGCCGACCTTTTTGCTGGGCGGCCGCTGCCAGCGGGCGCCCATTGGCATACGCTGGCTACCTCGCCCTGGCGGCGGCTGGGAGCCAACCTTGAGAAGGTCTGGAACGAGCAGACGGCCTTTCCGCGGGCAGCGGCAATGCTGGGGGCGGCTGTGGCCCATGTGCCCTACTTTGCCTCGCCCTACACTCCGCGCACGCCCACCGTGGTCACGGTACACGACCTGATCCCCCTGCTTCTGCCCGCCTACCGGGGCTCCGCGCTGGTGCGCGCGTATATGCGCCTGGTGGCCGCATCGGCCCGGCGCGCCGATTTGATCCTGACCGATGCCGAGGCGACTGTGCCCGAGATAGTGCGCCGCTTGGGCGTGCCGCGAGAGCGGGTGCGGGCTGTGCTCCTGGCCGCATCCCCCGCCTACCGGCCGGGCACAGAGCCCGAAGTATTGGCTGCGGTGCGCGCCCGCTATGAGCTGCCGGAGGCCTTTCTTCTCTACCTGGGCGGCTTTGATCAGCGCCGCAACCTGGCCACCTTGTTCCGGGCATGGGGAGAGGCCCGCCGCCGCGAGCCCCACTTGCCCGTGCTGGCCCTGGCGGGGGCGCTGCCGACGAGCGATACGCCCTTTGCGCCCGATCCACGGCGCCTGGCGCGAGAAGCGGGCATTAGTGAGAGCGTGCGCTTCCTGGGGCGGGTGCCAGAGGGCGATAAGCCGGCCCTCTATGGCGCGGCAACGGCCTTCCTCTTCCCCTCCCGTCACGAAGGCTTTGGCCTGCCAGTGCTCGAATCGCTGGCCTGCGGCACCCCGGCAGTCATTGCCGAGGCTACCAGCCTGCCCGAGGTGGGCGGCCCGGGGGCGCTCTGGGTGGGCGCCGACGACATCGCCGGCTGGGCCGATGCCATCTGCCGCATCGCTACCGACAATGCGCTGAGGGCCCGCCTGCGCGCGGCCGGCCTGGCCCATGCCTCTACGTTCTCCTGGCGGCGCACGGCCCAAGAGACGGCCGCTGCCTATCGTGATGCCCACGCTGCGGCACTGCGCTTCCGGGTTGAAGGCCAATCGCGATCATGATGCGTATGCTGCGGCGCGTGCATCTGGAGCCCTGGCAACGCAACCTCTATATCGTGATCGCCGCCGAGCTGGCGACCATCATCGGGTTGAACATGGCCAATCCCTTTCTGGCCTATTACATCCAGAACCTGGGTGTGACTGACCTGAAACAGGTGGCCTTTTGGATTGGGCTCATCAATTCCGGCGCGCCCATCGCCATGGCGGTGTTTTCTCCCTTTTGGGGGTTCCTGGCCGACCGCTACGGCCGCAAGCCCATGCTGGTGCGCGCCATCATGGGTGGCAGCATCGTCCTCATTGCTCTTGGCCTCGCCCAGAATGCGCACCAGGTGGCCGCGTTCAGGATCGCGCAGGGCGCCGTGACCGGCACTGTTGCAGCGGCCACCACCCTCGTGGCGACCACAGTGCCGCGCGAGCGCTGCGCCTTTTCGTTGGGGCTCCTGCAGACGGCTGTGTTCGTCGGCAACTCGGTAGGGCCCGCGATGGGCGGGATCATCGGCGCCACGCTGGGGTATCGTGTGGCTTTCCTGGGCTCGGGGCTGCTGCTTCTCGTCACCGGCATCCTCGTGACCACGCAGATCCATGAGCGATTCGTGCCGATTCCGGTACAGAAGAAGAACGGCAATACCCTGGTCGAATCGCTGCAGGCCATTGCCTCGGAGCCCACACTGCTGGCGATGATCACCATGCTGGTACTGATCAACCTGAGCGGCTCGGTGGCCGGGCCGGTACTGCCGCTCTTCGTACAGACGCTGGTGCCCAACCTGCAACAGGCATCCATACTCATCCCATGCAACTCCTGGTACTGCGCATCATCCTGGGCTTTGCCATGGGCGGCGTCGGCCCCACCGCCAACGCCATCATCGCCGAACGCGCGCCCGAGGGGCGACAGGGCGGCATCTATGGCATGAGCACCAGCCTCAACTCTGCCGCCGGCGCTGTAGGCCCGGTGGTAGGGACTATGATCCTCACCCATGTCAGCACTAATGCCCTGGCACGACCTTTGCTGGCACCAAGGCGGATAGGCCGGCACCCATCTCCCTGGTGATTGGCCTCTTGCCCTGTCGCCAGCCTGGGCGAGGCCGGCCCACTTCCACGCCTGCGGCCCGTAACCGCACCGGCGCTCAAAAGAGGGAGATCATGGCAAGCGTTCCCACTGTACTGTTTCAGACCCCGCGCATTGTCGACCCCACCGCCGTGCCACTTCCTCAGCGCGACATCATGGATGCCGTCGCAACAGGTTTGATCTTCCCCGCCAGTATGGCCTGCGATCAGGAGTGCAGTATCTATGTGGCCGAGGGTGGCTATGCGTATGGGGGGGTGCGCACCAGGGGCCGCATTCTGCGTGTGAACGGCGATAGCTCGCTGACCCCGATGATCGGCGGTCTGCAGGGACCGATGACCGGCATCGCCAACCATGACGGGCCATTCTGGCTTCGCCGCAGAGGCGGCCCGGCGGGCCGCATATCGCCGGCGGCGGACTCACAACCCGGCATGAACAAGTAAAAGCCATGCCCGCAAGGATAATGGCCTGAAAGGCCAATATGAGGAGGTAACGCCATGCACGTCATGGAAAAGATCCGGCCGGGCGAGCGCATCGCCGGGCCGGAGACGATCCAACTACCCGCGGGCTATACCATCGAGCCCTGGGTGGAAAAGCTGAACTATCCCAGCGCCGTCAGTTGGGATGTAGACGGCAATATGCTCGTTGCGGAGAGCCACTTTCCCTATGGCCGGTCAACTGCTGCCACGGAATCACGGATCCTGCGCTACCTGAGCGATGGCACAGTGGAGGCGGTTGCCAGCGCAGACCTTGAGGACCTGATCACCGACATTACCGTCTACCAGGGGATGCTCTACGTGTCGCACCGGGGCAAGATCTCGGTGTTGCAGGACGGGCACCTCCGCGACCTGATCACCGGCCTCCCCTCTTGGGGTATGCACCATAACAACGCCATCGTGTTCGACCAGGCCGGGCGCATGTACTTTGGCCAGGGCACGGTCAGCAACTCGGGTGTGGTCGACACGGCGGCGCTGAATATTCTGGAGAGCAACAGCCACTTGGAGGCCCACGACATCCCCGGCGCGGATGTAATCCTGGCCGGCAAGAATTACGAAAGTACCAACCCTCTAACCCACGAGACGCGCACGACGGGCGCTTTTGTGCCCTGGGGCACTGTAACGTCACAGGAGCAGCGGATCGCCGGGCCGGGGCGAGGGCAGGCGGCGAGTGGCGCTATCATGCGCGCCAATGGCGATGGGACGGACCTGCACGTTTTTGCCTGGGGCTTTCGCAACCCCTTCGGGCTGGCCTTCGGGCCCGACGGCATGCTCTATGTGACCAACAACGGCGCCAACCAACTGCCGCCGCGCCCGGTGGCGAATGATCCGGATACGCTTTGGCGGGTGCAGGAAGGGCATTGGTACGGTTGGCCCGACTTTTTCGCAGGCAAGCCGATTACCGAGCCTGAATTCCAGCCGGCCGGCGGGCCCAAGCAGGAGTTTCTGCTCGCCAACCACAAGGACTTGCTCTTGGGCCGCGACCTGCCAGCGAGCCCATTGGCTACCTTTGGCCACAATGTCTCAGCTGACAAGTTCGATTTCTGCCTGCACCCCGAGTTTGGCTTTCACCAACAGGCCTTTGTGGCCGAGTTTGGGCCCATGCTGGCGGTGCTGGCCGGGGAACCGCCCGACAAGCCGGGCGGGCGCAAGGTCGTGCGTGTGGACATGGCGCAGGGCGCCGTAAGTGACTTTGCCGTCAACCGCCAGGGGCCGCCCTCGCAGAACGGCAATCAGGGTGGGCTGGAGCGCCCTGTGGAGGCCAAGTTCGGGCCCGATGGCAGCCTCTACGTCGTGGATTATGGGGTCATGGAGTGGGCCGACAATCGCTGGGAGGTGACCGCCGGAACGGGCATCGTGTGGCGGATCACTCACAGCTGAAGAACAGACTCTAGCGGTCACGAAATATGCTCAGGCTGCGCACGAGCACAAAGCCGGCCAGAATGGGCAGCCAGGTGGTGATACCGCGGAAAGCGAGGACAATGACGACGGCGCGGCTCACAGGCACGCCCAGGGAGGAATAGATCAAGGTCATGGCGGCCTCAACGACGCCGACATCAAGAGGGATGACTGAGATCGTGGAGAAAACAACCCCCAGGGCAAAGCCCGATGCCAGCACGCCAACGTGCACCGGTTGGCTAAAGGCCAGAAAGAGGGCATAGAGGCAGCCCAGGCTCAGCAGGTGAGAGGCAAAAGCGACCATCAAGGTGGCGCCGAGCGCACGGGGGTGAGACGAGATAGCCTGGCCGGCCGCACAGAGATCCCGGGTTGTGCGCGCCGACCAGCCCGCAGCGAGCCAGGGACCGCGCCGAAACAGGGCTGCCAGGCGATTGGCGGCCCGCGCCGCCCAGCTCAGGAAAAGGCGCAGGTGGGCTGCCTGCCAGCAACCGAGGAAGAGCGCTCCCGTCAGGGCACAGACGTAGAGCAGGTAGGCGAGCGCACCAAGGATTTGATAGGCGCGGAGATCCCCACTGTGATAGAGGTAGCCCAGAGCCATGGCCACAATCGGCAGCAGGGCGGCCGTCTGGGCTGCCCAAACGAGCAACACGCCCTCGGCGCCACGGGCGGGCGCAGCGCCGCGGCGGGCCGTCTCATCGACGACCACCGCCGCACCGCCGACGCTGCCCGTCGGTGCAACGGTAGAGACAAAGATCGAGGCCAGCAGCAGCGGTAACAGCGTGCGCACGCGACGCTGTACGCCTACGGCGGCAAAGCTATAGTGATAGGTGACGGCAAAGAGGACGAAATAGCCTGCCTCCAGGGCCAGCGCCGCCAACAGCCAGGGCCAGCGCCCGTGCGCCAGAGTCGCCATCAGCGCACGGATCTCGGCCCTCTGGGTAAACACCAGCGCCACAAAGGCCGTGACCAGCAGCAACAGGAACAACCAGCGGAGCCTCAAGTGACCCCTCTCACGCTCAGGATGTCAATTCCTACCCGGATCTACTGTGGCAATACTCGTGCCGGGCTCGAGAAGGAGAGGACAAGATGCAATTCGCACACAACGGCAGTTATCTGGTAGCGCGGCTGGATGAGGGGGAAGAAGCCATCGCGACCCTGCGCCGCTTCCTGACGGAGCAGAGCATCTTTGGCGGCTATTTCGCGGCCTGGGGGGCCTTTAGCCGGGTCAAGCTGCGCTACTATCGCGCCACTGAACACGAATACTATGACCGGGTGCTAGACAGACAGGTCGAGGTCGTCAGCCTGTTGGGCAACATCGCCTGCCTGGATGACGAGCCAATCATCCATGCGCACATGACCGTGGGCGACGAGCAGTTCCAGACCTACAGCGGGCACCTGGCGGAGGGGACGGTACGCCCCACACTGGAGGTGTTTGTGACGCCGTTCCCTGATGAGCTACGGCGCAGGTGGGATACCCGGTTGAACCTGGCGCTCCTCGATCTAAAGGCAGAAAAAGCGCCTGCGCCGGTCTATAATGGCTTTGAGGAGAGGATGCGGCCGAGAGAAGAGTAGCCGCAGACGAACACAGACAAACGCAGATGGACCGGAAGATTCCAGTTCATCTGCGTCTATCTGCGTTCGTCTGCGGTTAATACCGTCCCCTGCCCGGCAGTGTGGGCTAACCTCCGGGAGGTTGAGGCTCTTACAGGCTTTCCCGGTGGGCATAGTTGCGGGCGTAATACTCCTGGTAGCGCGCCCCCTCTTTGATCGGCCGCCACCATTCCGGGTGGTCTGCATACCAGCGCACCGTCTCTTCCAGCGCCTGGGCAAAGGTGTGGCCGCAGGTCCAGCCCAGCGCCTGGATTTTGCTGCAATCGAGGGCATAGCGCCGGTCATGGCCCGGTCGGTCGGTCACGTGCTGCAGGAGCGAGTGCGGCTTGCCCAGCAGGTCGAGGATCAAGGTGGCCATGTCAATGTTGCGCGTCTCGTGGCCTGAGCCGACGTTATAGACGTGGCCCGGCTGGCCGCGATGCAGGACAATATCGATCGCCTCGCAATGGTCCAGCACGAACTGATAGTCGCGCACCTGGAGGCCATCGCCATAGATAGGGATGGGCCGGTCGTCGATGGCATTGGTGATGAAGAGGGGCACGGCTTTTTCCGGGTACTGGTAGGGCCCGATATTGTTGGCCCCGCGAGTGATCGTGATGGGCAGCGCAAAGCTGGTGTAGTATGACTGTACCAGGAGGTCCCCACCGGCTTTGCTGGCCGAATAGGGGCTGCGCGCCTCCAGGGGGTCGCTCTCTGTCGAACGGCCCTCCAGCTTGGCGCCATAGACCTCGTCGGTCGAGACCTGATGGTAGCGCTCCACGCCATACTGTTTGGCCGCCTCAAGGAGGACGTAGGTGCCATAGACGTCGGTCATGATGAAGCTGCCCGGCTCCAGCAGCGAGCGGTCGACATGGGTCTCGGCGGCAAAGTTGACGATGCAATCGATCTGGTACTCGCGCATGGCCGCATCGACAGCAACCGGGTCCGCAATATCGCCGCGGACAAAGGCGAAACGCGGATCGACCTGCAGGTCGCTCAGGTTCTCCAGGTTACCGGCGTAGGTTAGCTTGTCATAGACCGTTATGCGATAATCGGGGTATTTCTGCAGCATGTAGCGCACGAAATTGGACCCGATGAAACCGGCGCCGCCGGTGACCAGCAAATTACGCACATTCCCTCCTCAATCAGCTATCAGCGGTTCAGACTCAAGTGTTGGAGACCTGCTCTTTCTATCGCCCCACCAGCCGGCGCCAGATCTTGCGCGGCTGGGCATAGCGTTTCCATAGGCGTTTGGCCTGGTTCTCCGGGGTTCGGCGCTGCGATTCGGCCAGGGCCCATTGCAGGAACTGGGGATCGTGCCCTTTGATCTTGATCTCTGTCGGATTGCGGCGGTAAGAGTCGTGGTCCTTGATCAGCGAGAGATCATGCTCCTGGCAATAGGTAAAGAGGTCGCTGCCGGGGTGCGGCGTGTAAAAGGCCGGGCTGTAGTAATCGGGGTCTATCTCCTTGAGCATGCGGATGGTGCTGCGCATTTCATCTTCCGTCTCTGTCGGGATTCCCAACATATAGTTGGCCCAGATGCTGATGCCATACCGGCGGCAGATCTCGGCGGCCTTGATATTCTGCCAGACTTTGGTGCCCTTGCGGATAAAGCGCAGCACACGGTCAGAGCCCGACTCAAAGCCAATCAGATAGCCGCGCAGGCCCGCCCGGGCCATGAGGGCGACCAAGTCCTCGTTGTTGACGATGATATCGGCCCGGCTCTGACAGAAGAAGGGCTGGGTAAAGCCAGCCTCCTGGTAGGCGCCACAGAACTCGATCACCCACTCGCGGTCTTCAGTCAGGCAGTCATCGTGGAACATGAAAGAGCGAAAATGGAATTGCTCCCGCAAGAGCCTGAGCTCGGCCAGCACATTCTCCACGCTGCGCCGGCGCACCGTACGGCCGAAGATGTAGCGCTCAGCAGGCTGGCAGTAGGAGCAGTTGTACTTGCAGCCGCGCCCGGCGATGATGGTGACAAAAGGCGGGGGCAACTCTGACACAAAGGGCGCCTCAGGGGAATCAAGTTTGTAACCCCAGCGGCGCCACTCGGAGAGGAAAAGGTCGTGATCGGCAAAAGGGATGGCATCGAGGTCCGGTTGGATGGGAGAAACGACTTGCGGCACCTCTTCGTTGCGCATCCAGCTCTGAAGGGCGGCCGGGAAGGAGATCTCACCCTCGCCGACAAAGACATGATCGACCAGAGGGCTGCCGATCACCTCCTGCGGCCAGATGGTGGGGTGCGGGCCGCCTACGCAGGTACGTATCTGAGGGTTGACAGCACGCACGATCTCAAGAGAGCGCATGGCGGGGTTATAGTCGGCGCTCATCATGCTGACGCCCACAACATCGGGCCGGCGGCGCTCGACTTCAGTGCGGAAGGCTTCCCAACCGGGCAGAGCGCGCAGATCGATCAGATCGACCTCCACGCCAACTTGACGGATACAGGGGGCAAGAATGGCTAAGCCATGGCCGATCCACCCTGAATCCATGCCCTGCCCCAGGCTGTTGAAGCCCTTGCCTCCGATGCCAGGATAGATCAGCGTGACTTTCATGCAAGGCATCCCTCTTTCTCGCGTCTGATATGACACGGCCATTGCTCTATTATAACGATTAGAGTTTCCTACGCAAAGAAGCCAAAGGGAGTACGGATTCAACCGGTGCACACTTGGACCCAGGGATGGTAGATGTGTATAATGGAAGCAACCGTGTGTCTCGAGGGTCAGACTGACCCCGGTATCTGTGTGGTGCCCAGGGAGGAACAGGGAACGTGCTGGTGCTAGGGATTTCTGGCAGCCCGCGTCTGAATGGGAATACAGCCCAATCGGTGCAGCGTGCACTGGAAGTGATCCGGGGCGACGGGCTGGATACGGAGTATATCTCACTGGCCGGGAAAAAGATCAGCTTTTGTACCGGCTGCTGGGCCTGCCGTGCCACTCACACCTGCGTCATAGATGACGATATGGGGCCCATCTGCGAGGCCATCCGCCGTTGCGACGGGCTGCTGATCGGCTCGCCGGTGTATATGGGGCTGGTGAGCGGGCAGCTCAAGACGATGATGGACCGTACCGTCCTCTTTCGTGTGGGTGGGGTATTTGAGCTGAGCGGCAAAGTCGGCGCCGGCATCGCCTGCGCCGGTTTCCGCAACGGCGGGCAGGAGCTGACCCTGCAATGTATCCAGACCTATTTGTTGCAGCAGGATATGTTCGTCATTGCCGATGGCCCTCCATTCAGCCACTCGGGCGGCGCGGTAGCCGGGCTGACCGAACAGGATGAGCTGGGCCTGCGCACGATTGACAATGTGGCGCACCGGTTGGCGGCCGCCGTCAAAAAGCTGCGCGCCCGGGGCTAGACGCTGCCAACGGATTTCTGGAACGGATTGCACGGATCATGTGGGGGCCATGGCCGCGTTCCCTCCGTATGGCAGCTCTATGAGCGGAAGGAGCACAGGGCATGCAAGAGCCAAACGGGCGCCTCCAGGCCGGGCAGGCAGCCTGTGAGCAACGGGCAAACCTGCGCCAGCTTCAGGAAGAGATGATCCAATCGCTCTATATGGGCACGGGTTTGTTGGGGTTTGCCCTGATCCTGCTGAACTATGCCCTACCGCAGATAGCGGGCATGGCTATGCTGAGCATGGCCGTGATGATGTTGCTCTACCCTGTGCATAAGCTCCTCGCCCAACACTATCTGGCCCGCGCCTGGCTGCTGGTGGCGCTCTGGCTCGCGGTGGGCGTGGCGGCCATGGTCTGGCTGCCGGCCTCGCCGGCGCCCTGCCTCCTGACCCTGCCCGTGATGATGGCCACGCTGCTCCTGGGGCGGTGGCCCGGACTCCTGACCGCCCTGGGCGCCAGCGCCCTGGCAGCAGTGGCTCATCGTACTGCTACGGCGCCAACTCTGCCTGAGAACTGGATCATTGCGGGCGCAACCCTCTGGGGGGCGCTCGCTATCCTCTGGTGCTGGCTGGGCCCAATGGATGGAATCCTGCGGTGGGCCTGGCGGCGCTACGAATGGGCGCGCGATCAGATGGAGCAGGCGCGCAGCGCCCAGTCGGACCTGAAACAGGCCATAAAGGACTTGGCCGAGGCCACCTCGCAGATGGCACGGCTGAACCAACTGCTGGGCGCCGCACGGCGCGCGGCCGAGGACGCCGAGCGGGCCAAGGCCGAGTTCGTAGCCAATGTGTCACACGAGCTACGCACCCCTCTGAACATGATCATCGGCTTTAGCGAGATGATGCTCCGCGCCCCCAAAGCCTACGGCCGCATTCCGGCTGCCCTCAAGGCCGACCTGGCCGTGATTCTGCGCAACAGCCAGCACCTGGCCGCCCTGGTCGATGATGTGCTGGACCTCAGCCAGATCGAGGCGGGCCAGATGGCCCTCATCAAGGAGCGCACAGCCCTGCACGAGATCGTCGCCGGCGCGGTCGAGGCCCTGCGGCCCCTCTTCGATTCCAAGGGCCTCTATCTGCGGGCCGAGGTGCCCACGGGGTTGGTCATCTTTGGCGACCGCACGCGCCTGCGCGAGGTGCTCCTGAACCTGCTCTCCAATGCCGGGCGCTTTACCGAGCAAGGCGGCGTGGAGGTGCTTACCCGGGTCGAAGGCTTGGAGGTAACGGTGAGCGTAACCGACACCGGCCCCGGCATTGCCCTCGAAGACCAGGCTAAGCTTTTCCAACCCTTCCAGCAGGCCGATGGCTCTATTCGCCGGCGCTATGGGGGGAGCGGACTGGGTCTCGCCATCAGCAAGCATTTCGTGGAGATGCACGGGGGCCGCATGTGGTTGGAGAGCCGGATGGGGCAGGGCACAACCATCTCCTTCAGCCTGCCGTTGGAGCCGCCGGCCCCCGCCGATGGCGTCTTTCGGCGTTGGCTCAACCCCGAGTGGGAGTACCGGCAGCGCTCGCGCCGCTCGCTCGCCCCCGCCCCCACGGTACGCCCGCGGCTGGTCGTCGCCGAAAAGGGAACGATCCTGCAGCGGCTGCTTGGCCGCTACCTGGGAGAGGTCGAGATTGCGCACGTGAACAGCCTGGAAGAGGCAGGGCGCGAATTAGCCCGCCTGCCGGCGCAGGCTCTGCTGGTCAACGACGTCTCGGTCGGCGGGACCCTGGAATGCATCCGGCAGGCGAACTATCTCGACTATGGCACGCCAGCGCTTGTCTGCACGCTGCCCGGCGAAGAGGAAGCGGCGCAAGCCCTGGGTGTAGCAGGGTATCTCGTCAAACCGGTATCCCACGATGCGCTCCTGGCGGCCTTGGACCGGCTTGATCTGGCCACCGGCACCATCCTGATCGTCGACGACGAGCTGGATGCGATCCAGCTTTTCTGGCGTATGCTCACCTCCAGCGAGCGCGGCTATCGCGTGCTCACGGCGGCAAACGGCCAGCAAGCCCTGACTATCCTGGAGAGTGAGCGCCCCGACGCCATCCTGCTAGATCTGGTCATGCCGGCGATGGACGGCTTTACGCTGTTGGCCCGGCGACGCGAGGAGCCGAGCTGGAGTGACGTGCCGATCATCGTCATGTCGGCGCGCGACCCGGCGGGGCAACCCATTGTGGCCAACGCCATCGGCATCACCCGGGGCGGGGGGCTGAGCGAGGCGCAAGTCCTCGCCTACATCAAGGCCCTGATCTGAGACGCTTACGCGTCTCATCCAGCATTGCCAGCAACGCTTCCCGGCTGACCGGCTTGCGCAGGAAGCCGGCCGCCCCGAGGGTCAGCGCCAGTTGCTCATGGGGCAAGACTGTGCTGACGATAACGGGTATCTTGCGGGTCACCGGGTGCTCGCGCAGGCGCCCCAGGATCTCCCATCCGTCCATACCCGGCAGCATGACATCGAGCACGATGATCTTGGGCGTCAGGTCCCGGGCCAGCGCCAGCGCCTGCGCCGGGTCGCGCATGCCGACAAAGGTGTAGGGGCTGCCCTCCAGGTAGCGCCGGCAGAGCTGCAGCGCATCCACATTATCGTCGATCACCAGCACGCCCAGTTGCTGAGCCACCGGGAGCGCCAGCGTAGCGGCAAAAGGCTCGCCATCCAATCCCAGCGCCAGCTCGAGAGAGCCGCCGGAGAGCGCCACGAGCTGGCGGGCCATTTCCAGGTTCTCGCTGTCCTCCGTAGCCAGAGCGCGCAAAGGGGAGCCCCCAGCCATTGGCCGGATGAGGACACGGGCTTGCATGGCATCGGCCGCCGCGCTGATGGTGATCTGCCCTCCAGGGGCCACGCGGCCGGCGACTGTCAGCAGGCTGACCAGGGCCTGGCGCATGGGAATGGTCTGAACGGCCAGGCGCGGCAATCCGGCGGGCAATGCGCTCGCCACCTCGACCCTGGCTGCGGCAAGCAGGGGTCCCACCGTCTTGAGCGCCGCGCCCACGAGCTCGGATACACTCACAACCTCGCTGGTGAAAGAGGTGCGCAAGCGCTCCATCTCCTGGCTCGCTGCCCCCGCCCGGGTACCTGGCGCCTTGCTCTCATCCCCAGGGACTGAGTCTTTGATATCGAGGCCATGGCGCACCCAAAGATAGTCGGCCAACGCCTGCAGGGCTGCCCCTTCATGACGCTGCAGTTGCCGCACGCTAAAGCCCAGGCTGGCGGCAATCTCACGCTGAGGGATCTGCTGTACATAGCGGTGGAGGAGGATGCGGTAAGTGCGCCAGGCATGGGACTGCGGGGGGAGGCTATCGGGCGGCTTGAGCCCCTCGATGGCATCCAGCAGGAGGCGTCGCAGCGTAGCCGGGGGGTCGGGCTGCTGCGCGACGCTAAAAAGCTCGATCAGGGGGGCCTTGGCGAGCTCACCCGGATCGTAGAGATCCAGGAGCGCCCGGTGCAGATAGCGCACCAACGAAGCCCGGCCCGGGTTGCCCTTCGCTGTGGCCAACTTGCGCCTCCCTGTCGCTACGTGCCCCGCACCACCGGCGCATCTCTACAAATGACAGCTTGTCGTCTCTATGTCGCCTGGATGACGAAAAACTACTGCGTTTGCCTACCGATTCTGCTAGAATAATGGCAGGTAAGCAATTGATGGTCTGTATGTAAGAGTATACCATGGCTCTGCCGACTCGCCAAGCGATGCAGAGTGCGTGGCCAGGCAGGCAGCCCATTGCCGGCGGAAGGAAAGAGTGGGGAGGTGGCAGGGAAGAAAAGCAACCTCAGTGTGTCTGCGGATCCAAGGCGACAGGCTATTATGGTGCAAGCATTCCCAAAGGAGGGAGACATCATGTTCGGTCAGATCATCAGCCGGCGTGGCCTTCTGAAGGGTGCGGGAGCCGCAGCCGCCGCTACCATCCTCGCGGCCTGCAAGCCCCAGGTGGTGGAGGTGGAGAAGGTCGTTCAGCAGACAGTCGTCGTAGACAAGCCCGTCCAGGAAACGGTAGTCGTGGAAAAGGCCGTCGAGAAGACGGTTGTGGTGGAGAAGCAGGTCACCCAGGCGCCCTCTGAGGCCCCAAGGAAGGCTGCCGACATCATCCTGATGTACCAGACCAACGAGATCAGCGATGATGAGCTCAAGCTCTTCAACGAAAAGTACGCCCCCTACAAGGTCACACGCATCGACGTGGATTTCACCAAGCTGTTCGCCATGCTTGCCGCGGGTGATCCCGTCGACATGGTACGCGTTTATGGCACCTACATCCCCCGCTACGTCATCCAGCGTGTGTGCAAGGACCTGACCGATTACTTTGATATCTCGACCGTGGTCAAGCCGGATGACCTCATGCCGGTAAACGGCTTGTACGTCGTGAACGGCCGCCGCTATGGCATGGTCAAGGACTGGTCGCCAGACGTCTCCATCTGGGTCAACAAGAAGATCTGGGGTGAGGCAGGCGTCCAGGTGCCCGATCCCAAGAAGCCGCTCAGCCTGCAGGAGTGGCGCACCCTCTCGCCCAAGCTGACCAAGAAGGAGGGTGATCGCACCCTCATCGTGGGCACCGACTTTGAGCCCCATACTCATCCGCTTCTGTGGTTAACCACCACCTTCGATCCGCCAGCCACACTGTTCAGCGACGATATGACCAAGCTCTCGCTGCGCGACAACCCGAAGACCAAGGATGCAATCCAGTTCTTCTTCGACTGGAAGAAGGAGAAGGGTATCCCCAGCGTCATCAACCCCTTCCCCTCTGAATCCTGGTCAGGGCAAGACTGGGTGCAGGGTCAGGCAGCCGCGGTGATGTGGGGCTACTGGTTCGGCGGCATGGCTGAGAGCGACAAGGTCCTGGGCGAAGATTGCCTGATGCTCTCCGCCGCCCAATGGGGGCCGAACTATACCAACCCGTGCGTCTCGGGCTGCGGTGCATTCGTCACCTCGACGACGCGCGTTCCTGATGCCGTGTGGAAGCTCTTCGAGTGGTTCATGGGCGAAGAGCCCGCACAGAACCGGGCCAAGAGCGGCTGGGGTGTGCCCGGGCTCAAGAGCATGTTGCCCCTTATGCCAAAGGACAAGCCCTGGCGGCAGCACAACTTTGACATGGTGAACTGGGAGATCGAGAACACCAAGACACCCATCGCCAAGTGGAGCCCATACATCATCCCCGACACCTTTACCAGCACCTGGACCAAGTACGAGGAGCCCGCCTTGAAGGGGCAGATGACCCTTGATGAGATGCTGAAGAACATCGAGACCGAAGTGAACGATGCCTTGAAGGATGGGGTGGATCGCGCCGCTGGCGCATGACCGCGCACGATGCAAACATCAGGCATGAAAACGGCTTCCGGTCTCCGGGCAACGTGCTCCGCATGCACCTGGAACAGGCCTTCTGTGCGGTGTGGGTCTGTGGGGAGGACGCCCCACAGACCCATACGCTCTGGGGTGAGGCCGGGCTTGGGCGGAGCGGACCAGCCGGCAACCGCCCAGAAGGGCGTCGGCGCATATTCGCAGGTCAGAGGTGGGCTCTATGAACCAAATGATAGGGAGCGGAGCCGGGCAGGCCATTGCGCGCAGCCGCCGGGGATATTCCAGGCGTGAGCGCCGCGAAATCGCCGCCTTTCACCTTTTCACGCTGCCCTGGCTGCTGGGCTTTGTCGGCCTTTCGCTCGTGCCGCTGCTGCTGGGCCTGGCTGCATCGTTCACCAACTACGATGGGCTAAACCTGCCGACGATCAAGATAGTCGCCCTGCAGAACTATGCGCGGGCTTTCAGCTCAGCGGACTTTTATATCTCCCTCGCCAACACCGCCATATATGCCATTGTAGCCGTCCCCGTCGGCCTGGCGCTGTCGCTCTTGTTGGCGATTGCCCTGAACCAGCCGCTCAAGGGGCGAGACTTGTTCCGGCTGCTCTACTACATCCCGGCCATCCTACCGGTAGCCGGCGCAATACGCGCCTGGAGGCTGTTCTTCGGCCTGCAGTCGGGCCTGGTCAATGCCTTCCTGAGCATATTCATCCCCGGCACGGCTATCAACTGGATCAACAATCAGTACTTTACCGTGCTCTATCTCTACGATTGGTGGCACGTCGGCGGCGGCATGGTCCTCTTCCTGGCGGGGCTGCAGGGCATCCCTGCAGAGCTTTACGAAGCAGCTCGCCTCGACGGGGCCGGCCGCTTCAGCCTGTTCCGCCACATCACCCTGCCCCTGATCACGCCGATGCTCTTCTTTCAGCTCATCATGGGCTTTATCGGCGCCCTGCAGATCATGGAAGTGCCCATCCTGCTCACGGGTCGCGGCGGGCAGAGCGGGCAGGTGCAGTTGGCGCGGGATAAATTCATGTACATGGTCTACACCTACAGCCAGGTATTCGACTTTCAGCGCTTCGGCTATGGCGTGGCACTGGCGTGGGTCTTCTTTGTCCTCGTCCTGGTGCTCACCCTCATCATCATCGGCTCATCGCGCTACTGGGTCTACTATGAGGTGGCGCAGGAAGGAGAAGCGAGATGAGCGCACGGGCTGTGTCAACTGTCGGCTGCCAGGACCTTCACTTGAAGGCGCGGAGGGTAGTGGGGCAAACCCTGAGCTACCTTTTGCTGCTGCTCGTCACCGCGATCGTAGTGGCGCCGGTCGCCTGGATCTTTCTCGTCTCGCTGCGCACCCAGTCCGAGTATACGAGCTATCCCATCACCTTCCTGCCGACGGCGGCCCACTGGGAGAACTATTTCCGCGCCGTCTTCGAGTACGATTTTGTCGCCAAGGCCTGGAATACGCTCCAGATCGCCGTCCCCTCAACGATCCTGACCGTCCTCTCCAGCGCCCTGGCCGGCTTTGGCTTTGCCCGCCATCGCGCACCGCTGAGGAACGTGCTGTTTGTCCTGGTGCTGTCGATGCTCATGGTGCCACGCATGGTGACGATCATCCCGACCTTTATGCTCTTCGCCAAGCTCCACCTCACCAACACCTACTGGCCATGGATCCTGTGGGGGCTCACAGGCAGCTCGTACCACATCTTCCTCTTCCGCCAGTTCTTTGCCGCCATCCCGAAGGACCTGGAGGACGCGGCCGAAGTTGACGGCTGCGGCCGCTTTCGCATCTTTTGGCAGATCTTTATGCCCAACTCAACACCGGTCATCGCGGCAGCCGCGATCTTTCACTTCCAGTGGGTGTGGGGTGATTGGGTCAACCCCCAGATCTTCCTCACCGCAGCCAAGACCACGCTGTCGGTGTACCTGCAGAGCGCCTACCAGGACCCCAAGGGCTTCCCGCTGGATACGATCCAGTTGGCTGCCGTGGCCGTCTACATCCTGCCCATGCTGATCGTCTTCTTCTTTGCCCAGCGATACATCATCCAGGGCATTGTGACGACGGGGCTTAAGGGATAGGACAGGCTATAGCGCGCCCTCAGAGTGCTGGCGCTGCTGACTTGGATGACCACTGCCCCGAGCAACTCTGTTCTCCTCAAGCGCAGAGAGGTGAGTCCTTTCTACCTCCCTCTCTGCACTTCTGCGCCCCGTACTCGTGCCCGACGTCAAGGTTGCTCTTGGATAGGGCACACAGTCACGCTCCAACCCTGTTGGAGGATGCCATGGATCAGTGTGAGCAACTTTTCCATTTCATGATATAATGGTGATGAAATCGGTGCTCAGCCTGATCCTAAATTTCGCCAGCGCCCTTTCGGGCAATTGCGGGCTGGCCCGCTCCGCCCAAACCCGGCCTTGACCCGGAAGGGGTGTGGTGGGTCTGGGCGCCGCCCGCGGCGGCGCTCAGACCCACCACACCTTACAAAAGGCCTGTTCCGGCCGCGTGCGGAGCATGGCGCCCGGAAGCCGAAGGGCGTTTTCATCATGCGTTGTGTCCAATTGGGCATGAGCGACTGGTCTGGACATAGCGAGTTCAGCAGGGCCGAGTCGTCTATCCCACATACCAATACTTGATCAGGAGCGATCATGGCTGGAATTAGGATAACCACGAGCTTCGACCAAGGAGCCGACGCAGTCTTGTACCAAGGAGACTGCCGTGAATTGCTTTCCGGCATTCCGGACAACGCTGTGCAGCTCGTCATCACATCACCTCCGTATAACCTCGGCAAAGAATACGAGAGGCGCGTAGCACTGGATGAGTACGTAACACAGCAACGAGCCGTGATCGAGGAGTGTGTCAGAGTGCTGGGACCCAGTGGAAGCATCTGCTGGCAAGTCGGCAACTTTGTCGAAAACGGAGAGATCATACCCCTTGATGTCATACTCTACCCGGTTTTCGCATCGCTTGGTCTGCACATGCGGAACCGCATTATCTGGCACTTCGAACATGGGCTCCATGCAACGAAGAGATTCTCAGGTCGATATGAAGTCATCCTCTGGTTCACAAAGACCGACGACTACACCTTCAACCTGGATGCTGTGCGAGTACCTCAGAAGTATCCAACAAAAAGACACTTCAAAGGACCAAAGCGGGGACAGCTCTCGGGGAATCCTCTTGGCAAGAATCCCGGTGATATATGGGACATCCCGAATGTGAAGGCAAATCATGTCGAGAAAACGATCCACCCGTGCCAGTTCCCTGTGGAGCTAGTTGAGCGGCTGGTTCTCGCAATGACCAATGAGAAGGACTGGGTCCTGGATCCATTCGCTGGTGTAGGCAGTACAGCCATAGCTGCCCTGATGCACAACCGCAGAGTGGTTGTCGCAGAGATCATGCCCGAATACATGGAAATCGCTAAGCAACGCATCGCCCTGGCAGAGAGGGGCGAGCTACGAATAAGGCCAATGGAACGGGCAGTATATGATCCAGATGCCCCGCATTCGAACATACCGCCGCTTTCTGTTACCTTGGGCGCTAGAATACAGCCAAAGCTTTTCGATCGGCCAGTAGCTACCGATTACACAGAGGACCATGGCAAATGAAGATCGTCTACGAGTATTCCCATTTGGGCGGAAGTGAGATACTCAAGGTCAGGTATCCTGATTGCGAGAGAGATGTTTATGAAGTCATCGCCCAGGTTATTGCCACCAGAACCAAGCAGAGCAGAGAAAAGACAAAGACCGGCGAGTGGCTTTACTCACCGGTCGACATGAACAAGCAGTTTGCCGACAAGTTCAGGGATAGAGAGTACAACGAGATTCGGGATCGATATGATATTACCATTCCGAACAGCGATATTGTGATCCCTGGAGCGTACAAACAGGTGGATTTCGTCAAAGGCAAGGTCTTGGTCGAGGTGCAGTTCGGCAAGTATGCCTTTATGTTCTATGATATGGCCAAGTTCCAGTACTTCTTCAATGAGAACAAGGCCGACGTAGGCATAGAGATCGTCCCTTGCCATGCGCTACAGAGCGAGATGTCGAGTGGAGTATCTTACGGTGAGCAACTGGTCTACGACATCGAAAGGCTGAAAAGGCATTTCCCTGCCGTACCGGTGAAGATCATCTTGATCGACGCATAATACCTTGCCGCATCACGATGCTACTTATCCTATGATTCGACCCACAATACAGCAGGATATGCCTGCCCTTGCTCACAACCTGCTGGCCTGGTATGCCCGCGAAGGGCGAGACCTGCCCTGGCGGCGCACACGCGACTCCTACCGCATCTGGCTGGCGGAGATCATGCTGATCCAGACGCAGGTGACGACCGTGCTCCCCTACTATGAGCGCTTTCTGGCCCTTTTCCCCACGGTGCAGGCCCTGGCGGCGGCGCCGCTGGATGATGTGCTCAAGGCCTGGGAGGGGTTGGGCTACTATGCCCGGGCGCGCCATCTGCACCGGGCGGCGCGCGAGGTTGTGGAGCGCTATGGGGGAGAGCTGCCCCGCAGCCCACAGGCGCTGCTCAAGCTCCCCGGGGTGGGCGAGTATGCGGCCGGGGCGATTCTGAGCATCGCCTTTGGGCAGGATGAGCCGGCGCTGGATGGCAATGTCCGCCGGGTCTTCTCGCGCCTCTTTTATGTGGAGGGCCCACCGGAAGCGCGCGCGACCCAGGATGAACTGCGGCGGCTGGCGCGCCTGGCGCTGCCCGCGGGCCGGGCGGGGGCCTTTAACCAGGCCCTGATGGATGTGGGGGCCACGATCTGCACGCCGCGGCGGCCACGCTGCGCAGCGTGCCAGCTGGCGCAGCACTGCGAGGCCCGGCGGCGCGGGTCACCGGAGGCGGTGCCAGCGCATCGGAAGAAGAGGGCATTGCCGCACTATGAGGTGACGGCGGCGCTGATCTGGCGCGACGGGGAGGTGTTGATTGCGCAGCGCCCGGCCGAGGGCTTGCTCGGAGGGCTGTGGGAGTTCCCCGGGGGCAAACAGGAGCCTGGGGAGAGCCTGCCCGAATGCCTGCGGCGCGAGATCCGCGAGGAGCTGGCGCTGGAGATCGCCGTGGGCGAGCATCTCACCTCGGTGGAGCACGGCTATACCCATTTCAGCATCACCCTGCACGCCTTCCACTGCCACCCCCTCCCCGGGCAGGGTGAGCCAAGCGCCATTGCCTGCGCCGCCTGGCGCTGGGCGCGGCCAGAGGATCTGGACCAATACGCCTTTTCCGCCGCCGACCGCAAGGTGATCGCAGCGTTGAGGCGGGGATTAGCTGCAGCTTGTCGCTCGGCCGCAACTTGACGCCCATCCCCGCTACCCTCTGGCTGCCGCCGGGGCGCGGGTGGGGGACACAGGCGCGAGACACGCCCCGGGCGTACGCATTCGCCTCCATCAGGAAGCTCACCCGCATGGCAGGGGTGCATCCACCATATCCGCCGCCCGGCCCCAACCTGGAAGCGGTGGGCAGGCGTGACCCCCAACAGGCCCTATACCGAGGTAGCGCGCAGCGTAGAGATCGGTTGCCAGGGCAGAGCGCCTCTGACGGCAGCCGGTTGGCCGTGAACTCGCTGACGTATCTTGGATGCTCCCCGTGGCGGCAACGATTTCCGAGTCCGGGGAAATGGTGCTACAATGTTATTTCAATTGGTTGTTCCTTTTCCCTGGAGGTTAGGAAATGGGTTCTTCCACGCGTTCGTTTTCCGAACGCGTCCGGCGCAATCATTCCATCGAGCATGCTACCCTGCACGTCGTGGCGCGAGATTACCCCGACATCAGCCTGGTCGGGCGGAGCGATTGGAGCGGCTTTACCATCTATGGTCCGATCGATACTGAGGTACTGCGGCGAGCCGCCTATGAGGCGCACAACCGCCTGCGGGCCGGGCAGGCGGACCTGGCCGTGCACCCCAACTGCGGCACGAACCTGGCTGTGACCGGCCTGCTGGTTGGGGCAGCCGTGCTGATAGGCCTGGCAGGCAGCCGTGGCAATCGCTGGCGGCGCTGGCCGCTGACCTTTGCCTCGCTGGTGGGGGCGTTGACGCTGGCTGCGCCGCTCGGCCCCGCCGTGCAGAAATACATGACCACCGACCCCGATATGGAAGGGGTTGAAATCCGTGACGTCATCCGGGTGCGCGGGGGGCGTATGCCCGTACACCGGGTGGAGATTGAGCATCTGATCTGATATGCTATACCTTTTCCACGGCGAGGACGAGTTCCGTCGTGCAGAGGCGATCGACCAGCTTCGGCAAAAGATGGACCCGGTCATGGGTGACCTGAATACGGTCACCCTGACGGGGCGCACTCTGAGCATCGGTGAGTTGCGGGCCGCCTGCGATACGATCCCCTTTATGGCCAGCTGCCGCCTGGTGATCGTGCACGATCTGGTCTCGTCCTCCGCCGGGGGAAAAGGGGCCAAGCATGAGCACAGCGAGATGGCAGGCGATGAGGACCGCCTGCACGAACTGGAAGGGTACCTCCCCCAGATTCCCGAGAGCACCAAGTTGGTCCTCGACGAAAGCAAAACCCTGAAAGAGGGCTCCCGCTTGCTCAAGGCCGCCAAGGCCGTCGGCGCCTTTGTGCGTGCCTTCCCCATCCCCACAGGGCCCGAGCTGAACGATTGGATTCGTCGACGCGCCCAAGGCAAGGGTGTGAGCATTGCCCCCAATGCGACAGCACTCCTGGCGGCCTATGTGGGCAGTGATACGCGCCAACTGGAGCAGGAACTGGAAAAGCTTTCCCTCTACGTGGGCGAAGGGGCCACGATCTCTCGCGCCGATGTGGAGCAACTGGTCACCTCACTGCAAGAAGCCGACATCTTCCACATGGTCGATGCGCTGGGCGGCCGCGACCGGAGAAGGGCGCTGCGCATATTGCACCAGTTCCTCGATGAGGGCAAGCACCCCCTCTACCTGCTGACGATGATCACCCGCCAGTTCCGGCTGCTGCTGCAGGCGCGCGAGCTGGACGCACAGGGCGCGTCGCCGGCCGAGATGGCACAGCAGATGCAGGTCCACCCCTTTGTGGCCAAGAAGACTCTGCAGCAGGCCCTGAACTTTCGCCCGGGCGACCTGCGGGCCATCCTGGGCCAGTTGCTGGATATCGACGTTAGCATCAAGACGGGGCAGATGGAGGGCCCCCTGGCGCTCGACCTCTTTGTCGTGCGCTGGACGGCCAGATAGGGGCAGATCCAAGAGGACCCGGGGCTAAAGCCGCCGGGCTCAAAAGACCAAGCCCTTCGGGCTTGGGGCAGAGCTGCCTTGCACGGCGAGATTGGGTCCTGTACGAGCCCCGAAGGAGGCTTTGCCCGCAAAGCCCGATGGCTTCCAGCCTGGCTCGAGCACGCAACCGAGTTTACCAACAGTACCGCATCAGCCTCGGGCAGCCCTACTTGAGCATGCTACCGAGTCTGCCAGCAATATAGCTTCAGCCTCGCTCCTAATTTGAACGGTATTGGCTCTAGCCCGCGATTAACTGTTGGCGCTCGGCCTCGAGAGCAGCGGCCTTTTGCCGGGCCGCAGCAAGCTCCCGCTCCAGGCGCTTCTGCAGGGTCCGTACCTGCTCTTGCACACGGCGCGCGTTCTCGAGTGACTTGGCCATTTTCGACTGGACGATCCAGTCGGAGATCAGCCCATCGAAGAAGAAATCGGCAAAGGTGGCCAGAGCGCCGATATCGACGGTGAGGTCAGGGGCTTGCGCGGAGACATCGGCCAACTCTCGCTGCAGGCGCCGCAGCAACTGCTGCACCCGATGGGCCCCTGCCCGGGCATCATCGATGCGGGCATGTTTGACCAGAGTCGTCACCGTGCCGCCGCCCAGCAGGTCCCAGGTGCCCCAGCCGGCTGCGCTCTCTAGCGAGCCGATCATCCCACGCAGCCCCTCCAGGGCGGCCTTGGCCGCCGCGAGCGCCTCGCCCAGCTCCCGGATATCCGCGTTGGCGCCGGCCGTTTCCCGCGCCAGCTGCGCCAGCCGGGCCGCGTTTGCACCGCCGGCCTCGACCAGCGCCGCCTCTTTCTGGGCCAGAGCGGCTTGATAGCGCGCATCCAGGTCGCGCAGCCCGCTGAGCTGCTGCTGCAAGTGCAGCGCTTCACCCTCCAGCGCCGAAACGGCCTCCCAGCACTCATCGTGGCGGAGCTTGGCGGCGAGGTACTCCTGCCGCTCCTTTTCAAGCTGCTCGTCTCTGCTCCCCAGCACTGTGTAGAACAGCCCGGTCAGGCTCAGGCCCTCGAGGCGTTTGACGTCCGCCCCCTCTCGCGCCAGGTCCGCGCTCAGGGCGGCCAGGCGGGCCTGCTCATGCTGCAGACTCTCCTTTGCGGCCGCCAGATCGTTAGCGAGCTTTTGCCGGCGGCGCAGCTGCTCCTGCAGCTCTGTGATCTCCCTGTTCAGCTCATCCAACACTGTCTGCCTCCAATCTACCATTCCACAACGGGCGTCCCGCCCGCGTCCACTACGGATGACGCACCTACGGGCTGCCGGTTGCTGGGGATCGGCCCTCATTTGACGCTCTTTGCAAAAGGAATTAATGTCCAGGCGAGAGAGAGTGCAGGAGAAAGACCATGAGCCTGGATCTTGTCATTCGTGGGGGCACGCTCGTCACGCCGGAGGGGGCGTTCCGGGCCGAGGTAGGCATCCGCAACGGGGTCATTGCCGCCATCGGGCAGGAACTGGCCGGGCGTGAGGAGATCGACGCAGCGGGCAGGCTGGTATTGCCGGGGGCCGTCGATCCCCATGTGCACCTGCAACTGGTTACGCGGCAAACGGTCTCCAACGACAATTGGGAGACGGGCACCATGGCGGCGGCCTGCGGAGGCACGACGACGGTGCTGGATTTCGTCGACCCGGCGCCGGGGCAAACGCTGCTGGAGGCGCTGGCCGCGCGGCAGGCGCAGGCGGCGGGGCGGGCGGCCATCGACTATGGCCTGCACATGACGCTGCGCCAGGCGGATGCGGAGACGCTCGCGCAGGTGCCGGCGGCGGCAGAGGCGGGTTGCCTGTCCTTCAAGGCCTACACCACCTATGAGAGCTACCGCCTGAACGATGCCGAGCTGCTGGCGGCGCTCTCGGCAGTGGGTCGGGCGGGGGGACTCTTGCTGGTCCATTGCGAGAGCGACGCCATTGTCAGTTGGGCCACACAGGGCCTGCTGGCGACGGGGCGCGTGGAGCCGCGCTACCATCCGCAGGCGCGGCCAGCCATCGCCGAGGCCGAGGCGGCGGCGCGGGTGTTGGCCCTGGCCGAGGCGGCGCAGGCGCCGGTGTACCTGGTGCACCTCTCTACCGGGCGCGCCATCGAGGCGCTGGCGCGGGCGCGGCGGCAGGGGCTCCGGGCCTGGGGTGAGACATGCCCCCAGTATCTCACGCTGACCGAGGCCGAGTATGAGCGGGCGGGGTTTGCGGGGGCTAAATACGTCTGCTCACCACCTCTGCGGGCGCCGGCAGAGGCAGAAGCGCTCTGGGCGGCGCTGGCGCGGGGAGACCTGCAGACGGTAGGCACCGACCACTGCCCATTCAACTATCGCGGCCAGAAAGACCTGGGCCGGGCGCGCTTTACCGAGATCCCTGGCGGCCTGCCGGGCATCGAGGCACGGCTGGCGCTCCTCTACACCTTTGGGGTGCGTGCAGGGCGCCTGACCCCAGAGCGCTGGGTAGAGGTCTGCTGCGCGGCGCCGGCGCGTCTGTGCGGGCTGTACCCGCGCAAGGGAACGCTGGCGCCGGGGGCCGATGCGGATGTGGTGATTTTCGACCCGGAGCGCCCGGTGACCCTCTCCCATACCCTGCTGCATGAACGAGTGGACTATACGCCGTATGAGGGGTTCCGGTTGCAAGGATACCCGGAAACAGTCCTCTCTCATGGGGTAGTGGTAGCGCACCGGGGCGAGTTTGTGGGCCCGCGGGGTGCAGGGCGCTTCCTGGTTCGTAGCATCGATGCACACCAAATTGGCAAGATCCTCTAACACTACAGCTGTACTTACCCATCGGGGCGCGGATCCCATCCGGGCATCGCGCTTCGCACGCGACCGGAGTGGAGCCATTCGGGGGGATTGGGCGGGTTGCCCGCGGGCGGCCCGGCTGCAGACAACCCGCCCAATCCCCCTCCCGGGTCAGAGCCGGGCAGGCGTACAGCACCTTGGCCGGCTGTTACCGGGAGCCGGCTGGATCAAGTACGGTTGCAGTACTACTTGGTCGGGAAGTGCTTGGTCCAGCAGCGCTGAGTGAAGAGTTTCCTGAACCCCATGGCCAGGTAGAACGGCTTGTCGGCGCCGACATAGGCCACGCTGGCCCCCAGCGCGCCGCAGCGCCGGATGCCCTCCAGCACGGCTGCCGTGCCCAGGCCCCGGCGCCGGTAATCGAGGTCGGTAGCGACAGGCTCCACATAGCCAAAGCGGTTGACCGGCTCAAACCACAGGCCGGCAAAGGCCACAAAATCGCCGTTGGGGGCCCGCACCACAATGGCGAGGTCCTGGCGGAAGTGGGGCCCCGACTGCATCTTCTTCCGGCCCTCCGGGCCATCGGCAGGCGGCTCGCCCGGATGGTCGAACCCGCGCCAGAGCACACGGTCGAGCTTGACCAGGTCGTTCTCGTCGGCCACACTCTGCAGCCGGAACCCGTCGCACAGGGGGATGGGCGGGAAGGGATTGGGAATGACGAACTGCACCGAGAGTTTTGTGATATCACTATCTTACATGAATGTGTATGGGGTGCAAGCGAAACCAAGCGACCGGCTCCCTCGCTTCGCGCCGCCCAGGTACGGATCTTCATAGAAGTAAGTGGATGGGCTGATGCCGGGCGGCAACCCCGTAGAAACGGGCCGACAGCCCGTGTTGCCCGGCTGTCTCTCAAGCCCCAACTGTTTTGGGGCATACCCGTATACACTTTCCCGTTTGCCAAGGCGCACGAGCTGGCCTATTTTACCACTATGCTACGGCGTGCACACCAGGCACGCTACAGGAGGGAGCCATGCGTGACGGTAATCCGCTGGAGAGATGGTGGTTTGGCGAGCTCATGTCAGTATCCCCAGAGCGCCTATCCGAACTCCAGACGAAGATCCATGGCAATCTGGCACACTTGGCGTCCATGCTGGACGCTGCTGTGGGTGGAAAGCCTCGTTACAGCAGCATCAGGATCGGGCTTGATGTCGAAAGGGTGCCTCCCGCGCCCGAGGATGTGGGGCTGGCGGAGGAGCTCTTCCGGCGCGTCTTTCGGGCGGGCGGGACAGGCTCCATGCCCGTGATGGAAGCGCTACTGGAACTCATTGCTGCAGCGCGAGATCCTGCCACTGTGCCCTTCTGGCGCGAGGTGATAGCACTCAGCCGACCGCGCGATAAATCTGCCGGCATACGGCACAACCTGGCCTTGGCGGCGCTGGCAGAACTGCTCGCCGAGCACTCCGTGCCTGCGGCCTATGAAGCGCTGCGCGAGGCCGCTCACAACCCGAGTGCCGAGGTGCGGACGCTGGCTGTGGAGTACATGGAGGACGCCTACCTGTATGTGGAACGCCCCCTACCGGCGGAGGTTGTGGCCGAACTCACCGATATCGCCACCCATGACCCTGCCCTGGGGCCGCGCTTCCAGGCCCGGCTGGCCCTGCAGGATGCACAGGCCCCCGTGCCGCACGAGAACGCCGGAGGCACCTACGCCTTCAAAGTCTGGCTGGTGAGGACACCGCAGAGCTACCGCGTCCTCGAGCTGCGCTCGGAGCAGACGCTCGATGATCTGCACGATGCCATCCAGCAGGCCATGAACTGGGACGCAGACCACCTCTATTCCTTCTTCCTGAGCGGCATCCCCTACGATGAGAGCACCTCCTTTTCCTGCCCCATGGAGGAAGGCGAGCGCTGCACCGAGGATGCCGCCATCGGCGACCTGGGGCTGCGGGTCGGAGACGTCTTCGCGTACCTTTTCGATTATGGCGATGATAACGTCTTTGGCGTCGAGGTCGTGAGCGTGCAGCCGCAGGCGCAGCAGGGAGTACAGTATCCGCGCATCGTCGAGAAGCATGGCCGGGCGCCCAGGCAGTACCGGTATTGAGGCTGGAATATTCGCTTTTGACAATACTGGATTCTTCTTGTATACTGGTTTTGTAAGTGAATACAAAGACTGTGAACGGGAAGAGTACTCGTCAAAGCGGGATACAGAGAGCCGGGGGGTCGGTGAGAGCCCGGTATCAGCGCAGGCGAGGAATGGGCCCGGGAGTCGCTTGGCCGAGGGCAATTGGGCCGGTAGGTCAGGCCGGAGCCGCCACCGTTATCAGGGCAGAGGGTATCGGCTGTCTGTCACTGCGGAAGGCGGCCCGTACCTGCAGAGTGGGGCTGGCCTGGAAACACATCCGCCGTCACGGCGGTTTTTTTGTTTCTGGCCGCTCAATCAGGGTGGCACCACGGGAGAGCCTCTCGTCCCTGTTGGCCTTGCATGGCCGCGGGAGCGAGGGGCTTTATGATTCCTCCTTTTAGACGGAAGGGCCCTCCGATCGAGGGATGGCGGTCCAGCGAAGCGGCCAGACAGGGCAAACGTTGTGCTGTGCAATAGCCGGGTGGCATGTTCACAACAGGGAGGAATCGAAATGTCCAAGACTGCACGCACCATCGCCTTGCTCATGCTGCTGGCCACAGTCTTTAGTGGGTGCAAATCTGCCGCCCAAGGCAGCAGCGGCCCCATCAAAGTGGGGATGCTGACGGTGCTGACCGGCCCCGCCGCCTCAGTAGGCACCGAGCAGCGTAATTGGGCCAAACTGGCCGTCGACGATTTCAACAAAGCCGGCGGCATCGGCGGGCGCCAGGTAGAGATGGTGGAGGCGGATACCGAGTTCGACCCGGCCAAGGCGGTGCTGGCGGCCCAGCGCCTGATCTCCGATCCCAATGTCTACGGCGTGGTCGGGCCTGAGAGCAGCCAGAATTGCGAAGCGACCGCCAATGCCTTCGAGCAGGCGGGCCTGGTCAACATCAGCCCGTCGGGCACCAAGCCAGAGCTTTCGGAGAAAGGGCTGAAGACCTTCTTCCGGGTGGTGCCACGTGACGACGTGCAGGCGCCGGCGGGGGCTACATTTATCGCCCAGGACCTGGGGGCCAAGTCGGTCTATATCATCGACGACCAGTCGGTCTACAGTGTGGGCCTGGCGACCGAGGCCGAGAAAAAGCTCAAAGAGCTGGGGGTAGCCACGGTCAAGCGGGAATCGATCAGCCAGAAGGATAGCGACTTTTCGGCCCTGCTGACGCGGATCAAAGCCGATGCGCCGGATGCGATCTATATGCCCATCCAGCTGGCGGCCCAGGGTGCACAGATCGCCAAGCAGATGCGCGAGCTGGGGGTGCAGGCCAAGATCGTAGGCAGCGACGGCCTCTTCTCGCCGCAGGATTTCATCGCCGGAGCCGAGGGGGCCACAGAGGGCGCTTATGTCACCCAGTTCGCGCCAGATGTGCACTATTTGCCTGAGGACGCAGCAGTGGTGAAAGAGTACGAGTCGCAGTATGGGCAGTTCGGCGCCTATGGCCCACCTTCCTACGAGTCGATGGCCGTGCTGCTCGACGCCATGAAGCGCGCCTATGACAAGGACCATCAGCTGACGCGGGAGGCCGTGCTGCGCGAGATGCACGCGACAAAGGACCGCCCGGGCATCCTCGGTTTCAAGGTCACCTTCAATGAAAAGGGCGATGCCGTGGGCTCGGACGGCCTCTTCTCGCCG
>DAOTVS010000128.1:0-12305 GCA_034436375.1 Anaerolineae bacterium | reverse complement strand
CGCAGGCGGCGCCCCGACCCTCCACACCCTACAAAAAGCCTTTTCCGGCTGCGTGCGGAGCATGCTACCAGGAAGCCGAAGGCCATTTCCATCGTGCGTTATACCCAGTCAGGCATGGGCGACTGATACGACTCAGGCCAGATCGGGCGGGATGGGGGCAATGGCGCCCTCGCGCATGAGCAGCTTGGCCATCTCGCGGCTCTCGCGGATGGTCTTCTCAGCCTTGGTATAAAGCTCTTCTCGGCTCAGGCTGATACGCGCCACGCCCTGCTCGATGGCCTTCAAAGCCACGGCCACGGCCTCGCGCGGGAAGACTTCCCATTCATCCATGTTCGGTGCGATATTGTCCTCATTGATGCCGCGATCCTCAGCGCACTTGGCCAGCTCAGCGGCAGCTGCGAGGCACATCTCATCGGTAATGGTGCGCGCCCGCACATCCAGGGCACCGCGGAAGATAGCCGGGAAACCCAGAGAGTTGTTGAGCTGGTTGGGGAAATCGGAGCGGCCGGTGCCGACGATGCGGGCGCCCGCTTCCTTGGCTTCCCACGGCCAGATCTCGGGAATCGGGTTGGCGCAGGGGAAGACCAGGGAATCCTTGGCCATGCCTTTGACCCACTCAGGCAGGATAGTGCCAGGACCCGGCTTGGAGAAGCCGATCATAACGTCAGCGCCGCGCATGGCCTCGGCAGGGCCGCCCTCGACCTGCTCTTCGTTGCCGTATTCGCACAGGTACCACTTGTCTGGGTACTGATCGCGCGCATCAGAGATGTCCTTGCGCTTCTTGTTCAGGATGCCTTTGGAATCGCAGGCAATGATCTGCCCAACCTTGACGCCCGAGGCCTTGAGCAGGCGCACGGTGGCCACGTTGGCGGCGCCCATGCCGATCATGGCCACACGGATGTTATCCATGCGCTTGCCGACGATCTTGAGGGCATTGATCAAGCCGGCCAGGAGCACGGTCGCCGTGCCCTGTTGGTCATCGTGCCAGACGGGTATCTCCACATCAGTAGCAGCGCGCAGGGTATCGAGCACAGTGAAGCACTTGGGCTGCTCGATGTCTTCCAGGTTGATGCCCCCAAAGGAGGGCTGGATGAGCTTCACGGCGTTGATGATTTCGTCCGCGCTCCGCGTGTTCAGGCATAGAGGCACGGCATCCACACCGCCCAGGTACTTGAAGAGCAGAGCTTTACCTTCCATCACAGGCATACCAGCACGGGGGCCGATGTTGCCCAGGCCCAACACGCGGGTGCCATCGGAAACTACCGCCACCACATTGGCGCGGTTGGTGTACTCGTAGGAGAGCTCGGGGTTGGCCTGGATCGCCTTGCACGGAGCGGCGACGCCGGGCGTGTACCAGATAGCAAAGTCATTCATGTCGCGAATGACGCACTTGGGGGCCGTCTGTACTTTGCCTTTGAAGAAGGGGTGAAGCTTCATTGCATCGTCGGACGGCTTCTTGGCACGAGCCAACAGTTCTTCCTTGCTCAACATCGCGGTTTCTCCTTGCGGTAAGCGTCACGCGGGATCTAGAATGAACCGACAGCAAACAAACGCCCACCACTGCCAGCCGGGGCTGCCCCGCGTCAAAGCCACGAGTAGCAGCAGAGGGGAGGGCATCGTCGAGTTGCAGCGGCAGCGCGTGCACCGGCGGCCGGCAGGCATGCGCATGCCAGAGCTTGGCCTAACGGAGGGACCAGCAGAGGCGACTCCATTATTGCTGAGCGTCAGTGTGGGGCAGATCGATCTCTCGCGCCCCAGGAGAGCTGGGTTCCGGGTCGGCGCAATGCAATCAGGATTCGGCTTCCAGCACCTTCCCCAGGGCAGCAATGGCCACTTCGAGCATCGGTCGATCTGGCTCGCGGGTAGTGAGGCGCTGGAGCCAGAGGCCAGGGGCCAGGAGGAGGCCCAAGATGCGCTGCCCGGGATGGTTGGCGCCAAAGCGGATAATCTCATACGCCACGCCAGCCACCACCGGGATCAGCACGATGCGCGAGAGCACACGCAGCCAGAGCGCCGGCCGGCCAAGGAAAGAGGCCAGCACGACAAAGATCACCAGCACGAGGAGCACAAACCCGGTACCGCAACGACTGTGGGCCGTGCTGTAAGCCTCCACAGATTCCGGCACCAGGGGAGCACCCGCTTCATAGGCATTGATTGTCTTGTGTTCGGCGCCGTGGTAAGCAAAAACGCGCCGCACGTCGGGCATGCGCCCAATGATCGCCAGATAGCCGATAAAGATGGCCAGGCGCACCACCCCTTCAATGAGATTGCTGAGAATAGAGGAAGGCAGGAAACGATCCACCAGGCGCACCAGGAAGAGGGGAACGAGGAAAAAGATGCCCAGGCCCAGGGCCAACGAAGTCGCCATTGTCCCCCAGGCCACGGGGCCGCTGAATGACACCTCGGTTTGGTCACTCATCGCCACATCGGCTGAGAACATGAGCGCGCGCACGCCCAGCACCAGCGAGTCCCACAACATCGTCAGGCCCCTCAGAAAAGGGGTCCGTGCGATAAAACCACGGTAGATATGCCCCTCCAGTGGTTGGCTGTGGGTCACAATCTCACCCTGCGGGTTGCGCACACTTACAGCCAGGCTCTGGGCGCCTCGCATCATGACACCCTCGATCACTGCCTGGCCGCCATAGTGGAACTGCTTCACTGATCGTCCTTCCAGGAATTGCAGGCAACAGTATCAAGCTCACCACGCCCGCCCACAGTATCAGCTTGTCGCCATAAGCTGGGCGCGATGTGCAGTGAGCGAACGCATGCAGCCCGGCTTGAAAAGGCAGCAGCCCAAGGGCCACCTCGTCGCTCAAGCCCTCCGGTTCTGTAAAGCGAGAAAAAAGACAGAGTGAGCTGCACTCTGTCTTCTTCGCCTCCCAAAAGCGGTCATCCCTCGCTACCGGTCGCCCGGGTCTCATCCGCAGCCGGAGCTTCGCCCTCGGGGGGCACCATCTCGCCGCCAACCACTTCCATAGTCACCTCGGTCGTCCGCCGGCGCGCTTTCCTGCGCTCCTTAGCGGCCGCCCGGGCTTCCATGTCGCGAGCCTGGCCGAGGCGACGCTCAAAGCGCTCAACCTGGCCGGCCGTGTCGACGATACGCTGCTCACCGGTAAAGAAAGGGTGGCACACCGAGCACATGTCGGTGTGGATCTCTTTTTTGGTCGATCCCGTCGTCCAGGTGTTGCCGCAGGCGCAGATCACCTTGGCGTCGGTATAATAGGTGGGATGGATTCCCTTCTTCATGCCTGACCAACCTCTACCGGATACACACTGATGCGCTTGCGGCCGTGCGCTTCCGGTTCAAACTCGAATTTGACATAGCCGTCAGCCGTGGCAAAGATCGTATGATCGCGCCCCAGACCGACATTTCGGCCGGTGTGGAAATGCGTGCCACGCTGGCGAACGATAATGGTTCCCGACCGCACCAACTGGCCGTCGAAGCGCTTGACGCCAAGGCGCTTCGACTTGCTATCGCGGCCGTTGCGGCTGGAGCCGCCGCCCTTCTTGTGAGACATGCTTGTTCCGCTCCTATCCAACAACTGGCAAACCCTCTCTCACTCGAGAGCGGGCTGCACGCCTTTTTCAGACCTCAGGCAAGAATCCGCTCAATCTTCAGGCGCGTGACCGACTGGCGATGGCCCGTCTTGCGCCGATAGCGGATTTTTGGCTTGTATTTGAAGACGATAATCTTCCGTCTGCGGTCCTGGTCCAACACCTTTGCCTGGACCTGCACGCCCTCCACCAGGGGCCGGCCGACGCGCGTCTGGCTCTCGTCGGTAACCATCAGCACCCGGTCCAGGGTGACCGTCTCGCCCACCGGCGCGGACAACTTTTCGACCTCAATGATCTGGCCTTCAGCCACTCGATATTGCTTGCCACCCGTTTCGATAATCGCAAACACGGTGCTCCGTACCTCCCAACGAACTGCTGCGTCGCGGCCTCTGCAGGCCATCAGCGTTTGATTATATGTGTATTGTGTTCCCTTGTCAAAGCGACCAATAACCGGTCATACATGAGGCCGGAAAGGGCTGTACGCCGGTTTGGCGCTGCATATGGGCCTGGCCTCTACCACTACAGCCGTACTTACCCATCGGGGCGCGGATCCCATCCGGGCATCGCGCTTCGCACGCGACCGGAGTGGAGCCATTCGGGGGATTTGGCGGGTCAGGGCCGGGCAGGCGCACAGCACCTTTGCCGGCTGTTACCGGGAGCCGGCTGGATCAAGTGCGGTTGCAGTACTACGGGGTCATTGCCAATCCATGACTGGCTGGCCCCCTACGATGACCTGTTGCACGGGATTGCCGCCAAAACGATAGGCCAACTCGCGATAGTCCTCTGCCTCCAGAATGATGAGGTCCGCCCACTTGCCAGGCGTGAGGCTCCCCACCTGATCTGCCCGACCCATGGCATACGCCGCATTGAGGGTGGCCGCCGTCACAGCCTGTGCTGGGGTAAGGCCCAGGGCGCGGCAGGCCAGGGCAATAACGAAAGGCATCGATTCACCGGGCGCCGTGCCGGGGTTGCAGTCAGTCGCCAGGGCCACGATGGCCCCCGCCTGAGCCCAGGCCCGGCCGGCAGCATAGTGGGCACCCAACCCGAACCCCGTTGCCGGCAAGAGCACCGCCGCCGTGTTCGAGGCGGCCAGACGCGCCATCTCCGGCGCGGGCGTGCAGACCAGGTGATCCACCGAAGCTGCCCCTAATTCGACCGCAAGCCCCGTGGCCCCCAAGGGAGCAAATTCGTCGGCATGCACTTTGAGCCCAAGCCCGAGCGCTTGCGCCCGGCGCAGAATGCGCTCCGTCTGTGCCAGGGTAAAGGCGCCCTCATCACAAAAGACGTCGCAGAACTCTGCCAGGCCCACCACCCGGGGCAGCATCTCTTCCACCACCCGGTCCACATAGGCATCAGCCTGGCCCGCAAACTCGGCCGGCACCGCGTGTGCCCCCAGAAAGGTTGGCACCAGGCGCTGCGGGCCCTGCGCAGCCAGTCGGTGAACCAGCTCGAGCTGGCGCAGCTCGCTCGCCGTATCCAGGCCATAGCCCGTTTTGATCTCTACAGTGGCAGTACCCTGAGCCAGCATGCGCTGCAGGCGGGCGCTCGTCTGCGCCAGGAGCACCTCATCGGACGCGGCGCGGGTGGTGCGCACAGTGCTCATGATGCCGCCGCCGGCCGCCATAATCTCTTGATAGGTGGCCCCCTGCAGGCGCCGCTCGAACTCGTCGATGCGCGAGCCGGCATAGAGCGCGTGGGTGTGCGCGTCCACAAAAGCCGGCATCACGACCCGCCCGACAGCATCGATCTCCCTCTGCGCACGCACCCGGGGCGCCAGCCCGGCCGTCGTGCCCACGGCGGTGATGCGCCCCCCCGTCACGGCTACTGCCCCATCGCGGATAATCCCGAGGTCTTCGAGCCCCGCTCTACGCCGCGGCGCCGGCGCGGAGAGCGTGAGCAACTGCCCGGCATGGATGATCAGCAGATCGACTTCCACAGGCATCCCTCCCTCCGGGAGTGTAGGGGTATCAGGGGTGTTCGTCAAGTTGGCCGTGCCTGGCAGCTTGACGAACACCCCTGATACCCCTACACTGCGCCTTATGGACAAGCTCTCACCCGAAAGCATCGCCGCCGGGCTGGGCACACGCTGGCTGGCCCGGCCCGACCGCATCTATTATTATGAGCGCACCGGCTCGACCAACGACGAGGCCCGTCGGCTCGCTCTGGCGGGCGCTCCAGAAGGTACCCTGGTCATTGCCGAGGAGCAGACAGCCGGCCGTGGGCGCCTGGGCAGGCGCTGGCTGGCCCCCGCAGGCGAGGCGCTGCTCTTTTCCATTCTCTTCCTTCCGCCCCTGGCGGCCCACGAGGCCTACCCCCTGACCATGGTGGCCAGCCTCGCCTGCCTGCACGCCGTCGAGGCCGAGACGGGGCTGCACCCGACCCTCAAGTGGCCCAACGATCTGCTCCTTAAGGGCAAGAAGCTGGCCGGCATGCTCAGCGAGCTGGGGCAAGTGGATGACCGCCTCTATTGCATCATCGGCATTGGGCTGAATGTGAACGTCGATTTCGCTGCGGCCCCCGAGCTGCGCACTCAGGCCACCAGCCTCCGCCTGTCCCTCAGCCACCCCGTGCCGCGCTTGCCGCTGCTGCAAGCGATCCTGCGCCGGATCGAGGCCGGGTATGATGCCCTGCGCGCAGGCCATAGCCCCTACCCTGCCTGGGTCACCCACCTGGGCACCTTGGGCCAGGCCGTGCGGGTGACCACCAGCGAGGGATCCTTCGCCGGGGTCGCCACCAGCGCCGACCCCGATGGCGCCCTCTACATCACCCTACCCGATGGCTCTATGCGCCGCATCCTGACCGGCGACGTGCAGGGACTGCGGCCATTCGTAGAAACTCAAGGGAATTCGTAGGAACTCATGCCAACATCAATTCCATTTATAGTGATGTTAATTATCTTCATATCTACTATTGACATCTTTCGATATCCGTACTATGATAGAAATAGAAAGCGGTGCGCTAGAGAAGGAGCCCGGCAATGAATCCCGTCATCGGCCGCTGCCCAATCTGCCATGAGACGCTCGAAGTCACTCGCCTCTACTGTCGGAATTGCGATACGACGATCGAAGGCCACTTTACACTAGGCCACATGTACGAGCTAAGCCCAGAGCAGTTGCAGTTCGTTGAGACTTTGCTGCGCTGCGAGGGCAAACTGAACCGTGTACAGGATGAGATGCATCTCTCCTACCCGGCCGTACGTGCACGCCTCAACGACGTCATCCGCAGTTTGGGCTATGAAGTGGGCGAGGAAACCATGAGCATCTCATCCGAGCAACGGCGTGCAATCCTGCAGGACCTGGCGAAAGGCCAACTGACGACCGATGAGGCGCTGCAACTGCTCGCCGGATCATGACCCGCTGCCTTTTCAGGTGCGCCCCATAGTGCTATACTAGCGCCGGCATTATGGCCACAGAACCCGCTGAGCGTTGTGGCCAGCCGGAGGGAGAATGATCTCAGCCGCGGTGCATATCCCGCCGATGCAAGGCCACATCCGGCCTGTAGATCCGGCGCGCGATATGGGCGCTATCGCCAACCTCATCGAGATCGCCTTTGGCAGTGAGATGGACCACATGGGCAGCAACCTGGTCGCTGATCTCAGGCAAATGGCCGCTTTGGGCCCTCTTCTGACGTTCATCGACCACGTGGCGCCCTTTGTGGGCGGTTATGTCTATGAGCAGGACGGGCGCCTGGTGGGCAATGTGACCGTTACGCCCGAAGACCCGGTGCTGCGGCACTGGTTCATCAGTAATGTGGCCGTGCATCCCGACGTGCAGCACCATGGCATCGGCCGGGAGTTGATGGCTGCATCGCTCGATGGCATCCGTCACCGCGGCGGCCGGCAGGTGACCCTGCAGGTACGTAGCGACAACGAGCCGGCACAGAGACTCTATCGGAGGCTGGGGTTTAAGCGCTTTGATACCCTTGTGGAGTTATTGCGCCCACGCTCGATCCCGGCGCCAGCGCAGCCTGCAGCGCCCTTGCGCCGGTTGGGTAGCCGCGACTGGCAGGCGCTGTTGGACCTGGCCGCTGCAGCCACCCCCGCCGAGGTGCAACAGGTGCGCCCGTTGCGTGCGAGCGCTTTTCGCCCCAGCCTGAGCCGCCGCATCGAGGAGTGGCTGGAGAGCATATTTGGCGGCCAGCAGACCTGGCGGTGGGGCATCGAAGAAGATCGTGTTCTGACGGCGGTCGTCAGCACGCTGGTGCAATCGGGCGCCGGGCCCGCCCGCATAGATCTCACCGTACGGCCCGGGCACAGGGGGGCCGTCGAGAACGAGCTGGCAGATTGGGGCCTGAACATGCTGGTCGGCTGGTACCCACGGGCCGTGGCGGCCACGGTCTCGACCAGCCACCGTGAGGCCTTGCAGGCGTTGCAGAGCCGCTGCTTCGTATCGCTGCGCACACTGGATCAACTTGTGTTGGCGCTCTGACGATAGGCCCATTACGCCGGGCCTGTTCATGATGGACGCTGGTATACTCCTGGCGCGTAGCGCCTGGCTGCATATTCGTGTGAGCAACCAGCGTTGCGGCTGTGATCCAGTGGATCCGGACGTTCCGGCGCCACCGGGCCTTGCCGCATGGTATATGCACATAGCGCGGCCCTTTGTGCCACAGATCGACCTCATCGGTGTCGATGAGGCAATCCTGGCCATGCATCATGGCCTTTATTCCGGCCGCCGGCCATTGACATCGCAGAAACCGATGGGGAAAGAGCGTGTGCAGGTGTTTTTGCTGAAAGCTACCGACGCTGGTAGTCAGTGGGGGAACCATGTCAACAGCAGAAGAACGTATGCAGATTCTCCGGATGATTGAGGCCCGGCAGATCAGCGCCGAAGAAGGGGCCCGGCTGTTGGCTGCCCTGGATCGGGCCGATTCCAAGGCCGCGCAGGCAGCGACTGGAAGCCCGCGTTGGCTGCGTGTACGGGTGACCGACTTGCACACCGGCAAACCCAAAGTCAACGTCAATATTCCCATGGGCCTCGTCCATGTCGGCATCAGGATGGGCGCTCGCTTTGCCCCCAACGTCGAGGGGCTTGACGTGGAGCAGATCACCAGGGCCATACAAGAGGGAGCCCAGGGCAAGATCATCGACGTCGAGGATGCCGAAGACGCGGAGCGCGTCGAGATCTTTATCGAGTAAACGGGTCTACCTGAGGGGGATACGATCTTGCGTCGGCTTGTATTGCGTCTGGTGATCAATGCAGTCGCCCTCTATGCGGCGGCCTATTTCGTGCCCGGCATCAGCGCGGACGGCGGTGTGGGCACATTCCTGCTGGTAGGCATCATTCTCGGACTGGCCAATGCACTGGTGCGGCCGGTCTTGAACATTCTGAGCTGCCCGCTTATGGTGCTGACGTTGGGGCTTTTTGGCCTGGTGATCAACGCCATCATCCTCTGGCTCACCAGCGCTGTGGGTATCAGCCTGGGGCTGGGCTTTTATGTCACCAATTTTGGGGCGGCCTTCCTTGGAGGGCTGGTGGTGGCCATAGTAAACTGGACGCTGTCCCTCATCCTTGGCGAGCACCGGTAGACACGAGTGGCAGCCCATGGCGGTTTGTAGAGCTGAAGGAACTGAGGGACAGAGCGGAAGTGCTGTCCCTCAGTTCCTTCAGCTCTGTTGGCCCCTTTGTCTCTTACCCCTGGCTCTCTATCAGCGGCGGCGCAAAGAGCCCTGCCCGTTGCTGACGGACCTGAAAAAGCTCCGGCTGGCCAGGAGCACGACGGCCACACCGGTGAGGATGAACAGGGCGCCGCGCGCCACCCGAGGGATAAACTGGAGGGTGACGAACCACACAAACTCGGGAAAGGGCTGCACGCGGTAGAGCTGAGTGAGCAGGTAGGCAATACCCAGGCTCAGCCATACCCCACCCAGTATAAAGAACGACAACCAACGCAGCGCTTCGCGGGGCCGCAGACGTGTGCGGCGGCCAGCGCTGACGGCAAGCCGGGAGATAGGCGTCAGCACAGGGGTCCCTACCGCTGGATGGCTGCTCTCCTCCACCGGAGCGAGCGCCGCGATCTGCCGTGGCCGGCCGAGCTGCGCGGTGCTATCCTCTTCTGCTTGCAGGTATTCCACTGCCTGCGACAATTCGCGCGCAATCGGGAAATCCTTGTGCTGGCAGCCATCACCGAGGATATCGCCAATGGTGCGGCCCTGCAGTAGCATCACTGGCCGGACGCCCGCAGTAGCCGCCATCTCGACATCCGCCTGGCTAGAGCCGATCAGGTAGCACTCGTTGGCTTCCAGGTCATAGCGGGCCAGCGCCTCCAGGATAAGCCCGGGACGCGCACCCCAGCAGCCGCACCCGTGTCCCTTTGGATGAGGGCACCAGGCCACAGCATCGACACGCCCTCCGGCAGTCTCGATAATCGCTGCGACCCGTGCCGCCCACCCGGGGCTAGGAGAAGGTGTATCCGGATCAGTATCCAGCAGGATGGTAAAGAGCTCTGTTTGCGCTAATGCCTGCAAGCCCCTCCGCGCGGCTTCACGGTCGACTTGGGTCGCTCTGCCGGGCAGCACGCATTCTCGCATCAAAAACACAGCCTTCACAGATACTCCGCCTGCATGCAGAATTGGGTCACCTAGGCTTCCGAGGTCTCAGGCCCACCTGGGGACGCCGGCTCAGCAGGCGCCGTCGGCTGCGGGCCTTCGATCAGCCGAAGCTCGCTCTCGCCATCGCCCAACATGATACACTGGCCACGAAGAATGCCGCCTTCGTCAATCAGGAGCGCCGCAACCTTGATGTCGCCCCACACGCGGCCTGAGGAGAGGATCTCCAACCTGCCGGTAGCGGCGATATTGCCCTTCACTGCGCCCCAAACCTGCACCCCATTAGCCACGATGTCGGCCATAACGCGGGCGTGCTCGCCAATAATCACGTTGCCGGCGGTTTCAATCGAGCCCTCAAAGACGCCATCCACGCGGATATTGCCATCAGCGGCCACATGGCCTTCAAACCGTGTGCCGGCGCCCAGGACATTCTCGATCTTGCCCGGGGCAGCGATCGGGGCCTTTTCCTTGGTAAACAGTGCCACAGGACCACCTCACCTAGCGCCCTCTCCAGAATGCTCTGTGCTGCGTCGTATCCGAAGAGGCGCGCTAGTGGGCCCACCCACGGGTCCCGACGGGCTAAGCCACCTCTGCCGCAACCGAATGTCACCCCAGGCCCAGGCGGGAACCCACTAGCGCCCAAAAAGCTGGCCACTCTCCGGATGTACTTCTACTCCCCGTCGATATAGCGCAGCGGATCGACAGGAATACCGTTGAGATGTATCTCATAGTGAACGTGGGGACCAGTGGACCAGCCAGAGTTGCCGGAGAGGGCAATGACATCCCCCGCTTTCACCTTGTCGCCCACTTTCACTAACAGAGACGAATTGTGGCCGTAGATTGTCGTGTATCCGCCTTCGTGATCGATCATCACCACCAGGCCAAAACCGGAGCGCCATTCGGCTGTGGTCACCGTACCATCTTTGGTAGCGTGCACCTTGGTGCCGATCCAGGCGCTCATATCCAGGCCATAGTGGTAATTTCCGACGCCATTCATCTCGCGATAGCCGAAGAGCGAGGTGATAGGATGCGGGAAGACTGGCCAGAGGTGAGGGGCCATAGCCCATTGACGGAGATCGCGCTGCAGGGCAGCCGAATCACCCGTGTCATTCTTGCCTAGGCGTGACATGCGCTCTCTGACCAAGTCGCGCAATTCCTGCAGCGACTGCACCTCCGCTGGCACACTCGAGCGCATACTCACCACCTCGTGACCGCGCTCAACAGCCGTACGCATACTGCGCGCCGAAGGCCGTAGTGCCATATGCTCACTGGAAGAAGGTTGGCTGGCATCACGCCAACCCCAACTCTGGCTGCGCCCGGAGGCATCGGCAGAAAGTGCCTCTGCTGGCGCGACCGACGCCGAAGGGGTTGCAGCCGGCGTGGGCGTCGGTAAACCCAGGATATCGCGAATCTCGTCGCTCAGGCGACGGACACTCAGCAACTCGGATTTGAACCCCTCGACCTGTAACGACAGGTTACGCACCTCGTCCTGCTGGCTCAGGATCGTAGCCCTCATCTCCCGCTGCCGCACTCGCTCAGTTGCCTGCTCGGCCAACAGCGTGTTCACACGCTGCCGCATACCAATGTATTGGACTGCAAAAACCGCGGCAGCGGTGATAGATGCCACCAGGATTACCGAAATGAGGGACACCAGCCAGACAGGTATACGCAGGCTAACGGGCGCTCGCCTCGTATGGGGGACGAGCAAAATCGTCAGGGCGCCCGGGTCTTTCTTACGTTGCACGCGTCCTCGCTCCTCGAGAGATCTTTGATAGCTCCAGCGCGGCCCTTTGCAGGGCTGTGCCGGGCTCCCTATGCCCGAGGTGCCGGCAGTTCACCCACCGGCCAGACGCCGAACGCTCGCGGCGATCGCAACACACAGCACGGTTTAGTATATGCCAGAAGATGGCTTTTGTCAACGATTATGGCCTATGCTATTATTAGCTCTCAGCGATCAGCTTTTAGCTCATAGCCTGTCGCCCTGATTTCCATGCTGAAATCGATCGGTAAAAACTCGCCGGGTTTTGGGCTCCGCAACCGCCCGGCTTTGGACCTTTAGTCGTGTGGGGTGGGTGTTGCTGCTCCGTGGAACAGCAACACCCACCCCACACAACCAAAGGAGGCTGCCGGTTAGCGGCGTAGCAGGTGACCCGGCGTCTGCCTTGGTGGGACCGGGCCAGACTTTATGCCCGAGGATTGGCCT
>DAOTVS010000127.1:0-3956 GCA_034436375.1 Anaerolineae bacterium | reverse complement strand
TCGTGCCGTCGCAACCGGTTGCAGGCAACCCGGGGTAAGCGGAGGCGTGCGTTGCTCAAGTCGGAGCGACAGGATGCGATCGTCGCCGAGGTGTGGCGCCGGGGGACGGCTTCGGTCTCGGACCTGGCCGCGCACCTGGGCGTGAGCGAGATCACCATCCGGCGCGACGTGGACGAGCTGGGCGCGTTGGGGCGGCTGCAGCGCATCCGCGGCGGCGCCCGCCGCCTGATGCCGCGGGACCCCGAGCCTCCGGCTGTGCAGCGCCAAGCCGAATGCGCCGAAGAAAAACGTGCCATCGGGCTGGCAGCCTTGGGGTTGGTGCACGATGGCGATGTGATCGCCATTGAGTCGGGCTCGACGACGCTGGAATTGGCGCGTGCTATCGCCGGCCGTGCGTGGCGCTTGCTGCAGGTAGTGACCAACAGCTTTACCGTCCTCAACGAGCTGCTGCGTGTGCCCGGGGTACAGATTGTCTTTGCCGGTGGTGCGGTCAACGCCGATGAGATGGGCACTTACGGCGCCCTCGCCGAAGAAACCCTCAAGCGCCTCAATATCGACAAGCTCTTCCTCAGTTGTCGCGCCATCGATCCTCGCACAGGATTGAGCAATGACTTGCAGGCCGGGCGCATGGTCGGCGTCGAGCGTGCTTTCGTCGCCGCCTCGCGCCAGGTGATTGTTCTGGCCGATCACACCAAGTTCGGCCGTGTCTTCCTCATGCAGATCGTCCCCGCTACAGATATCGATATCGTCGTCACTGATGATCTTACATCACCCGATGTCCTGGAGGAACTCAGCAGGCAGGATACGCAAGTGGTGGTTGCGCCCGTGGCGGGGGCGAAGGTTGCGCACCTTGATAGTGCTCTGGCGGACAATATCAGCAAACCGGCCGAGTCCTGTTGAGTGAGCCATGGCCCGCGGGCCATGCAAAACTGCGGATGACGTTCGTAGATATCATGAGCAGACAGGGCGGCCGGACAGATCCCTACGGCGGCTGCTCACCCGGGAGACCTGGGTGAGAGCATGGAAGGTGACTCGTTGAACCCACGAGAGAGGTTCGTGGCAGCCATCAGCCACAGGCTGCCCGACTGTGCGCCCAGGTACGCCGAGTTCACTCCGCAGGTGCTGGCCACGTTCAGAGACGAGACCGGCTCGGACGACCCGGCAGAGTTCTTCGGCTATGAGATGCGCGGGGTAACCTTTCACCCTTCATGTGCCCATCCCGACTATGCGGCCTATTACAGCGAGCTGCCAGCGGGCGCCGAGATTGACGCGTGGGGAGTGGCCTGGGAGCCCGCTCACCTTTTCCACCTCTCCAACATGATTCATCCGCTGCGCAATGCCAATTCCGTGGCCGCTATTGAGCGCTACCCTTTGCCCGACATCCAGGCCGCTTACCGCCACGCCGATCTGGAAGAACGGATCGCTGCCGTCCATGGCCTCAAGTTGGCGGCTGTGAGTGAGTGGACGACGATCTTCGAGCAATCCTGGTATCTGCGCGGCCTGGACAACCTGCTGCTGGATATGCTGGAGCGCCCACATTTGGCAGAGGCGCTCCTGGACCGGGTCACCGACGTCGCCTGTTTTTCGGCCCGCCGTTTTGCAGAAGCTGGGGCCGACCTGATCCGCACCGGCGACGACATTGGCACTCAGCGTGGCATGATGATGAGTGCGCCCATGTGGTGCCAGTGGCTCAAGCCGCGGCTGGCGCGGCTGGTCGAGGCGGCCAAGGGCGCCAATCCCGCGGTGCGTGTGCTGTACGATTCGGATGGCCATTTCGAGCCCGTCATCCCTGATCTGATCGAGATCGGGATTGATGTGCTGGCGCCGATCCAGCCCGAATGCAATGATCCCCTCCATCTCAAACGCGAATATGGGGGCGACCTGGCGTTCTGGGGCTCGATCGGAGTGCAGAGCACGTTGCCCTTTGGCACGCCAACTGATGTACGGCAGGAGGTGAAAGAGAGGCTGGCAACCCTGGGACAAGGAGGCGGGCTGGTTATCGCACCCAGCCATGTTATTCCCCCTGAGACGCCCTGGGAGAACGTTGTCGCTTTCTTTGCCGCCGTGGATGAGTTTGGCTGCTACGCCTGACAGGCCGGTGCACCGGCCTTGCAGCCGGCGTGACTGGCGTAGACCGGTCCTTTGTGCGCGCCCTGGCGCCGCGCCTCACAAGTTCTGCTGGCCATTGCCACGTTGCCGGTGGCGGGCTAAATCGAGCAGAAGCGCCCAGGTGTACGGGAAGATGCAGTCTATGTGCTCGCCAGGCGTGTACAGCAACGAGTTAACGGCTTTTCCGTCGTTACTGAGAACAATGGTAGGGGAGGGGGTGGCCGCCGTCTACGTGATCGTGCTCTATCGGTCTCTCTGTATGTGCGTGCCCAGGTAAAGGAGAAAAACGCCATGTCTTTCCGTAAGCTGAGCCGGCGCGAACTGCTCAAGGGCGCTGGCCTCGCCGCTGTCGGTACGCTTCTGGCCGCGTGTGCCCCCAAGACGGTCGAGAAGGTCGTCAAGGAGACAGTGCCGGTCGAACAAACCGTGGTCGTTACCGAGAAAGAGACAGTTATCGCGCCGGAGCATGAAAAGGTCACCATCTCCTGGTGGAGCGCCTTTACCACTGATACCTGCAAAAAAGTCTTCCCCGAGGTCGTCAAAGAGTTCGAGGACATGTACCCTTACATCACTGTCGACTTTGAGATCTCTGGAGGCCCTCCGGGCGGCGGCGACTTTATGCAAGTGCTGCTGGCGCGTATTGCCGCCGGCAACCCGCCGGATACGGCTACGCTCTGGAGCACACCGGTCCAGTACGCTGCTCGTGGCTCGTTGTTGGCCATGGACGACTTTATGGCGCAGGCCAAGTGGGCCAGGCAAGGGAGCTTTTTCGAGGGGCCTATTGGGAGCTGCCAGTGGCGGGGCAAGACCTATGGTCTGCCTGCTTCCGCGTCTGACAGCGCAATGTTCATCAATACCGACAAGCTCAAGGCCAAGAACCTTTCCATCAAGCGCGAGGATATGCCCAAGACATGGGATGACCTGAAAGCCCTGTCGGCGGAGTTCGTCGTCTATAAGGGTGGCGACCTCAAGGAGATCGGTTTCGCCCCCTGGACGGGGATCTCCTGGGAGTTCCCTCTGTGGAGCGCCCTCAACGGCGGCGTCGTGTACGACCCCACGCAAGAGCAATACTTCCTTAACAGCGACCAGAACATCGAGGTCTTTGATTACTGGCTCAAGTGGCTGGAGGAGCAGTACAAGGGCGACGTCGAAAAGTTCAATGCGGCAGGGAACTGGTCTGGCACCTACCCCGACAGCGGTTTTGCCATGCAGCTGGCAGCGATGGCAAGCGATGGGTTCTGGGCCATCCCTGATGCTCCCATCAAAGTACCCTTTGAGGTTTTTGATTACCCGGTTGGGCCCAGCGGCAAGGGCACTGCAACGGCCTGGTGGCCCAACTGGTGGGCTATGCCCAAGGGCTGTGCCCATCCGCCAGAGGCCTTTTTGCTCTGCGAGTGGTTTGCCACCAAGGGCTGGGAGCGGTGGCTGACCTACGGCGCCGCTGACCTCTCGGCCTGGAAAGATTTCCCCAAGGACATCATCAACGTCCAGATGGTGGACCTCCTGGGCAAGGATCGCACCCTCGAGCTCACCCAATACTTTGTCGACTATCTGGCGAAGGGTTGCCCCATGTGGAACTCTCCCGTCGAGGACTTTGCCACAACGACCCTGACCTCCGCTCTCGACGAGACGCTGCACAAGACCAAGACTCCCAAGCAAGCTCTCGATGAAGCTCAGCAACTGTGCACATCCAAGCTGCAGGATGCGCTCAAGGGCTAGCTTCCGCGCTGCCCCGTGGTCATGATATATCCCGTATTTAACAATTGAAGATAGAGAAACAGCAAGCCTCGCTCCGTGTTCTGAATGTACCAACACCAGAAAGGAAGCGAGGGCTTGCTGCATGGGTA
>DAOTVS010000126.1:0-3337 GCA_034436375.1 Anaerolineae bacterium | reverse complement strand
GCTGGATCCTCTCGGCCTATGGCGGCGGCTATGTGGCCGGGGGGCTGGCCCTGAGCGCCTGGGGCGGCTTTCGCCGGCGCATGGTCACCTCGCGCCTCGGCCTGGCCGCGGCCGGGGCGGCCACCCTACTCCTGGCCCTGACGCCGGCGGGCGCCTTTCCCCTGGCCCTGGTGGCGGCTGCCCTGCTGGGCCTGGCCATGCCCTTTGCCCACGGGCCCCTGAGTGCTGCCCTGCAGGCCAGCATCGCCCCCGAGCTGCAGGGCCGCGTGTTCACCCTGCTGGGCAGCACCACCGACGCCGCCGCGCCCCTCGGCCTGGCCGTCGCCGCGCCCGTGGCCGATGCCCTGGGCGTGAGCGGCTGGCTCCTGATCGCCGGGCTGGCGCTGCTGATCCTCGGCGCCGCCGGCCTGCTGATCCCGGCTGTCGTCCACCTGGAGGACGGCAGGCCCGGGCAGAGCGGGGCGGCCGTGGGGATGGAGCCCTTCTGACGTTTGGGGTACATTGGGCACAGCACCTTCTTTGGCCCTTGGTGAAAGGGCCTCGCCCTCCCCCCAATGGCTTGCGGGTTCGCGCATATCGCACGAATCCGCACCCCAAAAGCGAAACTAATTCGGCGATGGCGTGTCCTAAACTGTGGAGGTGTCAGTGCGTTCTTGCACTGGCAACACCCAGGCCCGCATCCTCCCGGCGGCGCAGACGCAAGCCCTGCGACCGCCCCCACCGGCTTGGCTCGAGGGACTTTTCCCTCCAAGCAGTCCCGCTCCCTGACCATGTTGGGGTCCGGCCCGCTGAGGGCTATAGAGGCAGGCTCGCTCGAGCAAGGTGGCGGCACAGGGCCCGCTCTACCGCCCAGCGAGCGGCCGGAGCGCTCAGACATAGGAAAGGTTAATCTCGGTATGTCTTCCACACAGCAAGAGCCCCAAACCCCCGACCTTGCGCTTTTGAAAGACATGGTCGGTGTACAGAAAGAGCTCAAGGCATTGGTTGGCCGCAAACAGCCATTGGATAGGGCAGCCGTTCTGGGCGTGCTCGAGGCCGAGCGTAAGAGCTATGCCGCCAACGGGCTGTTCATCAAGAAGGAAATGGCGCTGCAGGAGATCATTGCCGCCCTGCAAAAAGGCGCCGTCACTGCCGACGCGGTCATCAAGGCGGCCGGCGCCGATACAGCATCCAGCAAGCCTGATCAGGGCGGCGGCTTTAGCCTGGGCAGGCTTTTCGGCAGGGCACGAAGCTAGCGTAGTAATTAGTAATAGAGTAATACGTAAGGTCGCCATTTCGGCATATCCGGTGCTCCCCGTCAGTATCGTCAGGGCCAACGCCGCGAGAAGCAGCGGATGCTTCGCAACAGCGACCTTACGTATTACTCTATTACTAATTACGAGCCATACCGATCCTACGCATCACGCATCCCGTCTCTCCACGAAATACCACGGATCGGCCTGCAGGCGGCCCAGCGCCGCTTCGAGCATCTCCCCGGCCCGAATGAGGTAGGCCTGTGCGTTCCCCAGCGGCCCGCTCACCAGGGCCCCGTCACTCAGCAAGCCCTCTATGCGATCGTAGCGCTGGCGCCATCCGAGAAAGCCGTGGCGGATGTACTCCTTCGTAAACGTGCGGCGCGTGGCATCGGTGATGGTGTAGGTACACGGCCCGCCGAAGAGGTAGGGCGGCCGCACGTGCTCCTCGACCGCGTGCATGGTGGTGTTGGGCCGCAGCCCGCAGCCGATCATCAGGATCTTGCCCCCGCGGTAGAGCAGCTTGTAGAAAGGCGAGTGCGGCCCGCAGGGGGTGTGGTCCTCGATGTGGTCAGCGAGCCAGTCGTGCACGCGGGCGCCGACGCCGCAGACGGAGTGTGTGGGGTGCAGGCTGCGCGCCGTCCCCGCACGGCGGCGAAAGTACTCCGGCAGGAACCCCACACAGACCGGCGTGAGCAGGGTATCGTGCACATTGGGGGGCGTCTGGTTATAGGAGAGGGCTGGCATCAGCAGCGTCCCCATCTCACCCAGCGCCTGCAGCAGGGCGCCGATGATCAGCTCGGGGTCATCGATGCCCAACGATTTGAACGACGAATGCACCATCACCGTGTCGCCGCGCTGCAGGCCCAGCGCGTGCAGCTGAGCGACCAATGTGCCTTGATCCATGGCACCTATCCTTGTCACAAGTACAACGTGCAGCGGCCCCCATTATAACCCCGATCGTACGCCCGGGCACAACCCGCGTGTTGACTCGCTACCCGATCATGCTATCATGCGGAGAGCGCGGAGGGCGGTATGTAACCGCAGATAAACGCAGATGGACGCTGATTCGGTGCTCAACCAGACTTCCAAAGTCTCCAAGACTTGAAGTCTACCCAACCATCTGCGTTCATCAGCGTTCATCTGCGGTCACATGCCGTCCCTACAAGCTGGCAGAGGAGGCACCATGGTCACCGCGATCTGGACGGAACGGTTGGTCATCCGCAATTTCGACCCCGGCGACTGGCCGGCGCTGCACGAGATGATCCTCCAATACCAGGCCTCGGAGCTAACGGCCTGTGACCAGGCCTGGCCCACCGCGCTCGAGGAGGTCCAACAGGCGGCTGCGTGGTTCGCTGGCGGGGACTCGTTCCCGGCCGTCTGCTCGAAGAACTCGGGCCGCCTGATCGGGTTCGTGGCGCTCAACCCGCAGGGCGATCCAGAGCGCCACGAGCTCAACCTCGGCTATGACTCCAATTTCGACTATCACGGTCGGGGCTATGCGACCGGCCCTTGCGCGATCACACCGCGAGCCCTACCTCCACTTCCACCATCTCCCATGGCTTTGCTTCCGGCTGTACGGCCGTCACCCGACATGTCACGGGCGCGTTTTGCTGCAGCAGGCGGAAGATGGCGGCGTTCTCTTGGCGGGGCACATAGCCCAACTTGGCCTGACCGCGGTAAATCTCGATGGCGCATTCGTCATAGGGATTGGTGGGCTCAGGTCGGAGCGCCAAGGCCTCTCCTGTGCGCATGCTGGCCACCTGCTCAAGCCCTTCATAGTAGCGGAAACCGGCGATGGAGAACCGACCGAGCGAGAGCAAACGCACGGGCGGCGTGGCAGGAGGGAGCACAGGGACGAGCAACGTCGGCAGCAGCGTGCGCAAGAAAGCGCGACGGTTTATGGTCATAGTGGGCCTCCTTGGCAGTCAAGGCGAAGAACTGTAAGGTCAGTATAACACACGGCCTCGCCAGATTCTGTCGCGATTGTGCCGGCGAGTATTGAGTCTCCTGGAAAAGGGGGCTGGCGCAGCTGCAGTGTGCCGAGGAGCACGTGCCAGGGCACGGCTGCACGCCGTAGCCGCCGATGCCCAGGGAGAGCAGCG
>DAOTVS010000125.1:0-3682 GCA_034436375.1 Anaerolineae bacterium | reverse complement strand
TGAGCGCGGCGCGGGGCATCTGAGGTGTGCCTGGTAGCCGGTTACCCTGGAAGGAAAGGTCCCCATGACAGCGGATGTGTTGCAGCTCATCGGCAAAGAGATTGACCTGGGGGGTTCCGAGGTCCTGTTTGCCGAGCCCCTTTCCCAGGAAGCCTTGGTCGAGAGCTGGCAGATTCATGGCGGCGAGTGGCTGGTTGAGAATGGCTGGCTCACTGGCCGCAGCTCCGTGGCGACCTCAGCAGTGGCCCTGCTCCCGGGCCATTACCCCGGGAACGTGCTGGTCGATTTCGAGGCCCGGACTGTCGCGCCCTACAGACATGGCCTTCACTTTATGTGGAATGTCGGCTGGGATTGGGCGGCAGATCGGCGCGGCACGGCCTATATCGGCGGCTTGCAGGCCTGGGGCGAAGAGAAGGTGGGGCTGGAGAGGTCCCCGGATTACAGGCTGAATGCCGCTATCCCTCTGTTCGGTTTCGAGCCTGGCCGCATCTATCGTATCCAGGGCGGCAGCATCGATGGGCACTGCTTCATCTTTATCGATGGCTGGCTGGCCCTCGAATTGATGGATCCCCGCCCCATCGACAACAGGCGTTTCGCCCGGGTAGGGTTCGAGGCCTGCAGCAGCCACATCCAGGTCAGGAACATCCAGGTCAGGCGCATCGTCTGGCGCGCGGTCTACAGGCATTACGATCTCGAGCATTGACACGGCACGGGAGGAGTCTCATGCTGGTGGAATCGCGGGCGCTCGCGGATCTCTCTGCGGATGACCGCCGGCAGGTCGAGGAGGTCGATCGCCAGTCGGTGAGCGAGATGCCCCCTGATGAGTACGTCTGGTTCACCGATTATCCCTACCGGGTCCTGGTCAAGCTCGATGGCGCCCTGGTCAGCACGTTGGGCATCGTCGTGCGCCGGGTCAAGGTGGGTGGGCGGCCGGTGGTGGTCGGTGGCGTGGGCAATGTGGGCACGCTGCGCGCCTATCGCCGGCAGGGCTGTGCCCGCACGGCGTTGGATGAGGCCATCCGTTATATGGGCCAGGATCTGGGCGCCCAGTTCGGCTTTTTGTTCTGCGAGCCCGAAATGGAGGCCTTCTACAGCCGCCTGGGCTGGCAGAGAGTGGCAGCGCCCGTCCAGTTTGACCAACCTGCGGGCAAGGTCACCTATCCCAAGCCGGCTATGATCCGGCCCTGTGGGGACCACACATGGCCGGAGGGCCCTGTCGACTGTTGTGGCCTGCCCTGGTGAGGCCCGGGGAGGCAAGTGTCTCTATGGAGGGATAAAGCGCCGCTCAGACTCTGGTCTGTCTAGAGCTCTACCTGTCTATGGCCTTGCAAAGGCTCTCTAGCCGGGAGCCAGTGGATGGATAGAGATCCTTCCAGTTTGCCGAATTCGGGGACGCCGGTCACCAACACAGCCTGCTCGGTCAGCGCCAAAGCCGCGGCCACCGCATCAGCAAAAGCGATCGCATGTGTGGCCTTGATGGCCGTTGCCTGCAGGGCCAGATCCCGCCCAACGGGCACGATGGCAATGCCGGCCGCTTCCAGGTTGGCCAGCACCTGGTGGACCCGGTCCTGACCCCAGCGACGGTGGATGATGTATGCTACCTCGCCGACATTGACCCAGGTCATCAGCATGCGGCCTGCCCCCGTCTGGGCCTCGCGCAACAGACGGAGCACATCCTCACTTCCCGGCTCTTTCTGCAGCAGCACCAGGAGGGCAAAGCTATCGAGGACGTGATCGGGGCCCATCGGCTTCCTCCTGCGCCCGTTCCTGGGCATGTTCGGCCAGCAGGTCGTCCGTCAGAGATGGCCCTCCCTGAAGCATACCATACAGGGCCAGCACAGGGTCATCGGGCAGGGGCACGAGCGCGAGCACGTGGCCGTATTCTACGACTTGCACCCGGCTCCCCTCCTTCAGCCCGTGTTTCTCACGCAGGTCCTTGGGGATAACCACCCAACCCTTGGTTGAAACCCTGGTGGTGTACATTCTATCCTCCTGTGGTTACATACCCACAAGTATAGTATACCACAGGCAACTGACAGGTACAACAAAATAGCTTGGCGTATCACTCGTTGCCTAATCCAGGCTCTTTCCTGACTCTATGGGGAGGTCGCTTCCATGTCCAAACGCATCACCATCATCGGTGGGGGCTCGAGCACCTTTACGCCCCAGCTCATGCAGCTTTTCATCGGTTCCGAGGCCCTGCGCGGCAGCACTGTCGTGCTCATGGATGTGGATGCCCGCCGCCTGCAGGTGATGGATACCCTCTCGCGCCAGCTGGTGGCGAGCTTGGGGGCCGACCTGCAGGTGGAGAGCACGACCGATCAGCGCGCCGCTCTGACGGGGGCGGATTTTGTGATCACGGCCATCTCGGTCGGCGGCATGGATGCCTGGGAGCGGGATATCGAGATCCCGGCGACCTATGGCGTCTATATGCCCATCGCCGACTCGATCGGCCCCGGCGGCATCATGCGCGCTTTCCGGCACATCCCGGTGCTGGTGAGCGTGGCCAGGGACCTGGAGGCGGTCTCACCGGGCGCCTGGCTGTTCAACTATTCCAACCCGCTGACCTCTAACTGTATCGCCGTCAACCGCGCCACCCGCATCAAGACGGCGGGCCTGTGCACCTGCTCCAGTGTGCCCCGGCGGCCCGACTATTTGGCTAACTATGGCGGCGTGGCCGCCGAGGACCTGGCGATGCCCGCGCCGTCGGCCGGGCTGAACCACTGCGCAGCCATCCTGCAGCTCAAGCTCAAGGATGGGCGCGACGCTTTCCCGCTCATTCGGGCCGCCGCGACCCAGCCAGTGGTCAAGTGGGGCCTGGAGACCTATAACATCCTGCCCTATTGCTGGACGCACTGGACCGAGTTCTATCCCCAATTCACCCGCCTCGATGAACCCTACCGGGGCCGCCTGCAGGGGCTCAAGACGCGCTACGCCAATGCGGTGCACGACATGGTGGGCGAGCGCGCCCGCGCCCAGCGTTGGGAGGACCTGGCCGGCCGCCTGGCCCGTGGCGAGCAGGCGTTCTCGACCGATGTGCTGCCCAAAGATGAGGCCGTCCAGGTGGTTGACATCATGGAGGCGCTCATCCGCGGCAGGAACGAGGTGCACGTGGTCAATGTGCCCAACCGTGGCGCCATCGACAACCTGCCCTACGACGCCATTGTCGAAGTCTCCTCGCTGGTGGGGAGCTACGGCATCCAGCCGCTGCATGTGGGTCCCCTGCCCGAACCGGTGGCTGCCATGCTGCGTCTGCACATTACGGCGCAGGAGCTGACGGTGCAGGCCGCGCTCTCCGGCGACCGCAAGCTGGCCCTGCAGGCTTTCCTGGCGGACCCGCAGGTCGCCATGGCGCTCACGCCCGAAGAGGCGGGCAAGCTGCTCGACGAGCTGCTCAAAGCCCACGCGCCGCACCTGCCTCAGTTTGCATAAAGGGCTATTGCTGAAGACAGATCACTGCTCAGCCCGGGTTCAATGCCGCATCCAGTTGGGCGTGGGGGCATCGTCGCACCGGTCATGGCCAGCAAGTTCGCCTCCCCCCAGCCGCAAATGCCAGTCCTTGCGCAGTGGTTATGTGCACTTCCGGATGAGCGAGAAGCGGGCTTGACGGCGGCATGCCCTCTGCTATAATCTCCGTTAAGCAAAGCGACGGGGCCGTGCATGATTGTGCTACGGCCCCGTT
>DAOTVS010000124.1:0-17498 GCA_034436375.1 Anaerolineae bacterium | reverse complement strand
CAGCGCGAGCACATCAACCAGCAGCTGCGCTACAAGCTAGATGAGGTAACCGAGCGCTGGGGCGTCAAAGTCACGGCGGTGGAGATCCGCGAGGTCGTGCCGCCAAGGGAAATCTCAGAGGCTATGACCCGGCAGATGTCGGCCGAGCGCACCCGCCGCGCCACGGTCACCGAGGCCGAGGGCACCCGCCAGGCGGCCATCACCATCGCCGAAGGCGAAAAGCAGGCGACTATCCTCCGCGCCGAGGGTGACCGGCAGGCGCAAATCCTGCGCGCCGAAGGCTATGCCCTGGCCCTGAGCACGATCAACAACGCGGCCAAGTCGGTCGACCCGCGCACCATGAGCCTGCAATACCTGGACGCCCTGCGCGCCGTCGGCTCGAGCCAATCCAGCAAGCTCATCTTCCCCATGGAGTTCGAGCAGTTCCTGCGCCCCCTGGGCGAGGCCACAGCGGCTGCGCTCACGAGCAAGGGCTCGACCACGACATCATAGGGCAGACGCCGGGCAATTTGCCTCGCCTCTAACCGGCAGCCTCCTTTTTGGGTGTGGGGTGGGGTCTGTTTGGCCGCACTGTAGAGCGGCCAAACAGACCCCACCCCACACCCAAAGGTCCAATGCCGGGCGGCTGCAGAGCTCAAGACCCGGCAGGGCAACCAGCGAGTTTTTGCCGATTGGTATCCTGGCAGGGAGATCTGTGACAGGTCTGGCGAGGGTTTTGACAGGCAGAGGCATGTGGTGTACGCTCTTTGCGCAACCACAGCCGCCTCATGACTTTAGGGCCATGGGCAGGCTGTGGACGTGTCCCCTCGTTCCACCCCATACCACTGGTATCCAAAGAAAGGGAACCCTGCCATGGATGGCAATGAACTGGAACAGTCGCTGGTGCTTATCAAGCCGGATGCCCTCAAGAACTCATTGACCGGTTATGTTCTTTCGCAGTTGGCTGAGTTTCATACCGGCTTACGGTTTGCCGGGGCAAAGATCGTGCACGTCAGTCGGATGTTGGCCGCGGAGCACTATGCGGAGCACGCGGGCAAGGTGTTCTACGAGCCCCTCCTGCAATACATCATGGGCTATGCCCACTATCCCGACGAGCCGCACAAGCGCCGGGTGATCGCGCTGGTCTACCAGGGCCCTGACGTCGTACAAAAGATCCGCACGATTGCCGGGCCGACCAATCCCCACGTCGCCCGTGAAACGAAGCCGGGCTGTATACGCGCCCTCGGCACGGTCGTCCCTCTGAAAGATGCGTCGGGGAAGGTTGTTGGCGAGCGCCTTGATAACCTCATCCATGCATCGGCCAACGCGAGCGATGCAGAACGTGAGATCAAGCTCTGGTTCAGACCCAATGACATCCCGCCTTTCATGCGCACCTACGCCACAGAGGTCAGCGACGCCGATTTCTTCTTCAAGGGCGGCCGGCTCTATCCGGCATATGAGCCGGGTTCTGTTTGCCTGCTGGCCAAGGGCGATGTTGCCTGGGCATCCGATCTGGAAGCGCTGCGCCTGATCTCCGCCGGCCAGCCCGCGCATTGTAGAGTTGAGACCGTGGCGGCCAAGTACCTCATCAATGAAATGCGGGAAGATATCGAGTAGGCTTATCCGCTCTGGAACGTATGTGAGGACATGGAAATCGTCCGAGCAGGGAGCTTTGCCGATTACCTGGTAAAGACGGTGCCTCTGACTGAGGGGCAAAGCGAGACCTACGAGCAGAGGCTATGCACTGCTTTGGCGCAGCTTGGCGTTGTCAGGGAAGGGGAACGGCTGCTCTCCTTTGAAGAATGGCACGATTACCAGCGAGGGGGCGACGAAGTCTATGTCGCAGCGGCCCAGCTAATCATCGAGAGCCATGGCCAGCGCGTCACACGTCCATTCGTGTCCAAAGCCATCATCCGCGGCCACATAACCCTCAGCCGAATGCTGCACCGGCGGGCGCTGCTCGCGGCCTGGAGCATCCCTGCGCCCGAGCTGTACTCAGTGGCCGATATGTGCATTAACGAGCAGTACATACCGTATGCCATCGAGCCGGAGGCCGCTCAAAGCGGGCGTATCACGCCGGGCGTTCTCGACGATATCATCCATGCCGCAGCAGTCCTCGATGCCAAGGGCTTCCCAACGCTGAGCTTCATCCATGACATGAGAACCGACGGCACGCGCGCCTATTATGTCGACTTTGGCTGGGATCTGTGGGACCCGGGGCCGCGCCCTCTTGATAATGCGTACAGGGTGCTGATCGCCTTTGCACGGCGTTACCTGCGCGACGCACAACAGAGGGTTGAGCAGAGCTATCGCAGCGAGATAGCGAAGCTGTCAGCCGGTCTTTAGGTGCGAGTGCTGGGCTGCCGCTCTGCTATACCCTCATTCTGCCCGGATAGCCACGAGCAGGACGTCGCCGTGAGGCGGCGTGGAGCCGCAGTGGGCACGCAGGACCTAAGGCCAGCCGGCAGACGTCCTACGCAGCAGCCTGCCTGCTCGTGCGCAGCAGGGCCTCGAGGGCCGCCAGCCCAAACTGGCGGCCTTACGCATCGGCAGCCCCGGCGAGGCCATCGGTTTACAGCAAAGGAGGCTGCGGGGGGGCAGCGCAACGGACTGCTTGTTCATCGCTGCCAGACTTTACAGTGCGTGCAGCGCCTTTTCGGCCGCAGCCACCGTCTCTACCACAACATTGTCGTCGTGGACCGCGCTCATAAACCCCGCCTCGAACTGCGATGGCGCCAGATACACGCCCCCTTCGAGCATCCCCTGGAAAAAGCGCGCAAAGAGCGCTGTATCGCTCCGTCGGGCCGTGGTATAGTCGGTGATTGGCTCGGGTGAGAAGAAATGGCAGAACATCGTGCCAGCGCAGCTCTGCTGCAGGGACACGCCAGCCGCGCGGGCAACCTCGCCCAGGCCAGAGCAAAGGCGGCGTGTCCGCTCGGCGATGCCGTCAAAGACGCCTGGTCGCGCCAACTCGCGCAGCGTGGCCAAGCCGGCGGCCATAGCCAGGGGGTTGCCTGCCAGCGTCCCCGCCTGATACATGGGCCCAGCCGGGGCGACCTGCTCCATGATGGCCCGCTTGCCCGCATAGGCTCCCACCGGCAGCCCTCCGCCGATCACTTTGCCCAGCGTCGTCAGGTCGGGGTCCACGCCGTAGAGCGCCTGCGCGCCGCCCAGCGCCACCCGGAAGCCGGTCATCACTTCGTCAAAGATGAGCAGCGCCCCATAGTCACGCGTGAGTCGGCGCAGGCCGGGCAGAAAGCCGGGTTGCGGCAACACCACGCCCATGTTGCCCGCCACAGGCTCGACGATGATAGCGGCGATCTCCTCTCCCCGCTGCGCAAAGAGCGCCTCCACAGCGCCCAGATCGTTGTAGGGCAGGATGAGGGTATCAGCCGTCACCCCGGCAGGCACGCCGGGCGAGTCGGGCAGGCAGAGGGTGGCCACCCCAGAGCCAGCCTGCGCCAGCAAGGCATCGGCATGGCCGTGGTAGCAGCCCTCGAACTTGACGATCTTGCAGCGCCCCGTATAGGCGCGCGCCAGGCGCAGGGCGCTCATCGTCGCCTCGGTGCCTGAGTTGACGAAACGCACCATCTCGATGCCCGGCATCAGAGCGATAATCTGCCGCGCCAGATCGGTCTCCAGGCGGGTGGGCGCGCCATAGCTCGTCCCTCGCTCCAGCGCCTCGCGCAGCGCCGCTGTCACCGCCGGGTGCGCGTGCCCCAGGATCAGCGGCCCCCACGACAGCACATAGTCGATGTAACGGTGCCCATCGGCATCAACGAGATAGGGCCCCTCGCCCCTCTCGATGAACAGTGGGCTCCCCCCTACCGCACGAAAAGCGCGCACCGGGCTGTTCACACCGCCGGGTATGACCCGCTGCGCCTCGCGCAGCAGCGCCCGCGAGCGATCGTGGCTTTTCATTGTCATCTCTGCATCCATCCTTCGTGCCAGGTCCCTACGGGGCCTGTCGTTGGCTCACTCCATTGGCCATCATCGCCGCCCACAATGCCGGCGAAATGAGGGGTCTCCCGCCCTGCGGGAAGGGGGCCGGGGGGATGGGCGCTGCATGTAGCGCCATCTGCACCACAGGTTTTGTTAGGCACTCTTACTACTTTATCCGCAAGCGGATGGTCTTGATCTCGAACGGGCGGAAATCCAGGACCATGCTCTGCCCAGATACGGTCAGCTCGCGCTGGATCTCTTCGAGCATGTTCGTCTCGGCGGCGCTGGCGATGGGCAAAGCGGTGCTCAAGGTACAGCGGGCGCTTGCGCGCAACGCCTCATACAGGCGCACCACCACATCGGTAGAGCCATCCTCAGCAGGCTTGACCGTCTCGATGATCACGTTAGCGGCATCGACCTGGAAGAGCGAGCCCTCTGGCATGGCGCCCACGCCCGGCGTCGTGAGGACGGGGCAATTGAGGTCATAGGCCGCGCGCACCACGCCGCCCTCCACAAAAGGCCCGTTCCAGGCATAGAGGGCGTAGGTAAAGGTCTGCAGCCCTTTGTCAGCTGTCATATCGGGCGCCAGGGCCGACTTGAGGAGGGTCAGGTTGATCGAGTTGCCCTCGACGTTGACGCCATACTTGCAGTCATTGAGCACGGCAAAGCCACGGTTCTCCTCGGTGAGGGCTGACCACTTGTGGTTGGCCACTTCGAAGCGGTCCTCATCCAGCAGGCGCGAGGCATGGTTGGGCCGGCGGATGTGGCCGAACTGGATCTCATGCAGGGCCTCACTGGTGTGAATATCCACCGGGAAGTTGACCTTGAGCACCTTGTGCGACTCCTGCCAGTCGATCGCGGTGGCAAAGTCGACCCGGCGGCTGCCCCGGCGCAGTGAGATTTCCTGGGTAAGGGCCGAGTGGTGCAGCTTGCGGGTCACCCGCAGGGCAGCCACCAGCGGGCCGGAGGAGACGACTTCGATCTGCGCCTCCTCGGGCAATTCGACCGGCATCAGCTTGTAGTTCGAATCCAGGTCCCAGGCATCAAACCAGCCCGGCACATCCTTGTACAGGTGGAAGCTGTTGCAGAGGCCAGCGGCCAGCTCGCGCCCGGCATCCTTATCGTAGAGGCTCACGATCTCGCCGCGGCGGTTGAGCTCCAGGCGCAGGTGCTCGTTCTCCAGCAAGTTAGTGGCGGCCCGCAGGCTGTTGGCGGGCGATTGGGGGGCCTCAGCCGGGCGCACGGTCATCCAGCCGCAGCCTGGCACGGTCACCTCGGCCCACAACTGCCCGTCCACAGCCTGGACGGGCAGGGGCCGCCCCTGAGCATCAGCGGCGCCCAGGAAGCCCTGCGGCAGCGCCACCAACGCAGTGCGCGGCCAGGAGAGGGAGTTGCAGACGGTCAAATCAGCCAGGCCAGTTGGCAGCTGGCGCTCTCTACCCGCAGGCGTGCGCCCCACCAGGGCGGCGAGGGCGGCCTGGGCCGTCTCATGCGCCGTCTGCTGCACGGCAGCGTGGGCCATATCGGCCTCTTCATAGACCCGGTGAATCGAGGAGCCGGGCAGGATGTCGTGGAACTGATGCAGGAGCAGGGTACGCCAGGCGCCATCGATGGCCGGGCGCGGGTAGGAGTAGCCGGCCAGAGCGCGCGCCGCAGCGCCCCAGAACTCGGCCTCGCGCAGGGCCAGCTCACTCTGGCGGTTGTTCTTCTTGGTGTGCGCCTGAGAGGTATAGGTGCCGCGGTGGGCCTGGAAATAGAGCTCGCCCACATAGGTCGGCAGTTGGACGCCCCTGGCCTCCAGATCGTGGTAGAACTCGATGGGCGAGGCCAAGCGCACACGCGGGGCGCCTTCCAGGTCGCGCTGGCGGCGCAGGAACTCCAAATGGTCGCGAGTGGGGCCGCCGCCGCCGTCACCGTGGCCAAAGACCAGCAGGTCGGTAGAGAGGCCTTCCTTATGCACCTTATCATGCCACAGGCCAATGACAGTTGCCGGGTCGGTGGCGTTGCCATAGCCGCGGAAGAGGTGGGCAATGACCGTCGAGCCATCAATGCCCTGCCAGTTGAAGGTAGAGTAGGGGAAGGGCTCGCCGCCGTTATAGGCCCAGTAGATCTTGGCGGTGCCGAAATACTTGACGCCGCAGCCGCGCATGATCTGCGGCATGGCGCCCGAATAGCCGAACACATCGGGCAACCAGAGCAGCTCGCTCTCGACGCCAAATTCCTCCCGGAAAAAGCGCTTGCCGTGCACGAACTGGCGGATCAGCGCCTCGCCGCCAGAGAGGTTGGTGTCGGCCTCGACCCACATGCCGCCCTCAAGCACGATCTGCCCGGCGGCGACGGCCTTGCGGACGCGCTCATAGAGCTCCGGCTGGCGCGCCCTGAGCATGGTCAGAAGGTGCGGCTGGCTCTGGATGAACTTGTAATCAGGATATTCCTGCATGAGCGCAATCTGATTGGCCGTGGTGCGGGCCATCTTGCGCTCAGTTTCCTGCAGAGGCCAGAGCCAGGCCACGTCGAGGTGGCCGTGGCCGATGGCATAGAAGGTGGGGGCCGTCGAGCCGTTGACGCAGGCCAGCAAGGGCTGCAGGCGCTCACGGCCGGCGCGCATGGTGGCCAGGCGCTCGGCCAGGGGCAGCTCAAAGTCGACGATGGTCGTGAAATCGCGCAGGGCAGCGTCGATCTCGACGGCGCGCAGCGATTCGGGGTCCAGCGCGTCGCGCAGGCGGACGAGGGTTTCTACATCCACCCAGAGCTGATAGGCATCCTCATGCCAGATGCCAAAGGTCGTCTCGCCAAAGGTGCGCTGGGTGGGGCCGGGCTCGGGCACCGAGGGGCGCTCAGGGGGCACCGGGCCGCCGCCCTCGACCATGGGTCCGTGGCCGCCATAGCCCTCGATCAACACCTCGTAGCGCTCGCCGGGGCGCCCGTTGCGCGTGAGGGTAATCTCCTGGTGCTCGTGATCGCGAGCGCCGGCAATCAGGCCGTTGATGTACACGGCGCTCTCGGCGCCGACCTCGACCTTGAGCACAATGCGCGCGCCCGCCGCCGCAGGGGGCAGGGTCAGCTCGCCCTTGAACCAGGCATACTCCCACTTGGCGCCCCAGGGCATGCCCGGCACAAAGGGCTCAAAGTTGCCCTGCTGCAGGGCCTGCTCGGGGGTCAGTTGATCAAAGGTGGTAAAGCCACTGAGGTCCACCGGGCCGAGGGGTTGGTAGAAATGGCGCGGCAGTTCCTTCCGCCAGCGGTCCAGACGGCGCTCCCACTCGATGGGTAGGGACATGTGGATCTCCTTTGAACCTGAGAACGCCCACAAAGGGCAAAGGCACTAGACGTGACGTGCAGCGTTGTAACGCATCTCCTGCTGCAAAAGCTCCATATCGGCATCGACCATCATATGGATGAGCTGCTGGAAAGAAACCTCCGGCTGCCAGCCGAGCTTCTGGCGCGCCTTGGTCGCATCGCCGATCAACAGATCGACCTCCGCCGGGCGCACAAAGGCCGGGTCACTCACGACATGATCCTCATAGTTGAGGCCGAGGTAGCCAAAGCACTCCTGCAGCCACTCGCGGACGGAGTGGGTTTCCCCAGTGGAGACGACATAATCATCGGGTTGGTCCTGCTGCAGCATCAGCCACATAGCGCGCACGTAATCGCCGGCATAGCCCCAATCGCGGCGGGCGTCGAGGTTGCCCATGCGCAGTTCTTTGGCCAGGCCCAGCTTGATCTGTGCGGCGCCATAGGTCGCCTTACGGGTGACGAATTCCAGCCCGCGCCGCGGCGATTCGTGGTTGAAGAGGATGCCAGAGCAGGCGAACAGATTATAGCTCTCGCGGTAATTGACGGCGATCCAGTGGCCATAGACTTTGGCTACACCATAGGGGCTGCGCGGGTAAAAGGGGGTTGTCTCGTTTTGCGGCACCTCGCGCACTTTGCCGAAAATCTCACTGGAAGAAGCCTGGTAGAAGCGGATTTCTGGGTCCACCAGGCGCACGGCATCGAGCAGGCGGGTGACGCCGAGAGCGGTGAACTCTCCCGTCAGCACCGGCTGCTTCCAGGAGGTGGGCACGAAAGACTGGGCAGCGAGATTATAGACCTCGTGCGGGCGGTGCTCCTTCAGGATGTCGATCAGCGACATCTGGTCCAGCAGGTCACCCTGGACCAGGGTGATGCGATCCTGGATGTGACGAATGCGCTCAAAGTTGAGGGTGCTGGAGCGCCGCACCATGCCGATCACCTGATATCCCTTTTCGAGCAGGAACTCGGCCAGGTACGATCCGTCCTGGCCGGTCACCCCCGTGATGAGAGCCCTTTTCATGCTGCTTATCTGTCCTACCTTTGCAAAGCGATCAGTGGTTTTGGCTATCAGTCATGAGCTATCAGCCTGGTGTGCAACAGGCCAATGCTGCCTATTATGCCGCGAACAGAGCGCGGAGGCAAAACAACTCAGTGGTTAGCTATCAGGTTTCAGCTATCAGAGCGCGTACCCGTGCGACATGGCGCACACGCGGCTGATCTCTGATAGCTGAGGGTTGATAGCTACGTCGTCACCCGCCAGCGCCAATAGTCGAGGACGTCGTGCAAGCTGGCCTCCAGGGTAAAGGTCGTATGCCAGCCGGTGCGCGCGCGGAATTTGCTGCAGTCGCTCACGATCTCTGGTGTGTCGGAAGGGCGCATGCGAGCCGGGTCGGGCTCGACAGTGACGGAGATGGTGCTCAGAGAAAGCAGGATATCGAGCACTTGCTGGATGGAATGGGCCTGCTCGCTGCCCAGGTTATAGACTTCGCCGGGCTCACCCTGCTCCAGGGCCAGGGCATAGCCACGCACAATATCGCGCACATCTGAGAAATCGCGCCGCGCCGTCAGGTTGCCCACACGCAGCACTGGGGGCGCTTTGCCGGCCTCCGCTTCGGCAATCTGCTTGGCAAAGTCCGCGACAACAAACCCCGGTCCCTGCCTGGGGCCAATGTGGTTAAAGGGACGCAGGCGTACGATCGGCAGGTTGTGGCTCAAAAAATACTGATAGGCCAGGTAATCCTGCGCAATCTTGCTCACGGCATAGGGGTTGGTGGGGCGCAGGGGGTTATCTTCGCGGATGGGCAATTCCTGCGGCTTGACCAGGCCATACTCATCGGCCGAGCCGATGGTAAGGATACGCGGCGTCATCTCCAGGGCCAGAATCGATTCGAAAAGGTTGAGCTCGCTCAAGATATTATTGACGAGCGTCTGGCCCGGGGCAGCCCAGGCGGCGGGTACGGCGGCCTGGGCTGCCAGGTGGAAGACATAATCGGGGCGCACTTCGCTCAACACATTGCGCGCCCAGTTCGTATCCTCCAGGTCGCCCAGGTAAAGCCGGATGCGTCCCTTGATGTGGTCAATGTTATAGGTTCCGCCAGCAGGAAGCGTCACCCCAGAGACCTCATAGCCTCCTGCTAGCAGATACTCGGCCAGGTGACTACCGGCAAAACCAGCGATACCGGTAATAAACGTGCGTCTTTTGGAACTCAAAGGCACCTCGGAGCGTAACGCGTAAAACGTAAAACGCGAAACGTCAAGGCTGCGTTTGCGAAGCACATACTACTCTGAGAAGGGCCCAAGATGATTAGCACTTACCGTGCCGCGATGCGCTCTGCAATGGCAACCTGACGTTTTACGTTTTACGTTTCACGCATCAGATTCTTACAGCCCTGCCTGACGGCGCAGACTCTCAGCCTTGTCGGTCTTCTCCCAGGGGGCGTCAATATCGGTGCGGCCAAAGTGACCATAGGCCGCCGTAGGCCGGTAGATAGGCCGACGCAGGTTGAGGTCGCGGATGATGGCGCCAGGGCGCAGGTCGAAATTGGCCCGCACGAGCTCTTCGATCTTTTCTTGTGAGATATGGTTGGTGCCGAAACACTCGATGTTCATCGATACAGGCCGGGCCACGCCAATGGCATAGGCCAGCTGCAGCTCCACGCGGTCTACGAGGCCTGCGGCCACCAGGTTCTTGGCCACATAACGAGCGGCATAAGTGGCCGAGCGGTCCACCTTGGTCGGGTCCTTGCCAGAGAAGGAGCCACCGCCATGAGGGCACATGCCGCCATAGGTGTCGACAATGATCTTGCGACCGGTGAGCCCCGTATCACCCATGGGGCCGCCGACGACAAAGCGCCCGGTGGGGTTGATAAAGTAGCGGGTGCGCTTGTCCAGCAGCTCGGGGGAGATGACCGGCTTGATCACGTGCTCCATGACGCCGGCGCGGATCTCGTCCTGGTCGGTATTGGGGTCATGCTGGGTCGAGATGACGATGGTATCCACCCGCACCGGCTTGCCGTACTGATATTCGATCGTGACTTGCGACTTGCCGTCGGGGCGCAGGAAGGGCAGCGTGCCATCCTTGCGTACAGCGGCCAGGCGCTTGGTGAGAGCGTGGGCCATCTGGATGGGCATCGGCATGAGCTCGGGCGTTTCCGTGCAGGCAAAGCCGAGCATCATGCCCTGATCGCCAGCGCCAATGGCCTCGATAGCCTTGTCGTCCATTTCACCGTCTTTGGCCTCCAGGGCACGGTTGACGCCGAGGGCGATATCGGGCGACTGCTCCTTGATCGATGTGATCACACCGCAGGTCTGGCTGTCAAAGCCGTACTTGGCCCGGGTATAACCGATCTCCTCCACCGTCTTGCGGATCACGGCCGGCATATCGACATAGCATTGGGTGGTGATCTCACCCATCACCACCACCAGGCCGGTCGTGGCAGAGGCTTCGCAGGCCACCCGGCCATAAGGATCCTGTGCCATGATGGCGTCAAGGATGGCATCCGCGATCTGGTCACAGAGCTTGTCTGGATGGCCCTCCGTGACCGATTCGGAGGTGAATACATATTTGGGCGAAGTAAGGCAGCTCAGGCTCATGATGTTTCTCCTTCAATGAGCTATCAGCCAACAACGAGCGGCTTTCAGCTCCAACGATATAGCCTACCGGATACGCTTGATCGATCTTGGACAGACGACAGCGCGGTCAGGTTTCAGTGACGGCCATCAACCACAGCCCCTAACTAGAACGCTGAAAGCGAGCACAAGTTGTGCCAGACGCCCTTAAGAGTTGCCAGCCCCCCGCAAGCGCTCACAGCTGTCGAGCCAGGGGCAGGCCGCCTCAAAGGTAGTGAAATGCTTAAAAGCCTCGTAGCGCCGGCGAATATCGGCCATGGTCAGGCTGCGCAGACGGTTGACGCTGAAATCCTCCACCGTGAAAGAGGCCGCCACACTGCCGTGCACGATGCCCTGGCGGATGGTCGCATCCGTGACCTCGCCAGCGTGAGCCAGATAGCCCACCAAGCCCCCTGCAAACGTATCGCCCGCCCCCGTCGGGTCGGCGAGGCATTCGAGTGGATAAGCGGGGGCAAAGAAATAGCCCTCGGTGGGGTCGCAATCGCGGCAAAAGAGCACGGCCCCATACTCGCCCTTTTTGACGATCAGCGCCCGCGGCCCCAAGGCCAGGATCTGGCGCGCCGCCTGGATCAGGTTAAAGGTCCCCGTGTATTGCCGCACTTCGGCTTCGTTCATCAGCACCACGTCAACACGCCGGATGGCCTCTGTGAGCGTATCGCGCTTGCTCGCGATCCAAAAGTTCATCGTGTCGAGCGCAATAAGCCTGGGGCGCCCCGAGACCTGGTTCAACACATCGAGCTGCAGGTCGGGATCGATATTGGCCAGGAAGACATATTCAGAGTCGCCATAGCCGGCAGGGAGCTGAGGGTGAAAATCGGCAAAGACGTTCAACTCGGTCACCAGGGTATGCGCTGTGTTCAGGTCATAGTCATAGCGGCCGGCCCAGCGAAAGGTGCGCCCGGCAACCATCTGCAAGCCGCGCAGGTCCACATTGCGGCTGCGCAGAAACTTGATATGCTCTGGCGGGAAATCGGCGCCCACGACACCGACCAGGTTAACCCGGTCGTAGAGGCTGGCCACGACAGAAAAGTAGGTAGCGGCGCCCCCCAGGGCCTCGCGCACACTGCCAAACGGCGTCTCGATGGCATCGAGGGCCACCGAGCCTACGACCAGGATACTCACACTGACTGTACCTCCGCAGTAACATATTTCTGACGCATGAGTGCAGAGACTTGCGCCGTGAGCTCGAGCACGCGCTCGGCCAGGGCAGGCTCCAGGGACCCACACCCGCAGGAGGGGCTCACCAGGCCTGCGCTCAGGAGCGCCTCTCGCGGCACCCCCTTGGCAGCCAGGGAGTCGATGGCCTCATGGAGCCGCTCCACCAGGTGTTCGGCCGTCTCACTGCCAGCGGCATCGCCCGCCGGCACAATGCCCCAGGCGATGGCGCCGCCGCGCTCGAGAAACGCGGTGATTTCCTGCGGGTAGAGGGCTAGAGATTGGGCGTACTCGTAGGCATCGAGGCTGAGGATGTCGATGGGCGTGTCGAGAAGCAATGCCCAATCGGTATTGCCGCAGCAATGGATGCCTTTGAGCCCGCTGATTCCGGCTATCACCTCATGCAGGTAGAGCAACGCCTGCTCGCGGCTGAGCGAGATAAAGGCCGAGCCAAAAGCGCTCATGTAGGGCTCATCTACGAATATGATCGTGCGCGTCCCGCGGCTGGCGAGTGTGCGCTCCTGCCAGGTGGCCTTGAGGCGCAGATGTTTGGCGATGGCATCAGCCAGGATCTCATCATAGAGCAAAGGGCGTCGGTTCTGATCGACGACCGTCAGCCCCCAACTGATCGGCCCCGTAACCTGCCCCTTGAGCAGCAGAGGCTCGCCCAAAACCACCGAGTCTGTCTGCAACTCGGCCAGGCCGGCCGAGAAATCGGGGCCGATAGCGCCATAGGCGAGGTCATCCTCCAGGTAAGCCAGGTAGAGGCGCTCTAACCCCGGGTCGAGGTCCTGGCGGCGATCGACATAAATGTGCCGGTCCTCCAACACAACGCCAGGAAAGGCCTCACTGAACTGCACGTACATGTTCTCCAGATAGGAGCGACGAGGGAGCTGCGGCCAGAAGGGCGTCTGCGGAAAACTCCGCAGCACCGACGACCAGGCTTGATTGGGGTTAGTGTAGGGCACGCTGCCCATACCTAACGGCAGCCAGTCGGGCGCAAAGCGGGTCATGGTTGCTCCCTTCCTTCCGTAATAAGTAATGCGTAAAGTTACTATTCCAGGGCATGTATGCCCTTCAGGCTGCTCTCTCAGCGAACCCTACGCGAAGCATCAGGCGCACGGAAACCATGACTTACCTTATTACGGTTTATTTATCATCCGATTGAGCCCCACGCTAAACGGCGGGTACACAATCCCCTTCTCTGTAATAATGCCCGTGATATACCGGTGCGGGGTCACATCAAAGGCCGGGTTGGCTACATGCACCCCTTCCGGTGCGATTGGCAGGTCGCGAATATGGGTCACCTCGCGCGGATTGCGCTCTTCGATCGGGATATCGGCGCCAGTGGCGAGCTGCAGATCCACCGTGGAGGTGGGGGCGACGACATAAAAGGGAACACCGTTCTCATGGGCCAGCACCCCCAGGGTGTAGGTGCCGATTTTGTTGGCCGTGTCGCCGTTGGCGGCGATGCGGTCGGCGCCGACGACAATGAGGTCCACCCGACCGCGGGAGATGAAATGCCCGGCCATGTTATCGGTAATCAGGGTCATGGGGACGCCCCAACGCATCAGCTCCCACGCGGTGAGGCGGGCGCCCTGCAGGAAGGGACGGGTTTCGTCGACAAAAACGTGGATGTGCTTGCCCGCATCAAAGGCAGCCCTGATCACGCCCAGGGTCGTGCCGATGTCGACGGTCGCCAGCGCGCCGGCATTGCAGTGGGTTAGCAAGTTCATACCATCGGCCACCACTTCCTGGCCGAACTGCGCCATGCGGCGGTTGGTCTCCACATCCTCATCGGCGATGGCAATCGCTTCCGCCACCAGGGCCTGGCGGGTAACCTCGATCCCAGCCGGCAGGGCCGCCTCAGCTTTGTGGCGCATACGTTCGATGGCCCAGAAGAGGTTCACCGCCGTAGGCCGGGTGCCAGCGAGGGTACGCATGGCCTCATCCAGGTCGGCGCGCAGAGCATCGGGGGTTGTGGCCGGGCTCTGCAGGGCCGCAAGGGCCACACCATAGGCCGCTGCCGCGCCGATCGCCGGGGCCCCACGAATCTCCATCTCAACGATCGCGCGCGCCACATCGCGGTAATCGCGATAATGCCGCCAAACTTCCTGGTGGGGCAGCAACCGCTGGTCAATCAGGCTCACCACCCCATCGTGCCACTCAATGGTCCGCACCGGGGCCTCCTATCTGAAAGAGCCAAAAAAAAACTCCCTGACGGGAGAGAAGACTGTTTGCTCCTCTCTCATCTTTCAGATGCACCCCACACTCGCGGGCATAAACATCTGCCGGAATTGGCACCATAACCAGCCTGGCTGGATTTGGTTGCCGGGGTTTCTCAGGGCCGGTCCCTCCACCCCTCTAGATAAGAGTCGGTCAATTCCTTATTCGATTGGCGAGCATTGTACTCAGAGGGAGCAAGATTGTCAAGAACAGCTTGCGGGCGAGTCGCGCTTGTATCCGGGGGGCAAGCGCACTATCATAGGGCCAGCCCATTTGACGAGCCGGAAGGGGAACCAGCAGCCATGAAGCGAAAGAACTGCGCCCGTCTCTACCGCGATGTGCCCCCCGAACAGTATGCCCGGCTCTTGCGCTTCCGGGCCACCCACTCTCCGCGGTCATTGCAGGCGGCGGGCCTGAGCTGGCAGTATCTGGCGAGCGGCTACGGCGCCCGGCACCTGCTCGTCTTGCCCGGAGGGCTGCGCATGGCCGAGGCGGCGTTCCCCCTCATCAGCGCCCTGGAGGCGGATTTCCGCGTCCTGGCGCCGAGCTATCCCCCGGCCCGCAGACTGGATGCACTTCTCGACGGTCTGGCCGCCATCCTCGACGCCGAGGGAGCAGCGCAGGCCGCCGTTTATGGCGCTTCCTATGGCGGAATGATCGCCCAGAGCTTCCGATGCCGCTACCCCACGCGGGTGAGCCACCTGTTACTGGCCAATACCGGCCTGCCGCCAACCCGGGATGAGGTGCGCACGCTGCCATCACTCATCACCCTGCTGCGCCTGCTGCCCTATGGAGCGCTGCGGCGCCTCATTACACCCCTCTTCGGCCGGCTGATCACAGCGGGAGCGGAGCAGCCATTCTGGCAGGCTTTTATCGAGGAGCTGCTCACCTGCCGCCTGCGCAAGGCCGATGTGCTCAGCCATTTCCAGGTGGCCCTGGACCTGGGCCGCCGCTACCGCTTTTCGCCGGATGACGTAGCGCACTGGCCGGGGCGCGTGCTCATTCTGGAATCGGTGCCCGATGTGATTCAGCCCGCCGAGCAGGCAGCCCTGCGCACGCTCTACCCGGGAGCGCAGGTACACACCTTTCCGCAGGGAGGCCCCACCCCCTGGCTCACCAGAACAGAGGAATATGTGGGGGTAATCCGTGCGTTCCTCGTCCAGTAGGCAGGCCTGGCCCAACTGTTGCTGAGCCCTGTGAGCATACATCAAGCGCCTGGAAGGAGGGGTAATGGAAAAGGTTAGTCATGCGGTGGGCGCGCATCCGGTGCAGATCCCGATAGGGGCGCTGCGATTGGAGGGAGAGCTGACCATCCCGCCGGAGACGACGGGCATTGTGCTTTTCGCCCATGGCTCTGGATCGAGCCGCTTGAGCCCACGTAACCAGTTTGTGGCGCAGGTGCTGCAGCGGGCAGGTGTGGGCACGCTGCTCTTCGATCTGCTGACCGAAGACGAGGCGTTGAACCGTTCCCTGGTTTTCGATATAGACCTTCTGAGCCGGCGCCTGGGCTCTGCGACCGAGTGGCTGCGGGCTCAGGAGCTGCCGGGGCCAATGCGCCTGGGCTATTTCGGCGCTTCGACCGGGGCAGCGGCCGCGCTACAGGCGGCGGCGGAAAAGGGGCCCGAAATCAGCGCCATCGTCTCACGCGGGGGCCGGCCCGACCTGGCCGAGGGCTATCTCGACCGGGTGACGGCGCCGACATTGCTCATTGTGGGCGAGCTGGATTGGCAGGTGCTCGAGCTGAACCGGATGGCCTTTGATCTGCTGCAGACGGAGAAGGACCTGGTGATCGTGCCGGGGGCCACTCACCTGTTTGAGGAACCCGGAGCGCTGGAAGAGGTCGCCCGGCTCGCGACCGACTGGTTCAAGAAATACCTGCAGTAACCAATGACGGGTTGCACACGACTTGTGGTATAATGGTGCCAGACTATCGTTTAACGGTCGTTGCATCTATTTTGGGAGTGTCTATATCCGATGAGTCGTGTGGTCAATGCGGACAACGTGGGGACGCAGCGGCAGCGGTTGCGCCGCACAATCGCCGAGGCGCTGCGCCGTTTGATGGCCAAGGGAGATCTGGATGAGGAAGCCAGAGACTTGGCCGCGCTGATCGTGTTCTCTCTGCGCGAAATCGACGACGGCATCGAGCAGACGACCGCCGCCTGGGAAAAGCGCGATTACTATCTCAAGGCCGATCGTTTCCGCCAGGATTGGTTGTGGGTGACGCCGTCAGCCGACGAAATGGAAAAGATCCTGCGCCAGGGGGCTTGGGAGCGCCTGCCCGCAGCCCTGGCCAAGCTCCTTCCATACTTTTCCGATATCACCATTAACCGTATGGTGCGCAATAATAACGAGCTTTGGGATGGATGCTACCAGCGGCTGTTGAACAGCCCTCCAGGAAGCACTGGACGCGCCGCAACCAGGCTATCGCCGGCGACGACATAGAGAGCTATCGGCTTCTGGTTCTGCATAGTGAGGTCGGCACTGCTTCTATAGCACGCCTCGCCTGTGATGATCAGCGTCAGCTTGCCACAACAGGATCGAACTGATAGCCAATACTGATAGCGAATAGATGGAAAGGGTGCTGATGTACACGCAAGTTCGTATCAATCACGCCCTGCTAGAGCTGGTACAAGGCGATATCACCGAGCAAGATACCGACGCCATCGTGAACGCCGCCAACCCGAGCCTTTTGGGTGGCGGTGGGGTCGATGGCGCGATCCATCGGGCTGCCGGGCCGGAGTTGCTGGCGGAATGCCGCCTTTTGGGCGGCTGCCCGCCGGGCGAGGCGCGCATCACGGGCGGCGGCCGGCTCAAGGCGCGCTATGTGATCCATGCCGTGGGGCCGGTGTACTATGGCGGCACGGCAGATGAGCCGCAAAAGTTGGCCGGCGCCTATCGTCACAGCCTGGAGCTGGCCTCGCAGCACGGCTTGCACAGCATTGCCTTTCCTTCCATCTCGACCGGCGCCTACGGCTACCCGGTGGATGAGGCGGCGCCGATTGCCCTGGGCACGGTGATCGAGTATCTGCGCACTCACCCGGAGATCGAGCTCGTGCGGTTTGTGCTGTTCAATACACCTACTTTTGCCGCTTATGAGGCGGCGTTGCGGGCGCTGGCGCCGGCTTGATGTTGCCCTCAAGGCTTTTGCCTCACAACTCGCCGATGCATGGGCGCAGCCATGCGGGGCTGTAGTACAGCAGGCAGGCTCTTCTGCCATCTGCACACTCCTCCGTGCCTCAGGGGTATGGTGGGTCTGGGCGCCGCTGCAGCGG
>DAOTVS010000123.1:0-9121 GCA_034436375.1 Anaerolineae bacterium | reverse complement strand
CTCTTGCAGGGCCTGCTGCATACGGGCCTCGCGCTCTGTGCCCACCCGGCGCGGCAGACCATAGTGCTGGACGGCGTCGATCGTGGCCACCAGGGAATCGTCCACCACGTGCAGGATCGTCACCTCGTGCGCTCCCAGGTCGATCAGCGCCGCGGCCTTGTTCCATTGCTCACGCAGCCGCTGCCCGGCCAGGCAGAACAGAATGCGCATCTCCACCTCCTCGCGGTACGCGATGCGGATGCGTGAGGTCGCCACGACTCGTAAAAAGTAAACCGTAATAAGTGAGGCTGCCACTCGGGCATGCCCAATGCTCTGCGCAAACTCCGCCAGGCTGAATATCTCGAATAGCCGTGTACGCCCCGCAATGCCGACCTTACTTATTACGGTTTACTTATTACATGCCATAGCAACCTTACGCGTCACATATCAGTTCCCTCCTCAGCTCTGCTAATGGACGCTTGCCGACAGCCAGATCGCGAACGCCCCCGCAGCGAGCATCAGCGGGGTAACGACGATGCCGATCTTGAAATACTGCAGGGGCGAAACCTTGAGCCCCTTGCGCTGCAGGATCAGCAGCCAGAGCATGGTAGCCAGCGAGCCGATGATGGTGATGTTCGGCCCCAGGTCCGAGCCCAGGATGGTCGAGTAGATCAGGGCATGCTGCACCGGCGCCGAAGCGCCCGCCAGCGAGTGCAGCGCTGAGCGCATGAGCATCATGGTAGGCACATTGTTGATCAGGTTGCAGGTGAGGGCCGAGCCAAAGGCCCCGGCCAGCGCCGCCTGCAGGGCGCTCGTGCCGGCCAGCCCCAGCAGAAGCTGGCCCAGCCGCGCCGTGAGCCCCGCATTCTGCACCCCCTGTACCACAATGAGCATGCCGGCGATGAAGGGGAAGAGCGGCCAGGAGATCTCATGCCCCAACCGGCGCAGGTCAGTTTGCCGCCAGGCGATGCCGCCGGCCAGTAGCGCCGCCCCGCCCCCCAGGGCGACAAAGGAGAGCGGCCAGCCCCGAGCCGAGAAGAGCACATAGGATGCCGCCACAACAGCCAGCACCCCCAGCACATAGCGGAAGAACGGCCGGTGGCGAATGGCCCGTTCCGGCGAGGCAATGGCTCCCGGGCCGTTTATGCCCACAAGGTCGCGCCGGAAGAGCCAGAGAAAAAAGCCCACGTTGATGGCGATGGCGAGCACACTTGGCGCCAGCAGGTAGCGCACATACTGCCCCAGGTTCTGCGGAAAGAGGTCCAGCATCAGGATATTGACCGGGTTTGAGACGGGCAGCGTGAGTGAGGCCGTATCGGCGATGAATGTGCAGGCGAACATAAAGGGCAACGGCTTGAGCCCCAGTTGCGTCACCAGGGTAAAGACAATCGGCGTCAGCACCAACGCTGTAGCATCGTTGGAGAGAAAGGTCGAGATCAGGATGCCGATGGCGAAGACATTGATGAACAGCCGCCGCGTGTTCCCCCCCGAAGCCTTGACGGCGTGGGCGGCGATCCAATCGAAAAAGCCGGCCTCCTCGGCCAGGGCCGAGAGGGTCATCAGCCCCAGAAAGAAGAGGAACACATTCCAGGAGGCGGCCAACACCTGCACCGCCTCCAACGGACGCACGGCCCCGCAGAGGACCATCAACAGGCCGCCCAGCGCCGCTGCCTGCGCCTCGTCTATATGCGGCGGCCGCAGCATGACCAGGGCCAGCGTGAGCACAAAGATGATGATCGAGAGCACAAAGGTGATCGTGGGCAAGATGGAATCCTTGTCGTTACGAGCTATCACCAGCCAGGTGACGGGTACGGAGCGCCGGCTGCCAGCCGGCCATTTCCACTTGTCATAGCGAGCAACTCAGCATCGCGGTGATGCCCAATGGACGCTCACAGCAAGCGCCCTTGGCCGGCTGGCACTCCCAGTAGGGGTGGATATGCACCAGCGAATAATCGATGTGGTCCATCAGCTCTGGGTGGCCCAGTCAGATATGCCAGGGCTTACCCGCGGCTACAGGGATATCGACCTGCTTCCTGGCTTAGTCGAGGGCCTGGCAGATCTGGGCGCTGGTGAGGGCGCCCGTCAGCAGCGTCTCGTTGCCGATCACCAGCGAGTTGATGAGCGGGTGCTGCTGCGCCTGGGCCACGGCGCAATCCAGCTCCTGTTGGTCGGCCGCTGCATTGCCGCTGAGCGTCCCCCAGGGCCAGGGGCAGGCTGGCCTCTTCTGTGGCGGTGATGACGGCCCCCATGTTGACGCAGCTATAGATCCTGATGCCGTCGGCGATGTGCCGCAGGAGGGGCATGTCGGCGCGCACCTGCGCCAGTGTTGGGGCGTCGTCCCTTTCTGGGCTCTGGTCGTCTTAGAAAGGGCCGTAGGCCATGGCTTGCCTGGGCGAAGCCGCCTGCGCGCGATAGGCCCGCGCCGGCTGGTCGCCACGGCTGCCTGGAGCGCCAGCAGCGTGAACAACACATCAGCCACGATCAGTGCCCCCATGCCCAGGCGCCTCATTGCTGGCTGGAACATAGCTCCCCCCATTATCGGATTTGGCTCAGCCCAGTCCGTTGCCCAAGCACGGCTCTCGCGGCGACAGCCCATCTGGATCGTTTGCTATTGCTCCTGGTGGCAGCGGCACCGGCCCACACAGGAGGGGGTCGTCCGTCGCCTGCATCCAGCGGTCCAGCCTGCCGCGCATCTCCGCCAGCACCGTCGCCAGGCTTGGATCAGCGCTTAGATTATGGCTCTCATTGGGGTCGAAGACCAGGTCATACAATTGCTCGGCAGCTACCGGCCGCCCGCGCCAGCCGTGCTCCAGCCACACATCCTTGCTCGGTCCATCGTCACAATTCGGCAGGACAGGAGCGCTGCGGCCGTCGGCGGAAGTCCTACGGCGGATTTCCTCAAAGCGACGGATATACTTCCAGCGCGGCGTCCGCACGGCCCGCATCGGCTCGTAGGCAGCGTGGTAGGTCACTTCGGCAAAGACCTCTTCGTTGACCTCCTTGGCCTCGCCATGCACGAGCGGCAGCAGCGACCGGCCCTGCAGCCACGCCGGCTGGGGGAGTGAGAGCAGATCACAGATGGTCGGGAAGAGATCGATCTGTGAGACCATGGCGTCGCAGACTCGCCCGCCTCTGAAGCCCCCTGGGCCGCGCAGGATCAACATGACCCCAACGCCGTGGTCGGTGAGGTTGCACTTCATGCCGGGGAAGGCGATGCCGTGGTCGGTGGTGCACAGAACCAGAGTATTCTCGGCCAGGCCCTGCGCATCCAGCGCCCGGAGGACTGCCCCCATGCCTTCGTCCAGGTTCCGAGCACTGGTCATAAAGGCCGCCATATCCTGCCGCGTGCGAGGCGTATCGGGCAGGGTGGCTGGGGGTCGGCAGTAGCGAGCGTTCTCCTGCGGACCGGGCTCCGGGAACTCACGGTGCGTCTCGGAAAAGCCCACCGAGAGGAAAAAAGGCTGCGGCGCGTGCTGGAGCCACTCGACAGCCGCCGGCGCGACGTGTTCAGCGCTGTGGCTCGCGAGTGGCACGACCTCGTCATAGCCGATATTGCCAGCCGACATGGCCACGTGCTGCACGCCGATCAGCGCCGAATGGTAGCCGGCGGCACGCAGCGTGTGCACGATGTGCTGGCGATAGTCGTTGAGGGAGAATCCCCGGTGTGCCAGGCCGATCATCCCGCTCGAATGGGCACATTGGCCGGTGAGCAATCCGGCCCGGCTCGGCGAGCACGTCGGCGCTGCCGAAAAGGCCTGGCGGAAGAGCATTCCCTGCTCGGCCAAGCGCTGGATATTGGGCGTCGGCACCGCGTAACCATAGGGTTGCACGTAGCGACCGGTATCGTGAGAATGGATATAGACGATATTCGGAAGCATGAGCACCTCACCAGCGGCGGTCGGTATCGTGGGGCACGACATCCCCGGTTTCCAGGAAGAACGTCAACATGCGCTCTTTGAGCTCGGCCAGAACGGATGTCAGGGTGGGATCGTTGATGCGGTTATGCAGCTCACCCGGGTCGGACCGCAGATCGTAGAGCTCATCCGGCTCATAGAGCCGGCGCACATACTTGTAATGCTTGTTGCGGCACATGACGGCTTTGCTGTGCTCCGGTCCTTCACTGGTTTGGAGTTGTACACGCGGCCAGTAGAGGCCCGTGGGCACCTGACTATCGGCACTCTCCAACTCCATGCAGTGGCGCTCGCCATGCAGACGGCCGCCTTCGCAAAAGACAGCATCACGGTGCTCGTTGGTCTCGCCTGCAAGCAGGGGCAGCAGCGAGCGGCCAAAGTGGGTGTGCTGTGGCTCGATGCCCGTCAGGGCCTCGACCGTAGCCGGAAAGTCGATCAGCTCAACTAGGGCGTCGCTCACGCGTGGCTGCACGGGCACCCAAGCCGGCGGCTTGACGACAAATGGCACACGCGTCAGGCAGTCCTCGAAAGTGTTTTGTGTCTTTTCCACCAGCCCATAATCACCAGTAAAGTCGCCATGGTCAGAAAAGACAAAGAGTGCCGTGTCGTCGTAGATAGCGGCCTCGCGTAGCGCCTGTATCAACAGGCCGAGCTGATGATCCAGGCGGGCACACATGCCATAGTAGGTGGCACGTAGCTCGGTCCAGCGCTCCTCCGTCCACGTCTGCAAGCGCTGCCGCTCATAGATGCCCTTGACAAGGCTGGGTTTGCCGTGCCAGCCTTCCGGTGTTGGCACCCGAGCCGGCAGCCGGCTGCGGTCGATCAGGCTGTGCCAGGGGTCCTCTACAGCGTATGGCGGGTGAGGGTAGGTCAGAGGCAAGTAGATGCAGAGCGGCCGATCCTTGGGGCCGTTCTTGATGAGGTCAATGGCGCCCATGACGCAGGCCCAGTCGTAATCGTGGTAGTGATCCGCACCTTCGCTGTCCAGCTTGCCGACGTAGAAGGAGTAATAGGTATCGCTGCCCAGAGGGCCACGCCACTCATCTTGGCGATCGACGTGCCAGGTGGGCTTGACAGGCTCTGTCGGCTTGTACTTGATGTGGCAATAATCATCATAGCCCCATTGGGCGGGGGTAAGGTCGTTCTTGCCCCCCCACCAAACATAGTAGCCATTCTCCTTGAGCGTCTTGAGCAGCACCGGCTCATCCCTGCGCAGCATATGGAACATGGTACGGTGACCGCGCACGTGCGGGTACCAGCCGGTCATGAACGAACAACGGCTGGGCGTGCAGACTGGATTCTGGCAAAAGGCATTAGAGAAGGAGACGGCATCGGTCCGCGCCAGACGATCTAGGTTCGGGGTGATGGCGGCGGGGTTGCCTACATGCCCCAGCACGTCGCCGCGCCACTGATCAGGATTGAAGATGAGAATATGGGGACGTTTGTTCATACTCGGATTCCTTTGCACATTAGGGAGCGGCAGTCTCATGATACTACAACTGCAATCTCGGCTCAAACCACAAGCCCTATATTGCTGCACGGCCTCGACAAAGGCCAACACCCTCTCCCAGGGCACATCGGGTTCGAGTATGCGCGTAGGCGCAAGGAGCAATCCGTCGCCCTGACCGACGGTAGTGACGCGCTCTCGGATCACGTCCTTGACCTATCTCGGCGTGCCGAACTCTGCTTTGACTCATGTTGGGTCCATGCACTCAGGCTGGACAGGATTGGGGATATCGACCCCGATCAACCCGAGGATGATAGGCCGACAATCACCATCACTGCGGTACTACATGAGGACATCGGGTTTGACAGTGCGGACGGCTGCGGTCAGCGCAGCCAAGCGCGGCTTGAGCCAGGCAAGCCACAGGCTCGGGCTCATGAGCATGCCCTTTTGGATGGCGACGTCGTCACCCAGGCGAAGGATATCCACATCGGCACGCGCCATGGCCTGGACCTGGAAGCGTCGCAGTTCGACCACGCGGCCCAAAAGTCCCGGCACATTAAGTGTCTGATAGGGATGCTGTGCCACGCAGGCGCTGAATACCACTGCCCAGAGCGTACCCAGTTCAATAGCCAAGGCTTCCGTCCCTATGGATGCCATGAAACCATAGCGTAGTCCCAACCACAGGCCCAAGCTGGCAGCGGCGGCAACACAGACACCTGCCGTAGGGCCGAGCAGGGCGGCAGCACAAATGGCCGGGAAGATCAGAGTATGGTATATCGGCAATTTAGGTATATCTCCATGGGGGCACCCGAGGGCTCAACGACGAGCCTTGGCATGTGGGAAAGAGAATACGAGTAGATAACACCGAGTATGCTGGTGCCCATCCACACCCCTCGCGCTATACCTGTAGATAACCGCTCAGTTCCAGATCTCTGCCAGCGTGGGTGCCCTGCCGCGCACCAGGGACTGAATCTCCCGCAGTCTCTCCGCCGTGTGCGCCTCGAAGCGTAGCGTGATCAGGGGCTCGGTCACCGATGGGCGGGCCAGGGCCCAGCCGTCGCCGAAATCGATACGCACGCCATCCAGCGTGCTGATGGGAAACGAGGCAAACCCCGCCTGCAGCTCGGCCAGAATGGCCTGCACGGCGGCGGGGGTGCAGCGCAGGCGAATATCGGGCGTGATGGGGTAGCGGGGTACCTCGGCGAGCAACTGCCCCAGACTCTTGCCCTCCGCCTGGATGATCTGAAAGAGCAGACAGGCGGCAAAAAGGCCATCATCGCCGCCCAGCTCGCGGAAGAAGAAATGGCCGCTGATCTCGGCGCCCATCAGGGCGTTGCGTTCCAGCAGGGCGGTCTTGATAAAGGCATGGCCCGAGCGCTCCATGACTGGGCGCCCTCCGGCGGCCTGTACAGCTTCGGCCAGCGCGCTGGAGGATTTGATATCATAGATTACTTCGCCCGGCCCCAGGGACCGAGGCTCGGCGCGCAGGACCTGCCGCGCGATCAACACGGCCACCCGGTCCGATTCCGCCGGGGCGCCTGTCTCGTCGACAAAGATCACCCGGTCGCCGTCGCCGTCAAAGGCCAGGCCCAGGTCGGCCCCCACCTCGAGCACACGTGCGCACAGCGCCTTGAGGTTCTGCACCACCGCCGGGTTGGGCGCGCGGTTGGGGAAACGGCCGTCGGGCTCACAGAAGAGCGGGTCCACCCGGTAGCCCAGGCGCGTGAGCACGGCTGGCGCCACCGTGCTGTAGCAGCCGTTGCCGCAATCGAGCACCAGGCGCAGTTGCCCCCCCGGCGCAAAGCGCTCTGCCAGAAAAGCCTCATACTGTGGGAGGATCTCCACGGCCTGCAGGCTGCCCGGTACAGGCGCGGGCAAGGGCTCGGGGCCCGCCAACTCGCGCTCGATCTCCAGGAGGAGCTCCTCGCTAGCCGGGCGCTCGCCCAGCATCAGCTTGAAACCGTTATCGGGTGCCGGGTTGTGCGAAGCGGTCACCATCACACTGGCGTAAGCGCCGAGCTTGCGCTTGGCAAAATAGAGGGCCGGCGTCGGCAGAATGCCCACATCCAGCACCCGGGCGCCGGCGGCCACGAGCCCTTCACTCAACGCCGCCTTGAGCGCTGGCGTGCTCAGGCGCACATCGCCGCCCACCACCGCCGTCTGCCCCTGCAGGCGCCGGCCGACCACCCTCCCCAGGCGCAGCGCGAGCGAATCCGTCAGCTCGGCGCCATAGACGCCTCGAATGTCGCAGGCCTTGAAGATACTCACACAACCTCCTTGTTGGCGGAGAGATAATCCGTTAAGGGAGCCTTACGCTTTACGTTTGACGTTTTACGCATCACGCATCACATACCCTCGCCGTTTTATCTCTTCCACGAACCGCCCATAGCGCTCATCATAGGCGGCTTTGAGCTCGGGGCGGGGCTCCACAGTGCGCTCGATATGCACGAGCCGGCGCGCGGCCTCGGTGAGGCCACCGTACCAGGCCCAGCCAGCGGCGAGCACGGCTGCGCCCATCGCCGCCCCCGAGGTCCCCGGCACCGCCAAGCGCCGGCCCAGGATATCGGCGCGCAGCTGCAGCCAGGGCAGGCTCTTGTTCGCGCCGCCAGCAGCATAGATCGTGTCGCCCACCGAAAAGCCGATCTGCTGCAAGACGTCGTAGCCCAGCCGCTCGACATAAGCGACCCCTTCCAGGTGCGCCGTGTAGAGGGTGGCGGGGTCGGTGCTTTCGCCCAGGGTAAAGCCTTCGGCCTCACTGTTGAGGAAGGGGAAACGCTCGCCCTTGCGCACCAGGGGGTAGATAATCAGCGAGGTGGGGGCCGAGGAGAGCACCTGTGCGTTCAGCGCGTCGAGTGACTGCCCCGCAAAGCGCACGGAGATGGCCTCGCCCCCTGTGGTGGAGGCGGCCCCCGGCAGCCAGTGGCCCTCGGGATGGCGGTGGCTGTAGATGCGGCCCAAGGGGTCACAGATGAGTTGCTCGCTCACGCCTTTGACCACCAGTGTCGTGCCCAGGGTCGAGTTCCAGTCGCCCGGCGAGACGGCCCCGGTGGAGAATTGTGAGGTGCAGCCGTCGGTCGCACCGGCGAGCACGGGCACGCCGGGGGGAAGCCCCGTCTCGGCCGCGCCCTGCGCCGAGACCTGCCCGATGGGCGTGCCCGGCGCCACGACCTGCGGAAAGCGGTCCAGCGGCAGCCCCAACGCCTCGATGAAAGCGGGCCAGCGCAGGGCCTGCAGGTCATAGCCCGTCTTGAGCGCGTTGGACCAATCGGTGACGCCCCAGGAGCCGGAGAGCTTGCCGGCCAGGAAATCGGCCGGGGAGAGGAACCAACGCGCTGCCTGCATATCGGCAGGCCGGTGTTGCGCCAGCCAGAGGAGCTTGGGCAGGGCGAACGAGGCCGAGAAGCGGTAGCCCAGGCGATCGGCCAGCTCGCGCCCGGCGGCTTGCACCCGCTTGCCCTCCTCGCGCGAGCGCGTATCGCTGTACATGAGGGCCGCGCCCAGGGGCTCCCCCGCCCCCGACGCCAGGCACACCGTGCCCGAGGTCGAGCTGACGGCGATGGCCGCCACCTGATGCGCCCCGGCAAGCCCGGCGCTGAGCGCCTGCAGGGCTGTGCGCGCCGCCTGCCACCAGTCGTGCGGCGCCTGCTCGAACCAGCCCTCCGGCAGCCCCGGCGCGGCGGCCGGCAGCTCCGCCGCGCCCGCGGCGATCACCTGCCCCGCCGGGTCCACCGCCACCGCGCGCGCCCCGCTCGTCCCCAGATCCAGCCCCACCACCGCTTGCGCC
>DAOTVS010000122.1:0-11872 GCA_034436375.1 Anaerolineae bacterium | reverse complement strand
GGACTGACCGCCACCACATCGGCGTCCAGCATCATGAAACACAGGCGCCGGTAACCATCGTCCGGGTGCGCCAGTTGATAGTCCAGGATCGCTTGCTTTTCGCACGGCAACAGCCAGAACCGGCGCGGCAGATGGGTGTTGTGCGCATTGTGCTGCCCATAGCGACGTCGCCAGCCATAGTACTTGCTCGTGGGGATGCCCAGCCAGAGGAGCAACTGGTTGAGCGGCAGCTCAGCGCGCGTTGACCAGTGGCTCAGGCAATCGACCACGGCATCGCGAACCTCTGGCTGCACCCAGGTCTGCTCTAGGCATCAAGTGCTTTTTCTAGCTTGATGTGCTCCTCCATCAACTCGGAGAGCACCTCATTCTTGCGCACCAACTTCTCTTCGAGGGCGGTGATCTTCTTGCTGGCAGCATCCTGCCCACTCTTGGGCCGGTACTCGAACGCGGCGGCGCCGTTCTCGAACAGCTGCTTCTGCCAACGGTAGAAGAGTGTCGGGTGAATGCCGTACTCGTCGCACAGGTCGGAGACGGGCACCTGCTCCAACAGATGGCGGCGCAGAATGGCCATCTTCTCAGCTGCGGTGAAATGCTTGCGTGTCTGGCTCATGGATTCCTCCGCTGTGATCATGCTAATCCGATCAGGGGGAATCTCCAAGTCCGACTGAAGCATAACAACGCTAATTTCCACATAGATCGTGAGGCTATTGGCGAAGGTCAGGGAAGTCGCTTTGCCGCCAGCCGGAACCTTCCCCATAGGTGTGGAACAGATGCAGGCGAGTGCATCTGTTCTGCACCTAAGCGCATCGTCAGTCCGTTGCGGAGCCCTTGACCCGGCAGTTACCGTTGCATGCGCAACACACGACCGGGGCGGTCGCCGGTGAGGGCGCCATCCCGCACGACGGGCACGCCATTGACATAAACTTGCTCGATGCCCACGGGCGCCTGGCGCGGGTCCTCATAGGCGCCCCGGTCGCTCACGGTTTGCGGGTCAAAGACGACCAGGTCGGCGGCCATCCCTGGGCGCAGCAGGCCACGGTCCCGCAGGCCAAAGCGGGCGGCGGGGAAGCCGGTCATGCGCCGCACAGCATCCTCCAGCGAAAGCCACTGATGCTCGCGCACGTAGCGGCCGAGGAGGCGAGGGTAGCTGCCCCAGGCGCGCGGATGGGCGCGGCCGCCCACATAGATGCCGTCGGTGCCGACCATGTGCAGGGGGTGCGTCAGGGTGTGGCGCAGGCGGGCCTCGTTCTCCTCCGCGCTCTCGGGCCAGGGCAGGATGAGGAGGGGGGCCAGCTCCTCTTCCGCCAGCAGGTCGCAGCAGAATGTGGTGAAATCCTTGCCTGAGCGGGCGGCCGCCTCGCGCAGGGGCAGCCCCTCCATCCACCGATTTTGGGGCAGGGTGAGGCCGGCGAAATAGGCCGGCGAGCCGGGCGGGAAGCGCCGCTCGAGGGCGGGGCGGGCTGCTGCGCGCAGGGCGGGGGTGCGCAGGTCCGCCAGGAGTTGATCAATGCTCGCCTGCAGGGCGGCAGGCGGCAAGGCATAGGCGAGCATGGTGCAGCCGGCCGCGTAGGGGTAGGCCTCCCAGGTAATATCGATGCCGCGGGCGTGGGCCGCCTCGGCGGAGGCATAGATGCGGGGCGTGCCCGCGAAATGGGAGATGTGCACCCGGATGTTGGCCTCTGCAGCGACGGCAAAGGTCTCAGCGAGGGCCTCCTCGCGCACGCCCTCGGCATAGCTGCGGATGTGGGCGGCATAGAGGCCCCCATATTCGGCGACGATGCGCGCCAGGGCCATCAGCTCCCGCCGATCGGCGTGGGCGGCGGGCAGGTATTCCAGCCCCAGGTTGAGCCCTGCCGCGCCGGCTTCCATGCACTCGCGCACAAGGGCGCCCATGGCGGCGATCTCAGCATCGGTGGCTGGATCGGCCTTCCAGCCGCACACGGCAAAGCGGATGGCGCCGTGGGGCGCCTGGGGCAAGATGTTGTTGCGGATGCGGCCTGGGAACTGGGCCAGGTACTCGGCGAAGGAGCCGCCCGCCCAGCCAGCATCATCATCGCCATAGAGGGCGCGCAGGTAGCGCCGGTACTCGCGCAGGCGGGGCGGGGGGAGGGGGGCGAAGGACATGCCGTCGGGGCAGATGAGCTCGGTGGTGACGCCCATCTGTACGCCAGCAGTATGGCGCCCGGCCAGCATTTCCAGCTCCGAGTGGACGTGTACGTCGATAAAGCCGGGGGCAAGGGCCTTGCCGCTGAGGTCCATCTCTACCTCGGCCTCGGCGCCTGGAAGCTGCCCGACGGCGGCGATGTGGTCACCCAGCACGGCCAGGTCACCCTGCACGGCGGGGGCGCCAGTGCCATCGATGAGCAATGCATGGCGGAAGAGCAAGTCGTACATAACAACCCCTACATGCCCAGGCGCTCTTTGATTGCCCTGGCCTGCGAGACCAGCTCTGGCGCAGCCTCGTAGATGCTCACGCCCTGCAGGTCAGCCTCGATGGCGCGCGGACTGTAACTCAGGTAACCCAGGACCTCGACGCCGGGGAGGCTCTCGGCGATAAAGCGCTCATCCTCCGGGCCGCGCACTTTGTTGCCAACGACGAGGGTGCGAGTAACGCCGATGTCGCGCGCCAGTTGCTGCACGGCCAATGCTGTCTGGATGCTGCGCCGCCCGGGCTCAGCGACGACGATAAAGGCATCAACCGCAGCGGCGGTGGAACGGCCCAGATGCTCGAGGCCCGCTTCCATATCCAGGATCACGACTTCGTCGCGCGCGACCAGCAGGTGGCGCACCAGGTTCTTGAGCAGGGCATTTTCGGCGCAGAAGCAGCCGGCGCCGCCGCGCTTGATCGTGCCCAAGATCAGGAGCCGGACGCCGCCGCGCACGGCAGAAAAGCGGTCGGGAATGTCGTCTACACGGGGGTTGAGGGAGAACATGCCGCCGTACTGCCCAGGCTGCGTGCCTGTGCGCTCGGCTATCAGGTCCTGCATCTCGGCGATCGGCTGCACCCCGGCCAGTTCCGCTGGGGCAAAGCCCAGGGCCGAGCCGAGGTTCGCGTCGGGGTCGGCGTCGATGGCCAACACCGGGCGACCCTCTGTGGCATAGAGGTGAGCCAACAGGGCCGCCAGGGTCGTTTTGCCAACCCCGCCTTTACCGGTGATCGCAAGTTTGGGCATAGGGCCCTCCTCCATTCGTACAGTGCGCGCTGTCGCGCCGTAGTCTGTAATGCGTAATCCATAAGGTCGCCATTTTGGCAAGCATGCTGCTTGGCAGGATCTCCCGATGGGCGACCTTCTGGAGAGCGACGTATGCCCCGCAATGACGACCTTACGCATTGCGGATTACGGATTACGAATCCTTCACATATCTCTTAATATCCGCCTTAGCCCGCTCCGTCTCCAGCCATTTCATAAAGGCCTGTTGGCGCAGGTTGGCGAGTATGTCGGGGGAGATGTCGCGGTTGGCGGCGCGTTCTTCGACCTGCAGCAGGTGCCAGCCCAGGGGACTCTGGACAGGGTTGGAGATTTGGCCGGGCTGCAGGGCAAAAGCCGCCTGCTCCACGCTCTCGGCGAGGACGCCCCTGGGCACCCAGCCCATGTCGCCGCCATTCTGGGCGGTCATGTTGTCTTGAGAGTATTGCTTGGCCAGGCTTTCAAAGGTGCCGGCGCCCTGCCGCAGCTTGGTGAGGATGTCGTTCGCCTGATCCTGGGTTTCAACCAGGATCTGGCGCAAGTGTACCTGTTCGGCCTGGGTGGGGACGCCTTTGGTCACCTCATCGCGCACCTTGGCGCCCAAAAGGTCCGAGCGAGTCTGGGTACGGAAGGAATCCTCGGTGAACCCATTAGCCTTGAGCCAATCGGCAAAGCCGCTGGAGTTGTCGTTCTTGATGCGCTGAACCTCGGCATCGACATCGGCATCGGTAACGGTGATGCCCATCCTCTTGGCGGCCTGGTCGATCAACTCCTGGTCAATGAGCCAGTCGAGCACCTGAGAGCGCAACGCCGCCAGCGCCGCTTTGCCGTCGTCTGACTTGGCATCAAAACCTGGCTGGGCCGAGTAGCTGGCGATGGCCGTCTGCAACTGGGCCTGGTAGGTGGCCATGGCAATGGGCTGGCCGTTGACGGTGGCCGCCACATCGGCAGGGGTCTGGACCTCTGCGACGGGCTGAGCTGTTGGTGCGACTGCCGCTGTCGCAGCCGCCGGGGGCTCAGTCACGGGCGCCGGGGTAGGGGTCGGGGTGGGCGCGCAGCCGCCGCCCAGGAGGAGCAGGGTCATCAGACTGGCCAGGATGATACGCGATTTCATGCTCTGCCTCCGTCGGAGCCGAGTTAATTAAAGAGATTATAAGCCAAAGCGGGGAAGAAACGTAATCCGTCACGCATCACGTGTCGTCCGTATATGACAGGCAGGGCTTCCCCTGCTATACTGGCAAGAGTCAGACTCATTGACCCCGGAGGTATCCTCTATGCCCGTCCTCGATAGCGATCTTTTGCGCCGGGCGCTGCGGCGGCCGTTGCCGGGTCCGGCGGCGCAGGATATCATGTCGCCCAGACCGCCTGCCTTGGGGGTAGCGCCACCTGAGCGCTATCGAGAGGCGGGGGTGCTGGTGCTCTTTTACCCGCGCGCCGGAGAGCTAACGCTGGCCCTGACCCGCCGCAGCGATCACTTGAGCGCCCACGCCGGGCAGATCTCTTTCCCTGGGGGGCTGCGCGAGCCGGAGGACGCTTCCCTGGCTGCGACTGCCCTGCGCGAGGCGCGCGAGGAACTGCGCGTGCCGCCCCTGACAGTGGACCTGCTGGGCCCCCTCACGCCGTTGGAGATCCCTTCCAGTGGCTATCGCATCTACCCCTATGTTGCGTATACGCCCGGGCGGCCCTTTCTGCGGCCCGATCTTTATGAGGTAGCCGCGCTGATTGAGACGCCGCTGGCGCTCTTGCTGCAGCCTGCAGCGGTGCAGCTCGAGGTGCGGATGATCCGGGGCCTCACGGTGCAGGTGCCCTATTACCGGGTGGGCGAGCACAAGGTGTGGGGCGCGACGGCTATGGTGCTGAGCGAGCTGATTGCCGCCGTCAGGGGGGCGATGAGGGGGAACTCGTAGGAACTGGGGGAACTCGTGCCGGCCCAAGTAGGCCGGGTTTCCTACCCGGCTGGCGGCGCCGTCAGTTCCCTCAATTCCCCCGAATTCCTACGAGTTCCTGCGTGCTCCTGCCATTGCCCTGCGGTAGACCTCCACGGTGCGGCGGGCGGTATCATCCCAGTTGAAGCGGCGGGCCTGAGCGATGCCTTCGGCGGAGAGTTGGCGGTGCAGATCGGCGTCGCTGCTCAAGCGACGCAGGGCTTCGACCCAGCCGCCCTCATCCTGGGGTGAGACGAGCAGGCCAGCCTTGCCCACCACCTCGGGCAGCGAGGCGGCATTGGAGCTGACGACCGGCGTGCCGCAGGCCATGGCCTCGAGGGGCGGCAGGCCAAAGCCCTCGAAAAAGGCGGGAAAGGCAAAGATGTCGGCTGCGGCGTAGAGGGTGGGCAGGTCCTGCTCGGGGACGTGCCCCGTAAAGATGACACGCTCATCCAGGCCGAGGGCGTTGGCGGTGGCAAAGACTTGGTCGTAGAGCCAGCCCTTGCCGCCCGCGATCACAAGCTGATGCCGGAAATCCGGCTCGCGGCAGAGGGCGGCAAAGGCGCGCAGGAGGAGGGGCAGGTTCTTGCGCGGCTCGATGGCGCCCACGTAGAGGATAAAGGGCGCCTGCAGCCGGTAGTGGGCGCGCAGTTCGCTCAGCAACGCGGGGCTGTGGATGGGGCGGAAACGCGGATCGACGCCCTCATAGATGACGTGCACTTTGGCCGGGTCGACGCCGAGGAGGTTCACTACATCCTGTTTGGTGAACTCGGAGACAGCGATAATGGCCCGCGCATCGCGCACAAAGTGGGGCATGGCCAGGCGCAGGAACCAGCGGTTCAGGGGCAGGTGCCATTCCGGGTGGTGCAGGTAGACGACATCGTGCACGGTGAGCACGCCGGGCATCTCTTTGAGGGGCAGGAGCAGGTGCTCAGTGCAATGCACGAGATCGGTGTGGGGAAAGTGACGGTCGAAGGAGCGACCGGCCAGGTGCGCGAGCGCCACGCTCAGGCGCCAGCGGCGGGTGCTCCAATGCCAGCGCGTGCGCATGCGCCGGCGGGCATAGGACGGCAGGCGCTCAGGGGCGGTTGTGGCGGCGTAGAACTGGGTCACAACGTCCTCGCGCTCCAGCAGGTGACGCCCCAATTGCTCGGCATAGCGCCCCAGGCCGGTGCGCACGTTCGCGACCGGGGTATAATCCACACAGACGCGCAGCTTGTGCTCCATGGCTACCTCACGCATCACGAGTCACGCTTCGCCAATAGATCTCCATCCGTTGCCCCTGCCGTCGCCGCCATACTACGCCCACCGGGTAGCCCACCATCTTGGCCAGGTCGCCGGTGAGGCGGATGAGCGGCGCCCAGAGGGCGGCGCGCAGGCGCTCTGTCGGGGGCAGGGGTTGCCAGAGGCTCACGAGCCGCCGGTAGGGGGTGCGCATCATGGCGGCCAGGCCCAGCAGCAACCCCAACGCCCACCAGGGGCTCGCCAGGGCCGTCAGCAGGAGCAAGGCCGGCGCGGCAAGCAGGTAGGTGCCGTAACGCACGGCGTGGCGGAAGCGCCAGAGGTCGGCCTTGCCATCGCCGCGCGCATAACGGTAGTATTGGCGGAAAAAGGCGCCAAGCCGCGGCCGGGGCCGGAAGGCGACCACCGCCTGGGGGGCAAAGGCAAAACGGTAGCCGGCCGCCTGCAGGCGCAGATCGAAGATCAGGTCCTCACAGTAATCCAGCCACTCCGGATACCCCCCCACTGCCTGCCAGGCGGCCTTACGATAGGCCACGGAGCGGCTGGAGGGGAGAAAACGCTCCGGGCGCACATCGCGCAGAGCGGGCAGTGTCACGGCAGCCAGGGCGACCTCAAAGGTCGAGCGCGGGTCGGGCACAAAAAACCCGCTGACGACATCCGGCGGGTGAGGGGCGGCAAAGGGGGCGGTGATTTGCTCGAGCCAATGCGGGTCGATGCGCACACCGGCGTCGACCCCGGCGATGATGGGCCCGCGGGCCGCGGCGACCGCCGCATTGCGCCCGGCAGAGATGGAACTACCTGGCCGTGAGAGGACGCGCAAGGGAACCTCTCCCTGCGTGGCCAGGCGCTGCAACCGGGCCAGGGTGTCGTCGGTCGAGCCGCCGTCGACGATCACCACCTCGTCGGGCTGGCGTGTCTGTTGGGCGAGGGAGGCCACAAGCTCGTCAATGGCCGGGCCTTCGTTATAGACGGTGGCAATGACTGAAACGGGGGGGGAGGCGCCTGCCCTTGTGCCCTCAAAGGATGAACCGTTGTCCATCATGCCCCTCCAGAAGTCTATCTCCAACGGATGCGCGCAGGAGGCTCAAATCCACGCGATGGCTGATGTGGATAAGCACGATGCGCTGCGCGCCACTGCGCTCGCCCAGGCGGGCGGCCGCCTGCCAGCTGATGTGCCCGGGGCCGACCCAGGTTGTATCGTCAAAGGTGCCGTCGACGAAAAAGAGATCGGCGCCCACCATCGCCGCCGGGAGTGGGGCCTGTTCCAACGGCTCGCCCCCGGGCAGGGCCTTGATATCCGGGCAGTAGACGATCGAGTGGCCGCCCTGCTCAACACGGTAGCCAAAGGTAGCAATGTGGTGGTGCCAGACCGGGAACGGGGTCAGGCGGTAGCCCGCAAACTCGACCCTCTGGGCAGGCTCGAGCGGGCGCAATTCCACCAGACCGAGGCGCAGCAGGTAGCCGAACTGCCGCGAGACCTCGGCGAGCGTTTCGGCCGCGCCATAGACGGGCATGGCCTGCCCCTGCCGCCCGTAGCGCACAAAGGTCTCCACGCACTCCAGGCCCAACGCATGGTCCCGGTGGGCATGCGTCAGAAAGATGCCGTCGATGTGTTCGAGCCCCTCTCGCAGTGCTTGGTGATACAGATCAGGCCCCGCATCGAGCAGGATGCTGCCCCCGGCAGGCAGCCACAGCGATGTGGTCGTGCGCCGCTCGCTCGGGTCGCGGCGCGCCGCCTCACAGTTGGCGCAATGACAGCTCGGGTAGGGGAGGCGGAAGGCGCCGCCTGAGCCGAGCACAACGATCTCCAAAGGCCCTCCATGCACAGAACGTAGACCCATTATAATCGTGACTGCGATCCGCGGCAACCGGGGCCCTTCGCAAGAGCTACTTGTGATATTCCTTCAAACAGCGCGTATCTTTTTCTGCCCGTGTGCGTCCTTATACGGTGGGTCGGCGGCGTGGAAATGCACACAATACAATCTTTGTTGCTGTTTGTGAGTGCGTGGTGTATACTGCTCATCGATTATCTGGCAAAGAAGCCCAAGGGGGGGATGCTGTATGCGTATTCTGGTGGTAGATGATGACCCGCCCAGTGTGAAGATGACCTCCTTTCTTCTGCGCGAGGAGGGTTACGAGGTCATCAGCGCGAACAATGGCCGTACGGCGCTGGAGCTGATGCAGAGCCAGTCGCCCGACCTGGTTGTTATGGACGTCATGATGCCGCACATTGATGGCCTGGAGGTGACGCGGCGCATCCGGCAGACGATGGATGTGCCCATTATCATCCTTTCCGCCAAGGGTGAGACGGCCGATAAGGTCAGCGGCCTGGAGGTCGGCGCCGACGATTACCTGGCCAAGCCCTTTGAGCCCTCCGAGCTCCTCGCCCGTGTCAAGGCGGTGCTGCGCCGCTCCGAAGGCTTTGGCTCTGGTGATATGCAGAGCCAGGTCTGTGTGGGCGACCTGCGCCTGGACCCCATCACCAACAAGGCCATCCGCGCGGATGGCTCTGAGATCGAGTTGACCCCTATCGAGTTCCGCCTGCTGCACGTCCTCATGCGCAATGCCGGGCGCGTGCTGAGCCACGATTATCTACTCAGCAACGCCTGGGGCTATGATTACGAAGGCTACTCCAACCAGATTGCTGTTTACATCCGTCGCCTGCGCACCAAGATCGAGCGCGACCCCGCCAACCCCGATTACCTCCAGACGGTCCGTGGCATCGGCTACAAGTTCGAAAAACCGTAGGAGTGCAATCATGGATCGGTATCATTTACCGCATCCGGTGAGCGCCCCCGTACACCGGCTTGGCTTGCTGTTGGAAGCGAGCGCCCTGGCCGTGGGGCTGGTCGTGCTCCTGCTCTTTTTCTTCTCTGGCCAGGCGCAGGCAGCCCTGGGCCCCACGACCAGCCAGCGCGTCAGGGCGCAGGCCCTGACGGATGGCCTCAGTTGGCAGGTGCTCGCCCCCACCGGTTGGGCGCACTCGCCGGTGACGTGCACAGTGCAAGTTACCAATACGGCTGGGTTCGACATCAGCCAACCGGTGATCTGCCGGTACTCAACCGACGGTGGCAGCAGCTGGGCCGAGATCCCGGCGACAGCCGCCTTTGTTGGCCCTCTGACGACCACCGTGCAGGTCTCGGCCGCCCATATCCCCTTGATCTCCTCCGCGGACCAGAACCTGGTCCTTTTCCTTATCAACGATGCGACCGATACGCAGTTGCAAGTGCCCAACGATGGCTCGCCTGGCCTGGCCATCAAGGTGGATAACAAGGCGCCACCACTGCCAACCGGCCTCGCGGCCTCTCCCACGGGCTGGACGAATGTCAATGGCGCTTTTGCCGTCACCTGGACCAATCCGCCCGATGTCTCGGGCATCGTCAAGGCGCACTACAAGCTCGATACGGCCCCCAGCGGTCCCCATGACGGTGTGACCGTGGCCGGGGACGATATACACAGCCTCTCCAACCTGAATGTGAGCGACGCCGGCAAGCATAACATCTACGTCTGGCTCGAGGATGCGGCGGGCAATGTTGGCAACACGAGCCTGCTGAGCGATGCCTTTCAGTACGATCCCACGCCTCCGACCTCCAGCGCCCAGCTCACGGGCACGCTGGGTAGCAACGGTTGGTATCGTTCCAGCATAGTGACAGCCACTCTTTCTGCCAGCGACCCGCTGACCGGGTGCGGGGTGATCTCGGCGCTGCACTGGCAACTCGATGCAGCCGGTTGGCTCACACATACTTTTGCCGCGGCCCCCTACACCTGGTCCGTGCCGGTGACGGGGCAGGGCACCCATACCCTCAGCTACCGCGCCACCGACGGCGTCGGCAACCTGCAGGCAGAGCTGGGCCAATCATCGCTCAAGATCGATTCGGCGCCGCCTACCGTGAGCGAGCTCTCCCTCAGTGGCAAAGAGGGTACGGTAGGCTCGGGGTGGTTCATCTCACCCGTGACGGTGACGGTGCCGGCGGCGGACCCCACCCCGGGCTCGGACGTGGCCCAGGTCTACTACCGGCTCGATAACGCATCTCAATTCCTTCCCGCCCAGTCTTTTGCGGTGGCGGGCGAAGGTGTCCATACCGTGAGCGCCTATGCCGTCGACAACGCGGGCAATGTGGGCGCCATACGCACTTTTACCGATGCGGTCAAGATTGACTTTACCGCGCCGGCTGTCACACCGACGTTCTCCCCGCCCAACGCTGCCGGCTGGTACACGAGCAGTGTGGCGGTGACCCTGACGGCCCAAGATGTAGCGGCGAGCGGCATCATCAGCTCCGGTGTGCGGTCGGTGGCATACCAGATTGATGGCAACTCATGGGTCACCGTTACCGGCAAGACGGCCTTTCCACCGGTGAGCGCCACCGATGGCGTGCATACCCTCTCCTACCGCGCGCAGGATATGGCCGGCAACGTCTCTACAGCAAGACAGCTCACCTTCAGAGTCGATACCCAAAAGCCGACGGCGAGCGCGAGCTTTGACGGCAGGCTCGGCGCCAACGGGTGGTACACCTCAACGGGCGCCGCGACCCTGGCGGGTACAGACCAGGCCTCCGGCTCGGGGATGAAGCAGCTCCACTATCGGCTTGATGCCGGGCAGTGGCAAACCAAGACGGCATCGACGTCCCAAGCCATCACGGTCACTCTGGCCATCACGACAGAGGGAGTGCACACCCTGACGGTGCAGGCCGAGGATGTGGCTGGCAACCTGGGTGATATCGTTTCCAAGACGCTCAGGATCGATACGACCCCGCCAACCCTCATCGAAACGCGCTCGTCGCAGCCCAATCAGTTTGGCTGGTACAACGGCAGCAACACCCCGGTTAGTGTTACGCTGGGCGCGTCGGATGTGGTAACCGGCGTTGCCACCTCCGGCGTGGACAGGGTCGAGTACCGGCAGCTGCCCACGGGTACGTGGCAGACGGTCAACGGGCCGCTCTCCTTCTCTGCCGAGAATAAGGGCGATTACGAAGCGCGGGCGCGCGACCTAGCGGGCAATATCTCGGCCACCCACCCCTTTACCGTTTACATCGACAAGACCGCGCCGCCGGCGCCTGTGGCGCCGCTGGTCATCTCGCCGACAACCTGGACTAACGTCAACAGCTTTGACGCCACCTGGACGAACCCTGACGATTTCTCGGGCATTGCCGCAGCCTACGATACGGTCGATGCGCTTCCCGGGCACGGCACGGCCAACGGGCCCGTGACGGTAACGGTGACACCCGACGGCAAAGGGCATGCTTCTGGGCTGCACGTGCCCGGGGACGGCCAACACTGGCTCTTTCTCTGGCTTGTGGACAAGGCGGGCAACAGCAACCCCTCCAACGCGCGCTATGCCGACGACTATCTGTACTATGACGGCACCCCGCCCACGAACGCCCGGGCGACCCTCGAGGGCACGCAGGGCCGTAACGGCTACTATGTAACGCCCGTGCATATCCACCTGCAGGCCGACGATGCCACCTCGGGGGTGGCGGCCTTTACCTACCTTACCAGCACCCAATGGGTCACCGAAAC
>DAOTVS010000121.1:0-12120 GCA_034436375.1 Anaerolineae bacterium | reverse complement strand
TACCCCAATCACCTGGCGCGGGCATACATTAGCCTGCACCTGAATGACCCGGGCTCGCCCTTTGCGCGCTACTACACCCTCGACCTGGCCCCGGTGCCCAACGCCCTTTCCGACCTGGCGCTCCTGGCGCTGGGCAGCGCCCTACCCATGGAGACGGCCGGCAAGGTGCTCCTCTCCATCAACCTGGCGGCCCTGCCCTGGGCGGTGATCGCCTTTTTACGCGCGACCGGCCGGCCCGATTGGCGCACGCTCGGCCTCTTTGGCTGGGTCTTCGCCTACAGCCACTTTACGGACCGCGGCTACCTGAACTATTGCCTGGGGCTGTGGCTGCTCTTGCTGGCCCTGGCCTGCATAGTGCGCTTCGATCGCTCCTCTGCCGGGCCCACTGCCGGCCGTTGGGGTTGGGGGGCGCTGGCCGCGCTGTTGATCGCGCTCACCTACCTGGCGCATCTGTTCGCCTTGATCGCTCTGACCGTGGCGCTCGTGGTCATCGCGCTGGCAGGCAAGAGGGACTGGCGGCGGCTGGCTCGGCTGGCGTCGCTCTGGGCGCCGACCGCCGGGCTCAGCCTGCTCTTCTTGAGCACGCTGCGCACAGGCAATGGCTTTGTGTGGACCTGGTACCCCAGTCTGACAGAGTACGGCCGCGTTCTGGTCCAATCCTTCATGGCCTACGACACCCGACGCGAGTTGCTGAGCTACGCGCCGGCCATCCTACTATGGGGAGGGTTGGCGGCCTGGGGAGTCTACCGGGCTCCGGCTGGCCGGCGCCTCGCGCTGGACAAGGATACGGCCACCGCCACGGGGCTGTACCCTGCAAGCCACTGGCTGGGGGCTTCGTTCGCCGTTCTGCTCTGCTCTGCGGTCACGCCGTTGACCATCAGTGCAGTGGGCGGGCAAAAAGTGGATCTCCTCATCCGCTTAGGGCAGCGTTTCGTGCTGCCCGGGCTATTTCTGGCCCTGGCCGGCCTGCCCACACTGACAGGGCGGCCCCGGCGCGGCGCCCAGATCGTGCTGATCGCCAGTGCGACAGCGGTTATCGCCGGCACCGGCCTGACCTATCACCGCTACCAGCCGTCATTGACTGCCATCGCCGGCTCGCTGCAGCAACTGGAGCCCGGCCTCGCGCTGGGTCACTGGACCGACCTGCCCTACACCTGCAACACCAACCCCTACCGCCACTTTGCGGACTATGTCGTCATCTGGCGCAATGCCCCGGTCGCTGGGCTCTTTACCGACTATTCGCTCTTGCGGCAGCGCATTCCCATGCCATCCACCCTGGATGATGGGCTCACAGCGGCCACGCTGCCCGCCGATAGCCGTTTCTACCCGCAGTTTGCCATATTGAGCAAAGACCCGCCGCCAGCGGTAGTGCAGTGGTACGAACGCGTGGGCGGGGCAGGCAACTGCTCACTGTGGCGCAGCCGCGTGCACTGACGAGCGGCCACGAGCCCAACCCTCTCGAGTCGCGGCGCTATGCTGCAGAGCCGGGGCAGCCAGGTCCACATCGTCGCGCTCGTCGGCTGGCCCGGCGTAGGGCCCTATGCCCGCAGTGTGGCGCGGCCGCGTGCGCCAGTGCGGCACCCTGATCGTCCCTCTGTGCCCTCCGTATCCCCCAGATCCTTTCCATCTCTCAATCCTCGAGATTCAGCCAGCGCAGCTCCTCAGGCGTCAGAGAAAGCCCCAACGCCGCGACAGAAGTGCGGGTCTCCTCGATACAGCGCGGGCCGATGAGGGCAAAGATGTTCAGCGGCTGGCAGAGCACATAGGCCAGGGCCACCTGCGTGGTCGTGACGCCCTTGCGGGCCGCCAATTCCTTCACCCGCTCGAGGCGCTGAAAGTTGGCCTCGTTGAACCAGGTGCGCACCACCGAGGCGAGGGCCGGGTCATCCCGATCCTCGGGGCGGAAGCGCCCGGTGAAAAAGCCGGAGGCCTGGCTGCTCCAGGCGAAGATGGGCATCTGCGTCTGTTGGTACCAGGCGCGGGAGGCGGCGTCCACCGCTGACACACAGCCCTGCCACATCGGCTCGTTCCAGACGGCCAGGGCAAAGTTGGGGCTGCTGGCGGTGAAACCGCGCAGGCCATACTGCGCCGCATAGGCGTTGGCGGCCTGGATGCGCTCGATGGTCCAATTGGAGCCCCCGAAAGCGCGGATGCGCCCTGCGTTCAGGTGCTCGTTCAGCACATCCACAAACTCGCCCACGGGCACCCCTGGATTATCACGGTGCATGAAATAGATGTCCACATAGTCCGTATCGAAGCGGTCAAGTGTCTCTCTCAGCTCGCGGGAGAGCGACTCCGGGTCGCAGTGTGGGGTGTGCGCCCCCTTGGCAATGAGCACGATATCGCGCCGGTTGTTGCGCGCCTTGAGCCACTGGCCCACAATCCCCTCGGTGCGGTAGACATAGGCCGTATCCAGGCAGTTCCCGCCCAGCTCCACAAAGTGATCCAGCAGAGCACAGGCAAAGGGCAACTCATTCTCACGCAACACCATGGTGCCCATCACCAGGCGCGAGATGGGCTGCTCAATCCCATCAACATGGCCATAGGGCATCACCGGGCGCGAGCCGTAGACCTTGGGGCGCATGGCAGTGGGGGCCGCCAGCGCGGCCAGTTTTTCATTGTCGAACACCAGGCCGATATCTCTGCGCCAACGGTCCAGCGCCTGCATATTGCCCAGGGAATCGGCCCAGGTCATGCAGGGTGAGGGGGCCTGGTGGTCGGCAATGTGGCGCGCCACTGTGTCGGCCTCGACCGAGTAGAGGGGCGCGTCGGCGTTGACCACGATGCGCTCAGGCTCGGCCTGGCCGTTGCGATAGAGGAGGATTTCGCTGTCCTCCCCGCCAGGGAACCAGGGCCCATGCACCAGGATATAGCCCTCCGAGCCCCACACCCGCACCCCCGGCGTCACCCGTGCGCGCAGGCCACAGCTGAGAGTGGCCGTGATATCGCCCGGGAAGCGGCAGACAGCGCTCGCCCACTGATCCACGCGGCTCTGAGGGTCGATATGGGCCACGCCCTTGATCTCCAGCGGCTCGGCGAAAGCACGCCCCGTGGCTGCCCCCGCCAGCAGGCGCGACATCGAGAGGCAATAGCAGCCCACATCCATGATCCCGCCGCCGCCCATGGCGCTCTGCTGTCGCACGTTATCATAGTGCGGCTCCCCCCAATCGAAGGAGAAATCGACCTGGAGCACGCGCACCTCGCCAATGGCCCCGCTGCGCACCAGCTCCGCCAGCCTGTGGGTCTGCGGGTGGCAGCGGTACATAAAGGCTTCCATCAAAAAGACACCGTTTGCGCGGGCGGCCTCGATGGCAATCATGGCCTCGCCCAGATTGGTGGCCAGCGGCTTTTCACAGAGAATGTGCTTGCCTGCCTCGGCGCAGCGGACCGTCCACGGCGCATGCAGATGGTTGGGCAGCGAGATATAGACGGCATCAACCTCGGGGTCGGCCAGCAGCGCCTCGTAGGAATCGTAGCGGCGCGGCACGGCAAACTCGTCGCCAAAGTGGGCCGCCGTCTCGGCGCTGCGGCTCCCGACGGCGACCAGCCGCCCTGTGCGCGAAGTTGCCAACCCCCTGGCAAAGGTGTGGGCGATGCGGCCGGTGCCCAGGATGCCCCAGGCAAGCTTACGCTCAGGCGCGGAGGGAGTGCTTCGGATCATCGTGTGGACCTCCATGGATAAGTGAGGGTAAGTGAGGTGGTACAGGAAAAGCATACCACGGGGAGGGTATGCTGTCAACGAACCTCACGCCCTTGAATCCCGCTTCATTCTGTAGTATACTCTGCCAACGTCTTCTATCAGCCTATTGTTGAGTAAGGAGTGCTGCATGAGGGTCTCTTGTCTGCAGGAAAACCTGGCCAAGGGCCTTTCCACCGTCGGGCGAGCCGTGGCAACCCGCAGCACGCTGCCCGTATTGTCCAACGTCCTGCTCGCGACCGATAACTCGCGCCTCAAGCTCTCGGCCACGAACCTGGAGCTGGGGATCAACTGTTGGATCGGCGCCAAGGTCGAGCAGGATGGCGCGGTGACAGTGCCTGCGCGCCTGCTGATGGATTTTGTCAATTCCCTGCCGCCCGAGCGCATCGACATGGAACTGCAGACCCGCACGCAGACGCTGCATCTGCGCTGCGGCCGCTTCGAGGCCAATATCAAAGGCATCGATGCGCAAGAGTTCCCCATCGTCTCTGCGACCGATGAAGACCACACCGTGCGCATCGAGCCGCAGACCCTGCGCGATATGATCAGCCAGGTCATCATCGCTGCGGCGACCGATGAGAGCCGCCCAGTGTTGACCGGTGTGCTAACCGAGCTTTCGGGCACTACCGTCACTATGGCCGCCGCCGATGGCTATCGCCTTTCGGTGCGCAGTTCGGCCTTGAGCGGGAATGCCGGCACCGAGGCCAAGGTCATCATCCCGGCGCGGGCGCTGCAGGAACTGGCGCGCATCAGCTCGGAAGAGCAGGAGCCAATCCGGGTCATCGTCTCGCCGGCGCGCAGCCAGGCCTTCTTCCGCCTGAGCAACATCGACCTCATCACCCAGTTGGTCGACGGCTCCTTTCCCGATTTCCGGCAGATCATGCCCAAGCATCACAATACACGCACCGTGCTTTCGACCGCCGAGTTCCTCAAGGCCATCCGCCTGGCCGCGCTGTTCGCGCGAGACAACAACAATATCGTGCGCCTGCGCATCGAAGGGGCCGGAGAGCTGGCGCCGGGCAAGGTGGTCATTTCAGCCACCTCATCAGAGTTGGGCTCCAACAATGGCGAATTGGAAGCGACCATTACCGGTGATCCCATTGAGGTTGCCCTCAATGCGCGCTACCTGACTGATGTGCTCAACGTGATCGACTCGGCGGAAGTCGCCATCGAGACCACTGCCGCCACCAGCCCGGTGCTTGTGTCGCCCGTGGGGGGCGAAGATTTCAGGCACGTGATCATGCCAATGCATTTGGGCCGGTAAGGGCGCACAAAGCACAAGATCGTCGTGACCCGTTATAAAGTAATCCGTAATAAGTAAGGTTGCGCTTGCGGAGCACAGGTTGCCTTTCGTGGCGTCTGCTCTGGCGAGACTGCTGAGAAGCATCGAGCATGCTGGAGGCGACCTTACGCATTACGGATTAATTGTTGCGAGTCATGGCGGCCTTATGCCTGACGCTTTGGCGCAAGACGCATCATCTCCAGGAAACCGATGGTTGAAGGCTATTAGCTGTTATATGTACCTGAAGCATCTCTCGCTGACCAACTACCGCAACTATACCCGGTTGGAGCGCGACCTTCCGCCGCAGGTCGTTTTGGTGCGGGGCGACAACGCCCAGGGCAAGACCAACTTGCTCGAGGCCATCTACTACCTGGCGACCACGCGCTCGCCCATCATCGGCGCCGACCGACATTTGTTGAACTGGACCAGCCTGCAAGAGGAGCCTATGCCCTTTGCTCGCCTGGCAGGCGATGTAGCGCGCCAGGAGGGCGACCGCCGGGTGGAGATTACCCTGGTGCGCGAAGGCGCAGCTTCGGCAGAGGCCCCCTCCGACGGGCGCCTCAACCGCCGCTGCCGCGTCAATGGCGTCGACAAGCGGGCCATCGATCTGCTGGGGCAGCTCAACGTCGTCCTCTTTCTGCCGCAGGATATCGACCTGGTGGCCGGCGCCCCGGCTGGGCGCCGCCGCTATCTGGATGTGACGCTCTGCCAGGTCGATGCCACTTATTGCCGGCACCTGCAGCAATACAACCGTGCCCTGACGCAGCGCAACTCACTCCTGCGCCGCCTGCGCGAGCGCCACGACGACCCGGCCCAGCTCGCTTATTGGGACCTGCAGCTGGCTCGTTGGGGGGCGCTGGTCATCCAGAGGCGCCGGCAGGCTGTGCAGGGCCTGGAGCGTTCCGCCGCCGCCGTGCAGCCAGCACTCACGGGCGGGGCGGAGCATCTGGCGCTGCACTATCTCGCTTCCCCCGCCATCGGCAACGGGACGGGGCCTGAGGATGCGCCGGCGGCCGAGCCGGCGGAGGGCGAATGGCTCAGCGCCGACCCCGATCAGCCGCCCCTGCCCATGCTCGATGCCTTTATGCAGGCCCTGGAGCGCTCGCGCCCACGCGATATTGGCGCCGGTGTGAGCACCACCGGCCCGCACCGCGATGAGCTGCGCTTTTTCGCCAACGGGGTCGACATGGGGCTCTTTGGCTCGCGTGGCCAGCAGCGCACCGTCGCCCTGGCCCTCAAGCTCGCCGAGGCGCGCTTTATGAGCGCGGAAACCGGCGAGGAGCCAGTGCTCCTGCTCGACGACGTCATGTCGGAGCTCGACCGCGCCCGGGGGCAATTTCTCCTGCAAACCATCACCGGCGTCACGCAGGTCATCATCACCGCCACCGATCTCTCGCTATACCCCCAAACCTTCCTCCAACAGGCCGTTCAGTGGCAAGTACAGCAAGGGGCCATCTGCGATGCGCCCCGGAGCAGTTGAGATGCGTTACCGCTTTACCCCCATGAGCGACGACGATGCCCGCGCCATTGCCGGCTGGCGCTACCCCGCCCCCTATGATTTCTACGATATGCAGCGTGACCCCGAAGATCTCTTGGAGCTACTCAACCCCGACCTGCGGGCTGGGGTCTACTGGTCCGTGCGCAACGAGCGGGGCGAGCTGGTGGGCATTTTCACCTGCCTGGTGGTCGGCAGCGTCGCCGAAATCGGCCTGGGCCTGCACCCCAAGCTCACGGGCCGGGGGCTTGGGCTCGGCTTTTTGCTGGCCGGGCTCGCCTTTGCCCGCCAAAAGCACGCTCCCACCCAGTTCCGTCTCCAGGTCGCCGCCTTTAACAAGCGCGCCATCCGGGTCTACGAGCGGGCAGGGTTCGTGCGCACCCATAGCCTCATCCAGAGGACGAACGGCGGCGAGCACGAGTTCATTGAGATGGTACGTGATACGTGATACGTAAGGTCGCCATTCCGACATGGTCGATGCTTCGCCTCAGTCTCGCCAGAGCAAACGCTAAGAAAAGTAACCAATGCTTTGCAAGGCGACCTTACGCATCACGCATCACGTATTACGTTAACAGCGTCTGCGCATCGAACAGATGAAAGTGGGTGACGTATCGCTCCATCGTGCGGGCGATGCGCTCGACGACAAAGGCATTGGGGTCCGCAAGCACAGGCGAGAGGTTGGCGTAGAGCTGCTGCCGGGCCTCCAGCACCCGCGGATGGGTCCAGATGTAGCGTGCGCCCGTCTGTACCAGCCACGCCCGGCGCTCAGGCGCCAGCTCCTGCAGCGCCTTGCCCTGCTCCTCTGGCTTGAGCCACTTGGTCCACCGGCCCGACTCGTCTACGGCGCCCTCGATCGCGGCCATCATGCCCGAAGGCGCCCGCCCAGGTCGGCCGCGCAGGAGGTCCTGCTCGCGGCTCTCCAACTCCTGCAGCGCCAGGTACTCCTCTGTCGTAAACTCGGGGCCCACATTGGCGCCGCCCATGCCGTTCGCGGGGTATGCCTCGGGGTTGGCCACCCAGTCGGTATAGTGCCCCTTGACCAGTGAGCCCAGGGGGGCGACAATGTCATAGAGGGCGCGAGCGGCCTGCGGATCAAAGACGGGGTTGCCCAGGTCGGTGCCTACCTTACTCACCACGAAGCAAGGCCAGGCCGCAAGCAGGCCCCGCTCCTCGAGTGCCCTGCGCAGGCCATGCACAAAGTAGGTGAAATTGCCCATATCGACCAGGCCGCCGTGCACCTCCTCGGTGCCCACCTCGTAAGAGACATCGCTCCGCCCCAGCCGCCGGCGCTCTGCCTCACAGTGCGCCATCAACTCCACCGTGCGCTCCAGCACCCGCTCGATGGGCACCGGCGTCCCCGGCGGCAGCCCACGATCGACTGTGGGGTCCAGGTGCAGCAGGCAATAGCCCGCCTCCAGGCAGGCCGTCAGCGTCTGCTTCAGTTCGCCCATCGTCTGGTCCAGGGTCAGGCGCTCGCGCGTGTGCTTATCCTTCAGCCAGGGACCGCCATGGTCCAGACAGGGATAGAGCAGGCTACGACAACGGTACTTGTCACGATAGCCATCCATCTCATGCACAAAGGCCGCCGGCGTCCAGCCGGTATAGCCGCCATCACGGTCCACCTGATTCAGCGTGGCGGCAAAAAGCATGGGGGTATGGTTCTCGGCAGCGACCTTGACCGCCGCCTCCAGCACGGCCGCCGAGTTGGGGCAGGCCGCCAGGAGCGTGATCTGGGCCCGCCCCTCCTCCCGCAGATCGATGATGCGGGCAACCACGTCCTTCAATGGCAGCATAGTTGTCTCCTTGCATTCCCGAAATCTGTTGACAGCGCTAGCCCAACGGCCTCTTCGCCGGGATGCCCGGGCGCCTCGGGTAGGCTGCCGGCGTAGGGGCAACCTTGTCGATAACGACCAGGATGCGCGTCTCTCGTTGCCAGGGCGCCTTGACCTCCCTCAGCTCGCGCACGGCCCCGCCGAGCTTCTCGATGGCCCCCAGGGCACTCTGCACTTCGCTTTCCGCCTCGGGCCCCTTGGCGGCAATAAAGCGCCCACCGACGCGGCAAAAGGGCAGGCAATACTCCGAGAGGACCCTCATCTCGGCCACGGCGCGCGCCGTCACAATATCATAGCGCTCTCGATAGTGAGGGTTCTGCCCCACCGCCTCGGCCCGGTCCCAGACGCATTCCACATCCTTCAGCCCGAGATGGTCGATCACGTGCAGCAGGAACTCGACTTTTTTGCGTGTGGATTCGAGCAGGGTCAACTTGATCTCAGGGCAGACGATCTTGAGCGGCATGCCCGGGAACCCGGCCCCCGCACCCACATCGAGCACGAGCCAGGGCTGCAGCCGGCAGATGAACGGTAACTGGTTGCCTACCACATCGCCGGTCCAGCCGGGAAAGGCTAAAAGTATGGTCAGCGACTCCAAAAAGTGGCGCGTCTGCACATCCTCATAGCCAACCACGGTGGTCAAGTTGAACCGCTGGTTCCACAGCACCAGGTCCTCATAATAACGTTGGAACAGTGCCAGGTGCTCAGCCGTCAGGCTCAGCCCCAACTGGCGGGCCCCATCCTCCAGCTTGGCCATCGGCTTGTTCAAGGTATTTGCCCTCCCTCGCGGCGATTATACTATAGACGTGGACAGTTGCTCAAGTGGGACTGTCAACGGATTTCCTGGAACGGATTGAACGGATTACAGGCTCTCTGCACGAACGCTCGCCGCTCAAGCGCCAACTCGCAGGCGTCTGTGCGAAGCAATCTCCCAGCAATTACACACGACCAATCCGTGTAATCCGTTCCAGCAATCCGTTGACAGCGCTGCTTTCCAAATCGTCCACTTTCTGGTATGATATGTCTACCAGGAGGTAGATCATGGTTGAGGAACGGTTGGTATCCCCCGAGCAGCAGACCGAGGAAAGCGCGAGTGAGCCGAGCCTGCGGCCCCGCCGCCTCGACGAGTATATCGGTCAGGAGCGGCTGAAAGAGAGCCTGCGCATTTTCCTGCAGGCGGCCCAAGCGCGCAGTGAGGCGCTGGATCATGTGCTGCTCTACGGGCCGCCGGGCCTCGGCAAGACGACCCTGGCCAATGTGATCGCCAACGAGATGAGCGTGAACATCAAGATCACGTCCGGCCCCGCCATCGAGCGCGCCGGCGACCTGGCGGCGATCCTGACCAACCTGCGCCGTGGCGATATCCTCTTCATTGATGAGGTGCACCGCCTGAGCCGGGCTGTGGAGGAGGTCCTCTACCCGGCCATGGAGGATTTCGCCCTCGATATCGTCATCGGCAAAGGGCCCAGTGCGCGCAGCATCCGGCTGTCGCTGCCGCATTTCACCATCATCGGCGCCACCACCCGCATCGCCCTGATGACCTCGCCCCTGCGCGCGCGCTTCGGCGTGACCTATCGGCTGGATTTCTACGATATCGAGGCCATGCGCACCATCGTCCGGCGCACGGCGGCGATTTTGAATGTAGGCATCGATGACGAGGGCACCGATGAGGTCGCGCGCCGGGCGCGGGGCACGCCGCGGGTGGCCAACCGCCTGCTCAAGCGCGTGCGCGATTACGCCCAGGTGCGAGCGGGCGGTCGCATCGATGCCGCGGTGGCGCGTCAGGCACTGGATTTGCTGGCTGTGGATCCGTTGGGCCTCGACGAGGCGGACCGGCGCGTCTTGCACACCATCATCGACAAGTTTGATGGGGGGCCTGTGGGCATCGAGACGATCGCGGCCGCACTGAGTGAGGAGGCGGACACGGTCATGGATGTATACGAGCCTTATCTGCTGCAGCTGGGGTTCCTGGAGCGGACCCAGCGCGGCCGCCTGGCCACCCGCCGGGCCTACGAGCACCTGGGGCTGCGTTACCCCGAACGGGATAGCGCGGGGCCCAGCCAGCCGGAGTTGTTCTGAACCATGGGCCAGCCATTGCTGTTGCACATTTGCTGCGGCCCCTGCGCTACCTGGCCGGTGCCACACCTGCGCGACGAGGGCTTTGAGTTGGTGGGCTGGTGGTACAATCCGAATATCCAGCCGCCAGCCGAGCATGCGCTGCGGCAGCAGAGCGCCAGGGCGCTGGCGGCGCAGGCCAGGCTGCCGGTCATCTGGGGGAGCTATGAGCCAGAGCGCTATGAGGAGGCGGTGCGCGGGCATGAGCAGCGGCCCGAGCGTTGCCGGGCCTGCTATCGCTTGCGGCTAGAGGCGGCGGCCCAGGAGGCGGAGCGGCGCGGCATCGAGAGCTTTACCACGACGCTCCTGATCAGCCCTTACCAGGACCAGGCGGCCATCCATGCGGTCGGCGACGAGATCGCGGCGGCCCACGGCCTGGACTTTTACTTTGAGAATCTGCGCCGGGGCTGGGCCGAGCGGAACAAGCTGGCCCGCGCTATGGGGCTCTACCTGCAGCAATACTGCGGCTGCCATTTCAGCTTGCAGGAGCGAGAGCAGGCCGAAGCGCGCCGCGCAGCCGCCCCAATTGGAGGCCGCCTTTGATGCCCGGCCTGCCTGATCTCGGCCGGTGGCTGCTGTGGGCCGGGCTTGCCCTGGCGGGCCTGGGAGGGCTTTTCATCCTCCTGGGGCGGCTGCCCTGGATAGGGCGGCTTCCGGGCGATATTCGCATCCAGCGCGACGGCTTTTCCTGCTTCATCCCCCTGGCAACGTCGCTGCTACTGAGCGTCGTGCTCACTGTCCTGCTGAACGTGCTGATCCGGCTGTTCAGGCGCTGAGTTGTATCCAATCGGGCATGGGAGACTATTTGGCTTTATTCGACCTGGCGGTCGCCTGGGAATGGGCCTTTGATGCCGACTTTATCGATCTCTTGCTTTGCCACGCGGCCCGGCAAGGGTGGTCAGTCCTGACCATCACCCACGACAACCTGGAAGTGACGCTGCAGGACCTGGCGGCGGCGCGGCTGCGCGTGCGCTGCCTGCTGGACCGCGCCTCTGATGCGTGGCCCGCCTTTGCGCGCCTGGCCCCGCTCATCGAGCATGGCGGTGGCCGCATCATCAACCCCGCGCGCTACGAGCTTCGGGCCTGCGACAAGGCGCGCACGCACCTGTTGTGCGCGGCCCATGGCGTGCCGCTGCCCTACACCACCATCGTGCCGCCCTTTTGCAGCGACCCCAGCCCGCCCCTCATTCCGGCTGGCCTGGGGCGCCCCTTTGTGGCCAAGCCAGCCAGCGGTGGGGGTGGGCAGGGAGTGCTTCTCGACGTCAGTACCGTGCCCGACGTACAGAATGCCCGGCGCATGTTCTGGCACGACCGCTACCTGCTGCAGCAAAAGGTCCGGCCCGGCACCCTGGACGGGCGGCGGGCCTGGTTCCGCGTCTTTTACACCTGTGGGCGCGTCATCCCCTGCTGGTGGGATGACCTCTCTCATCTCTATGCCCTGCTCACGCCCGAGGAAGAGGCGCGCTTTGGCCTGAGCCCCCTGCGCGAGATCGTGCCACGTATCGCCCGTACCGTCGCTCTGGACTTTTTTTCCGCTGAGATCGCCCTGGCCGACGATGGGCGCCTGGTGTGTGTGGATTACGCTAACTCGCCTTGCGACCTGCGCCTGCAATCCCACCATCCTGACGGCGTGCCCGACGCAGTCGTCGAGCGCATCATCGAGGGGCTCTTTGCCTGCGTGCCCCCCCGATACGAGCGCCCC
>DAOTVS010000120.1:0-10663 GCA_034436375.1 Anaerolineae bacterium | reverse complement strand
CAGATGCGCTCCGTGATCTGGGGCATCTCGAAGAACATGCGCCCTTCCGAGAACTTTTCAAAGCCCCGGAACTCGTTGACGTGGAAATAGGCCCGCTCGACCTTGCCGGCGTCATCGAGGTGAATAGTCACCTTGGCATGGCCCTCGATGCGAGTTACGGGCTCTATCGTGATCTTTCTTCCCATGCGGGAGACCTCCTTGAGTCTCTAGCTATCAGCTATCAGCTATCAACTTTGGGCTGTCTATCAAGACATTGTGGCCACAAGCTGAAGGCGGATAGCTAATAGCTGATAGCTCCTAATCGTACTTGAGGTTCTCGTCCTTGAGCACAGGCATGCGCCCGGCGAGCAACTCGGTGAGCACATAGTAAATCGCATCGGCCGAGGGCGGGCACCCAGGCAGGTAGACATCGACCTTGACTACCTGGTCCACTGCACGCACCGGCAAGGGCTTGCCCAGCTCAGGAGATGAAGGAATCTTGCCATCGACGGTGCTCTCCGTCTCGACATAGGCGCGGCGCAGCGACGCCTGCACCCCTTTGAGATTGCGCATGGTGGGGATGCCGCCAAAGACCGCACAATCGCCAAGCGCGACCAGGACCTGGCAGCGGGCGCGCATGAGTTTGGCCACTTCTTCATTCGCTGTATTGCAGATGGCGCCTTCCAGGATCCCCACCGTCACCCCCTCCGGCGCAGGGTGTTTGAGGTCGGTAATCGGGGTGGCAGTGAGCTGGATCTTTTCCAGCAGTTGCACCAGTCGCTCGTCCATATCCAGGACCGACATGTGGCAGCCCGCGCAGCCGGCCAACCAATCTGAGGCAACCAACACTTTGCCCATCACATTCTCCTCCATTACGAGCGCTAGCGGCTTCCCACACGGGTCTTGCTGGGCAGCGGCCTCGCCCTCTCAACGGGCGTTCAGCAAGACCTGTGTGGGGGCCTGCTAGAGTTGTTCAGCCAGCGCAGTCAGCGGCTGCCACTCGGCTGGCACGCCTGCAGGCGCAGGGAAAGCGGCCTCGATGGCCCGCTGCCGGCCTTCCAGGTTCGTCAGGTGCCCGCTGCGCTCGGCCCACATGGGCGAGGGCAACACCACATCGGCCCGCTCGGTGAGCGCCGACTGGTAGGCCGCCTGGACCACCAGGAACCCGGCCCGGGGCAGGTCCGGCATCGCCGGGTCATCACCGGCAAGCACATAGAGGGCTTGCACATCGGCCTTGCCATCCCAGCAGCCGACGCCCTCTCCTTCTGCTCCCATCACGTTAGCGCCTCGGGGCAGGCGGATAAAGCGGGCCTTTTCGGAAAGCGCCGCCAATGCCTGGCGGGCCACCGGGCCGACCTCAGCACCATAGAGAACCACCGGCGAGACGGCATCGGCTACGACCCTGGTCACCTGTGCCACATCGGCATCGGCCACGCTCAAGTGCGCATGCGGGGCCAGATAGTCGCCGCCGCCATCCACCAGGAAGAGCCGCGCACCCTTGTCGAGCGCCTTGCGGATGCGATAGGCCACCACCGGGTGCGTCTTGGCGGGGTCGGCCCCCGCCACGATAATCGCATCAGCCGCGAGCACATCGGCCAGAGTGCCAGCCATGCCATAGCCCAGCTCGGGCACAGGGGCTTCCCAAATGCCCCTGGACTTGAAGGCCGCAGCCAGAGCACGGTAGGTCTCGTTCACAGCTCGGCCGGTCGCAATGGCCGCCGTCTGCTTACCGCGCAGGCCAGCCGCTGCAGCCTTGATGGCCGTCGCCATGTCCGTCTCCACCAGCTTGCCGCCCTGGCGCACCAGGGGGCGAGTCACACGGGGGCGGACCTCATCCAACGGCCGGAAGCGGCCCAGCTCGCAAAGAAGGCCATGCGAGGGCTCGGCGCCCCAGTCGCTCTCGATACGCACCACATGGCCGGCGCGATGCACCACCTCGGTGCCGCAGCCCAGGGCGCAGCCAACGCAGACTGCCTTGGCCCGCTTGACGTCGCGCTCGCGCCCGCGATAAGCCGAGTGCCGGTCGATCAGCGCCCCCGTCGGGCAGACCTGCAGACAGGTGCCGCAGGAAACGCAGGTCGACTGGCCAAACGGCACACCAAAGTCGGCCGAGATCATCGTCCTGGAACCACGCTGGCGGGTGCCCAGCGTGTGGTTGGCCGAGATCTCATCGCAGGCGCGGATACAGCGCCGGCAGAGGATGCAACGGTTGTGGTCCAGGACAAAGTAGCGACGCGAAGCATCGACCGGCATGGGCTCGAATGCGCGGTCATAGGTCCAGTGCTCGAGACCATAGCGGTAGGCCAGGTTTTGCAGCTCACAGTCGCCGCTCATCTGGCAGTACATGCAATAGTGGTTTCGCTCCGAAAAGAGCATCTCCAGCACGAACTTGCGGCTGGCCACGGCCTTGGGCGACTCGGTCTCAACCACCATTCCCTCGCTGACGGGGAAAGTGCAAGCGGGCTGCAAAGCGCGCTGTTTGGCCACTTCCACCAGGCAGATACGACAGGCGCCGATATCGCCTATAGCCGGATGATGGCACAGCTTGGGAATATCGACTCCGGCCTGCTCCGCGGCTTGCATCACGGTAAGGCCCGCTTCGACCGTGAGCTCACGGCCATTGATGGTGATGTGAACCATCCCCATCTCTGTTTTCCTCCTTAGTCATTCCGTGGTCTCGGCCGCATCCTGGGCCGCCATGTATTCCTCATACTCCAGGTCACAACGCAAACAACGGCGTGCCTCCTGGCGCGCGGTTTCCTCGTCAAAGCCCAGCTCGATCTCATCGTAAGTGCGCGCACGCACAGAAGGCTCCCGCACAGGCATCTCAGCCCGCCTGGCCTCAGCATAATCATCAAAGTTGTAGCTAAGCTCGGTGGTGCGATACTCGGTCATAGCGCGCGCCCGGCCGGGCTCCACACCCTGGAAGTAGGCGTCGACCGTCAGCGCCACCTGATTGCCCTGCGCCACGGCCTCCACCACGGTCGCCGGACCCAGCACCGCATCGCCGGCGGCGAAGACGCCCGGGCGGCTGGTGGCCAGCCCCTTGCTCACCTTGAACGTGGTGTTGCGATTGGTCTCGGGCGCATCACCGTTCAGGCACGAGAGATCAGTGCTCTGGCCGATGGCCGGCACGACCACGTCAGCCGCGATGGTAAACTCGGAACCCTCGATGGGCACCGGGCGCCGCCGGCCGCCCTCATCAAAGTCGCCCAGCTCCTGCTGCTGGCAGACGACGCCGGTGATCCGGCTCTCGCCCACCAGCTTGACCGGGTTGACCAGGAAATGGAAGTGCACGCCCTCTTCCTCGGCTTCCTTGACTTCGGCTGCCTGGGCCGGCATCTCGGCGCGCGTGCGGCGATAGACCACATGCACTTCGCTGGCCCCCTGGCGGAGGGAGGTGCGCGCGGCGTCGATAGCGGTGTTGCCGCCGCCGACGACCACGACGCGCTTGCCCGTCAGGTCCTCAGCCTGCCCAAGGGCCACATTGCGCAGGAAATCGGTCGCGTGCAGCACGCCCGCCAGCTCCTCGCCCGGGATACCCAGGCGGCGGCTGCGCTGGGCGCCGATGGCCAGCACCACGGCGTTATAGCCCATCTTGCCGGTCAGATCATCGAGAGTGAAATCGCGGCCCAGAGCGCTGTTCGTGCGGATCTCCACACCCGCGCGGGCGATGGCGTCGATCTCGCGCTGCAGTTCTTCCTTGGGCAGGCGGTATTGCGGGATGCCATACTGCATCCAGCCGCCGGCCTTGGGCGCCGCCTCGAACACCGTCACCGTGTAGCCGCGCTCGGCCAGACGGAGGGCCGCCGTGAGGCCGGCGGGGCCACCCCCAACCACCGCCACCCGCTGCGGCTTCTTTTCCGCCGGGACGGTGGGCGTCCAGGGATGCTCAGCTTCCTTATCGGCCATGAAGCGCTTGAGCTGGCGCACCGCCACGGCTTCGTCGATATCGGCGCGGCGGCAGCGCTCCTCGCAGAACGCGGGACACACACGGCCGCAAGCCGACGGGAAGGGATTGCGCTCGCGATGGATCGCCAGACCTTCAGCATAGCGCCCCTGGGCGATCATCGAGATGTAGCTGGGAACATCCACGCCTGCCGGGCAGGAGTTGATGCACTTGGCCCGCACCAGCGACTTGCAGACGCCTGCCGGGCAGTACTTATCTTCGATGTGCGACTTGTACTCATCGAGAAAGTAGCGCAGGGTCGCCCGCACTGGGCCGGGGGTAAGCTGGCCCAGTGCGCACAGCGAGGCCGTGTTCATGCCATCGGCCAGGCTCTGGATGGTATCCAGGTCCTTCATCGTGCCCTTGCCGGCACAGATACGGGTGAGGATTTCCAGCATGCGCTTGCCGCCGACGCGGCAGGGCACGCACTTGCCGCAGGACTCGGCCTGGGCGAAGGTCAGGAAGAACTTGGCCAGCTCCACCATGCAGGTATCTTCATCGGCCACGATCATGCCGCCAGAGCCCATGGTAGCGCCCGCCTGCGTGAGCGATTCGTAATCGACCGGAGTGTTCAACTGCGAAGCCGGAAGGCAGCCGCCCAGCGGGCCGCCAGTCTGCACGGCCTTGAATTTCTTGCCATTGGGGATGCCGCCGCCCACGTCGAAGATGATCTCGCCCAGGGTAATCCCCATGGGCACTTCGACCAGTCCGGTATTGTTCACCTTACCGGTCAGGGCAAACACCGCTGTGCCCTTGGAGCGCTCGGTGCCGCGCCCGGCGAACCAGTCGGCGCCACGGACGATAATCGGCGGCACGTTGACGTAGGACTTGACGTTGTTGATGTTCGAGGGCTTCATCCAGAGGCCAGCCACGGCCGGGTAGGGCGGGCGCGGGCGGGGCTCGCCGCGGCGGCCTTCCACCGAGGCCATCAGGGCCGTCTCCTCGCCGCAGACGAACGCGCCAGCACCTTCCTTGATGAAGAGCCGGAAGCTAAAGTTGGTGCCCAGGATGTTATCCCCCAACAGGCCGTATTCTTCAGCCTGCTTGATGGCGATCTTGAGGCGCTCAATGGCCAGCGGGTATTCGGCGCGGCAGTAGATATAGCCTTCGTGCGCGCCGATGGCGTAGGCGCCGATGATCATGCCTTCGACGAGGCTATGGGGGTCGCCTTCCAGGATCGAGCGGTCCATAAAGGCGCCGGGGTCGCCTTCGTCGGCATTGCAGAGGATGTATTTCTCATTGCCGGGCGACTTGCGAGCGAGTTCCCACTTCATACCGACCGGGAACCCGGCGCCGCCACGGCCACGCAGGCCGGCGCGCTTGACCTCATCGATCACCTGCTCGGGGGTCATCTCGTTCAGGGCCCGGGCGAGGCCGACATAGCCGTCACGAGCTATGTACTCCTCAATATTCTCGGGGTTGATCAGACCGCAATTGCGCAGCGCAATACGGAACTGTTTGCCATAGAAGGGGATATCTTTGTAGAAAGGAATCGCCTTCTGGCTGACCGGCTCCTTATAAGTCAGGCGCTCGACCACGCGCCCCTTGATCAGCGTCTCCTCGACGATGGTAGGAGCGTCAGCCGCGGCCACCTGGCAATAGAAGATGCCTTCTGGGTAGATAATCATCACCGGCCCCATGGCGCAAAAGCCACGGCAACCGGTTTCGATAAGCCGGACCTCGCCCTCCAGTCCGCGGCGCCTGATCTCATCGGCCAGGGCCGCGCGCACGCCTTCTGAGCCCGAGGCCGTACAGCCGGTTCCACCGCAGACCAGCACGTTGGCCCGGTACAGAGGTTCTACCATGTTAGGTCCTCCTGACGTCACTTTTCATCTCGACCCAGACTCCCGAAGCTTCCAAGACTTGGGACGTCTTGAGTCAGGGCTGCTAACGTGTAGATAGCCGGCCCACGACCCATTCCTGCACCACGTTGCCCTTGATCAGGTGCTCCTCGATCAGCCGGGGCACCATGTCGGGCTTGATGTTGCCGTAGGTAATGCGGGGATGCCCGGCCTGCTCGATGTCGACCAGTGGCTCATGGGCGCACATGCCGATACAGCCGACCGTCTCGACATGAGCCTCGATCTGCCGCTTCTCAAGCTCTTCCAGGATGGCGTGCATCACATCGCGCGCACCGGCAGCGATGCCGCAGGTGCCCATCCCCACGATAATGCGCGTGCCCGTCTCGAGGCGCACTTTGAGGGTCTGCTGCGCCTCCTCACGAATCTTCTTCAGATCTTCCACGCTTTTCAGCTTGGGCATTGCGATTAACCTCCTTAGAGGGGAGTGGCCAGCTATCAGCTATCAGCCTCCAACTGGGCACGCAGACTCTCCCCATAACTAACTCGCTCAAGCACGAACAATAGGTCCATTGCCAGGTTCGTTTGGGGCTTTTTGTGGAGCAAACACGGGGCGTCGGGTTGAGAAACACCGGCCTACGCTCCGCTTGCACCCCGTTTAAGTTCCGCCCGCTCTCACGGCTCCGTCCGCTCCAGCCCAGCGATCCCCTCCTGCAAGTACTCGCGCAACCAGGCACGAACCCTGGGATGTGTCAGCGGCACATCCCCGAGCGCATCACGCAGTTCCGTGGAATCGCAGGCAAACTCACGCTCGTCGACCCGATGCACATAGCGCAGATCGACCGGCGGCTGCGCCAGGAACAGCGCCAGGAGCGTGCCGGGCAAATCGCCCAAAGGCGCCCGGTCCCAGTGCCGCAGCTGGAAGGTGGCCGTCACCACTGTGCCCACCCCAGGTTGTGAGCGAACCTCCACCCGGCCGCCAGCCCTCTCCGCAGCCGCCGCTAAAAGCGGCAACCCCAGGCCCACATGCCGCGTCTGCCGGGTAGTCACAAAGGGATCCAGTACCCGCGTCGCCAACTCGGGGGCCATGCCTCGCCCATTGTCCTCGATGCGGATGGTCATGCAGTTGCCGGCAGAGTCTTCTTCGATTGTCAAGCCAATGCGCGTCGCCCCGGCCTCAACGGCATTCTCCAGAAGATCGAGAATGTGCAAGGAGAGCTCGCGCATGGGTCAGGCCTATTCCTTGCGCAGGTCGCGGATGATCTGGACCATCTTCTCGGGCACCAGGCGGCCCACCACCTGCTCGTCGACCACGGCCACCGGTGCGAGGCCGCAGGAACCCAGGCAATAGACCACTTCGAAGGTGAACTCATAGTCGGGGGTCGTCTCGCCTGGACCAATACCCAGTTCCTTCTGCAGGGCATCGATGACCTTGGCAGCGCCACGCACGTGGCAGGCTGTGCCATCGCAGGTGCGGATGACGTGCTTGCCGCGCCGCGTCAGGTAGAACTGGGAATAGAAGGTGACCACACCGTAGACCTGGCTCAGAGGTACATTCAGGCCCTCGGCGATCTCCTTCAGCACCTCAGGCGGCAAATAGCCATAGATTGCCTGCGCGCGCTGCAGCACCTGGATGAGAACGCCCCGTTGTCCCTTGTACTCGTCGATGATCTGTTGAAGAGGCGCCAGATCCAGCGTCTCTTCGGCCATGACCTCACTCACGACTTGCCTCCTCGAAATAGCTATCAGCCATCAGCTATCAGCTTCTCTGTTCTGCCGGCGACAGGCAGAGCACAACACGCCTTTGGAACCGAATAAAGCTGATAGTTGGTAGCCTCAAAACACCCGCACACTGCGGCCGCCTTCGCTGCGCAGGGCCCGTCGCAGCTCGGCGACAGTGGGTTCGGCCGCCGTTACCGCAGTACGCCGCAAGAACTCGCTCAGGCGGTGAACATCTCCCGAGCTCACCAGGGCCAGGCGCGCAAGCTCCGGGTGGGCCTGCCGGAAGGCTTCAACCGCCGTCCAGCGTGAGATCTCCACGGCCTCGATACCCAGATCCGGCGGCACAAAACCCAGGTTGACCAACAGGCTGTTGGCCGGCCGGTCTACGTGGGCGGGGATAGCCAACCCTCCACGCGCCATCACCCCCTGCACAATCGCCTCGATGCTGAGGTCGGTCGAGGCCAATAACAGGCGCTCCTCGGTACACACATAGTCGCCAGTAGCATCAACCACGAACTGGGCGCCAAAATGGCGCTCGTCATTGCGCCGGGCGGGCAGGTGCGCCGCCACCAGGGCAGCCCAATCCTCTGCGGCCGCAAGCCCATCAAAGAGACAGACAACGTGCACCTCTTCCCGGCTCTCGACTTCCATGCCCGGCGTTACGGCCAACCCCGTGCCAACTGCGGCCTGCATCACCGCGCCCGCGTTGCCAGCCCCGTTGTGGTCGGTCACGGCGATCCAATCGAGCCCCAACTGCACGGCCCGCTGCACAATCAGCGGCGGGATCATCTCCACCTCGGCGCAGGGGGAATAGACAGTATGCACGTGCAGGTCGGCCCAAAAGGTGCGCACTATGACCGTCCCTCAATTGGTTGCCATCACCACACAGGGCAGGTCCGAAACATGCCCTTTCCCCTTGCCATCGCTGTCGCCCCGCCGGCAGGCAAGCAGGCCTGAGACTGCCCCCACAGCGGCAGGCCTACGCAGCCTCAACGCCGAGGCGGGCCAGCGCTGCCACCACGGCAAAGGTCGTCTCGCGGGTCGAGAGCAAGACGACGCCCTCTGCTTCGGCCTTTTGGCAAGTTGCGGTGTCGGGCTGGGCACCCTCCGTGATGATAACCCCGGCCAGGCCCAACAGGCTGGCCACCGCCACCACATTCACATGTGCCTGCAGGGTGACCCACACACTGCCCGCACGCGCGCGTGCCATCACACAGCTCAGGAGATCCGCAGCATAGCCCCCTGTCACAGCGCTCTGGGCATCAGGCCGACCTGCCAATACTTTGAGTTGGAGCGCTGACACAATCTCATTGAGCGTCATGTGGCCCCTCTCTCCCGCAGGTGGAATACAGCCTCCAGGCGTGTGCCCACGCCAACCCTGGATTCCAGATTCATCTCGTCGGCACAGGTACGAATATTGTTCAACCCCATACCGGCCCCAAAGCCCAGCTCGCGAATCCAATCGGGGGCTGTCGAGAAACCCGCCTGCAGGGCCTGTTGGATATCAGGAATGCCAGGGCCCGTGTCTTGCGCGACCACGCGGATACGGTCGGGCTGGATCTCGACCGTCAGATGGCCCCCATCATCGGCATGGATGATCAGGTTGGTCTCGGCCTCATAGGTCGCCACAGCTACCCGGCGGACCATGGGCGGTGCAGCGCCAACTCGCTCCAGGGCCCTTTTCACTTTGCTCGATGCTTCGCCGCCGTGCACAAAATCGCGCGCGGCCACCCGGTAACGCAATATCAGGCCCGTCTGATCCGACTCGATATCCTCAAAGATATGGCTGGCCCGGTAACGATGGATCTCCTCTTCGTGCCATTGCACTTCCAGGCGCCGCAACAGGCCCCGCACGACATCACCCTGAGTGATGATCCCCACCAGATTCCCCTCGCGGTCCACCACCGGCAAGCGCCCATAACCGTAGCGCGCAAACTTGTTGACAGCCTGGATCACCGACTCGTCGGCGTAGACCGACACCACCTGGCGGGTCATCAAATCGCCCACCCGGGCCCCGATCTCACCGCGCGCCAGGGCCACAATCAGGTCTTCGATACTGAAAATGCCCACCAGGCAGCCCTGATCCACCACCGGGACTCCTGAGATGCGCCGCACGCGCAGGATCTCTTTGAGCTCGGTCAGCAAGCAGTCGGGCGCGACCGTGATCGGATCGCACGTCATGACCTCACCGATCCGCAGCTCGTAGACCAGCTCCTGGCTCCTGGTAACACGCGCAGCGGCTGCTGAGCTATCCTCGTCTGGAGTCACGCGATCAACCATCGCAGATACTCACACCGTTCTTGACTTGTGACGGATGTATCGGGGCCTTGCAAACTGCACTATGCCATGTTAAAGAGGCCACAACTGGGCAAGCCGGCGCTGTAGAGGCGCCCGCAGGTCTCGTAGAGTGTATGCCGGGTAGCAAGCAGGGGTATCCCCATCGATTCCGCCAGGGCAATCGTTTCCGATGGAGGGAGCTTGCCGCGCACAAAGACAATCGCCTGGATACCAGCCATCTCGGCCGTGCGCACGACCTGGGGATTAGTGAGACCCGTCATGAGGAGGGTTCCGGCGTGGGTAAAAGAAAGAACATCGCTCATGAGATCCGCGCCACAGGCCATTGTGACCCGAATGGAGAGATCCACATTGCGAGACAGCACCCTGCCATCAATAATCTTCAGCACATCCTCGAGCGTCATGGGCAAGCCTTTCCCACCACCCAAACCTGTATCCTGCTCACGGGTCAAGGGGAAAAAGCGAACGGACGGCAACGACCGCCCATCGCCTCAGCATTTCCTATGCCGCCATGATAGAGATACGATCGCCGCGTTTGCTCTTCCTGCTGAGGGGTCCACCCAGGGCCCGACCCAAGAAGCATGTGAATTGTATCACTAAAGCCTGTGAATTATATCACGAGATAGAGAACATGTCAAAAACAGAGTCTACTTATCCTATTCGTGTATTCTTGCACAAAGTGCGCCTGCGCAAGCCGCAAGCCGGGCAAACACCACCCGGCTTCGTTCTAGTACTGCAACCGCACTTGATCCAGCCGGCTCCCGGTAACAGCCGGCAAAGGTGCTGTGCGCGTGCCCGGCTCTGACCCGGGATGGGGGATTGGGCGGGTCATGATATATCCCGGATTTAACAATTGAAGATAGAGAAACAGCAAGCCTCGCTCCGTGTTCTGAATGTACCAACACCAGAAAGGAAGCGA
>DAOTVS010000119.1:0-27534 GCA_034436375.1 Anaerolineae bacterium | reverse complement strand
TGCCCGCAGAAGTGCTTCAGTCTCGCTCCTTATTTGAAAGGTATTGGGCTCAAGCCGCCACTACGAGATCGCCAGTTGATCTGTCACGGAGCTTGCTTGCCTTACCTGGGCACCCGCAGTATACTGCAGGCACGCTATTGGCAATTGGCCATGTCCTCATGCTGGAGGTGCGCGGCATGCGCGGTTTGACCCGTCTCTTCAAATACTTTCTTGGCCTGGTAGGGCTCTTTGTGGTTCTGCAGGCATTGGTGCGTCTATTCCGACGCCTGGTGCCTTTCCCTGTGCCGGCGGGCGTGGCGCGCGTGCTGGATTTGTCGGCGCACGAGCTGGGCCAGGCGCGCCAGCAGACCCTGGGGCGCATTGGGCTCAAGCCGGGCATGAAGGTGCTTGAGCTGGGGGCCGGCCAGGGATTTCTGACGATCGAAGCGGCACACTTGGTGGGGCCGGATGGGCGGCTGGTGGCGGTGGATATCTCGCGTGAGCTGCTGGACGTTACCGCGGAGAAGGTGCAGCAGGCCGGTTTGCAGAATGTGGACCTCCAGGTGGCCAGTACCGACTGCTTGCCCTTCCCCGCCGGCACCTTTGACCTGGCCTATATGGCGACCATGCTGGGGGCCATCGCCGACAAGGGGCGCGCACTGCGCGAGATTCGCCGGGTACTCAAGCCCAATGGGCGGCTCTCCATCACCGAGGCGATTGCCGATCCCGATTACATGCTGATGGCCGAGGTGGTCGGCTGGGCGAACCTGGTCGGCTTTGAGCTGGTGGAGCAGCAGGGCAACGCCCTGCTGTATACTCTCAACTTTGTGTCGCTTATCGGCCCATGAGTCTCGACTCTCCCTGCTCGTTTTCTCTCTTCAGTTCGCCGAGTTTGTCCGCTTCGCCCTCGACCATCAGTTCCACCCTGGATTGAGTTTGGCGGCGCCGGCAACGCAGCAATCAGCTGCGCTTTGCATTCGGGAGATATGACAGTACCTGGCGCCGGCGGGCCTGTACAGCAGCGTCCAGTTCCTGCGCCAGTGCCTCGACGGAGACGAGCTTCTGCAATGCCTCGAACCAGGCGCCGGAACGTACAGGTGTGTGCTCCACGCCGCTGCGTACGACGGTGAGCGCACCCTCGCTGGGGCAGAGGGTGCGGCAGGCGCCGCAATAGGTGCAAGAGTGCTCGTCGAGCTGTACCTGATCCTTCTGCCAGATGAGCGCGCCGCTGGGGCAAAGGTCGGCGCAGGCATGACAGCCAGCCGGGCACCGCTCGGCCAGCAGCTGGATGCGGCCGCGCCAGGGTTTACGCACACGGATTGCCCCTGCCGGGCAGACGGCCTGGCATCGGCTACAGTAGGTGCAATGATCCTCGTCTACGGCGACCTCGGTGATCGCAGTGATCTTCCCCTCGTCGTTGCGCTGTATCCGCACGGTGATTGCATCCATCCGGCAGACAACCTCACAGGCCAGGCCACAGCCGACCTGGCAGGTGGAAGTGTCAATGGTGATCCCCTGCTCCAGACGGGGGAAAGCGCCCATATCTATGACCGGGATGCGCTCCTCCCCATCGACGTACAGATGCAGGGCATGCGTAGGGCAGAGCACGCTGCATTCGCCGCAGAAAACGCACCGCTCAGGATCGATCTCGATGGCAGGGCGCTCGTTGAGCTGCCCATCACGCACGGCAGCAGGCACAAGACTGATTGCCTGTTGAGGGCAGGTGGCCACACACAAATCGCAGCCCAGGCAGCGCTGACGCTCAAAGGCAAGCTCGTGCCGGCGGGTGATCATCCTGCGCTCGATGGTGTAGCCATTGGCAAACTCGGTCTTGACAGTCGCGCCACGTGACATGTATCACCCCTCGTCCGGTAGCGAGTCCAGCTGTGCGTACGAAAAGACCGGTCCGTCTCTGCACACATAGTAGGGACCGATATTGCAGCGACCACACTTGCCCAGGCCGCACTTCATGCGCCTCTCCAGGGAGGTATAAACCCGTTCCGCCGGGAAGCCAAGTTGGTTGAGCACAGGCCGGGTGAAGCGCAACATGGCGGGCGGTCCGCAGACAATGGCATAGGCGTTGGCCGCGGCAGGCGCCGCTTTTTCCACGATAGCGGGCACAAAGCCCACCTGATGGGGCCAGTTGGGCGCCGGCGTGTCGACGGTGAGCCACAGGTCGACGTCATTGCGCACCGCCCAGGCCTCCAGTTCCTCGCGGTAGAGGAGCATTCCCGGGGTGCGGGCGCCATAGATCACTGTGATGCGACCAAAGCGCGGCCGCACGTCTGGCTGGAGCAGGGTCACCAGCAGCGAGCGCAGCGTGGTAAAGGCAAAGCCGCCGCCGATCACGGCCAGGTCGTGCCCGGCAAAGGTAGCGAGGGGGAAGGCGTTGCCGAAAGGCCCCCGTAGCCCGATCACATCGCCCACTTCCAGGCGATGCAGGGCCTGTGTGACTGATCCCGTCCGGCTGATGGTAAAGCGCACGCCGGCGAATTCGCCCGGGGCTGAGGCAATGCCGAAATGGGCTTCGCCGACGCCAAAGACTGAGAGCGAGCAGAACTGTCCCGGATCAAAATGGAAACTCGCTCCCTCAGCGGGCGACTCGAACTTCAGGTCCAGCGACTTGAGTGAGCCATCCTCCGACTCGACCCTGGTGCGCGTGATACGGCAGAGCATCGGCAGGTAGGGGTTCTGCGCCGGGCTGCTGAGCGGGGTGCTCTGGACGATGGTCATATCAGACATGGCGCACCTCCGCAATGATCTCTCGCAGGTCAATGTTTACCGGGCAGGCGCGCACGCAGCGGCCGCAGCCCACACAGCCGAGGAGCCCGGTCTTTTGTTCCACATAGGCCAGTTTGTCGAGCACCCGGTTGCGCACCCGCTCGCGGCTGCTGGGGCGCGGATTGTGGCCCGAGGCCTCCAGTGAGTAGACGGCAAACTGGCAGCTATCCCAATTGCGCACCCGCTTTCCACACCCCTGGCAGCCCGGCTCATCGACGATATCGAAGCAATGGCAGGTTGGGCAGACATAGGCACAGACGGCGCAGCCCAGGCAGCGCTCGGCCACGGTATGCCACAAGGGCGAATCGACCAGCGTCTTGGGCAGTTGGCACAGGTTGGGGGGCACGTCAGGGGGCGGGAGCGCAGCTCGCGCTGCGGCGGCCAGGCGGCTGGCGGCGGTGCGCTCGGCGGTGCAGACCACTGGCCACCTCTGCCTGCCCGCCAATGCCCGGCCCGCGCGCGTCAACGCCTCAATCAGGTAGCGGTCGCCCAGGTCGGTCACAAAGAGGTCCGACCGGGCGCTGCCAAAGGGATCGCCGCCCATGGCCGTACAGAAGCAGGTGGGGCGGGGGCTTACGCAGGCACGGGCGATAATGACCGTCTGCTGTCGCCGGGCGACATAATAGGGATCAGGTTGTCCGGCGGCGTACACGGCATCGAGCACGGCGATGGCGCGCAGGTCGCAGGGAGCGGCGCCCAAAAGCACGGCTGGCTTGGCGGCCTCGCCCGGCTCGATCCTCATGCTGCCGGCTACGGAGCGGTAGCGGAAAAGCGTCTCCGTCTGTGGCAGGAAAACGTTGCGTGGTGACACGGTGCTGGGCGGCTGGCCCCAGGCCACCTTATCAGCGGGCGCCAGCGCTCTGTAGACGGTCGCCCCATTCTGGGCCTGCGGGGCGTAGACGGTGCGTTCCTCGCACAGGAGGTCCACAAAGGCCTGCCATTGCTCGTACGTTACGGCCCAGGCGGGCGGTGGCTCGTGGGATACCGTAGCGCTCATCCTTGTTCCTCCTTGGCCACACCGCGCGCCTGTGCATCGAGCTCCAGGCCAGTACCCGGCCCGAAGAGGTCCTCCACGATGTGGTTGAGTTTGTCGGTCAGGTGTACCAGGGAGATGCCCATTGGACAAGCGCGCTCGCAGGCGCCGCAGCGCGCGCAGCGCCCCGCCTGATGGTAGGCACGGATGATGTGCCAGAACTGGACGCCCTTGGGTTCGACGCCACCGGGCGCCCAATGCGGTTGGCTGTGATCGACAAAGCACTCGGGGCAGTAACACAACGGGCAGGCCTCACGGCAGGCATAGCAGCGGATGCAACGCGCCGTTTCGGTGGCAAAGGCGGCCCAGCGTTCGGCCGGGCTCTGCGCGCCCGCCCCATCAGCCAAGTTGCAGTTGGGCGTGTGCGCCAGCGGCTCACCCAGGGTGAAATCGCCCTGGGGAGCGGGGGCGTCGCAAGCCTGGCAGGCCCGACAAAGGTATTCCTGGCGCGGCAGCCGGATCTCATCGGTGTGGGTCCTGAGGAGGATTTCATCCTCCACTTCTGCGGCGGCCAGCACCGTGGCTGGCGTTTCTGCCTCGATGCGGCGCCGATCGATGATGCCGACGCAGGGGACAGCAATGATGATCACCTGCTCGCGCTCAATCTGGTGCTCCTGAAGGAGCACGGTGAGCGACCTGGCTTCGCAACCGCGCGCAACGATGCCCACGCGCTGGCCGGCCAGGTTACACAGAAAGCGCGCCAGGTTGCTCTCGGAAAAGCCATCGAGCACCAACCGCCCGGCCTCCGTGGGAGTGCGCGCATGAAGTGGGCGGCTGCGTAGCGGCAGTGAGCCTCGCTCAAAGCCCAGCACGACATCCACGCGGCCGGAACTCAACAACTCGCTGGCCAGGGCGCATAGTCGCTGTGTTGCTTCGTTCATCGCTCACCAGTCTGCACCAAGACGGTGGCGGGCCCCAGATCGCGCGCCGCTGCCTTAGCCTCAGCCGCCAGTGTGTTGAACGGACGATCAGGAAGAGGGCTGCGCCAGTAGAGGTGAATGCGCCCCTGCTCGACCCCCAGATACTCTAGAAACTGGCATAGGGTGCGGAGGCGACGTTGGGCCAGACGTGACCCATCACGGTAGTGGCAGCTTTCGGCCTCACAGCCGACCAGGAGGATGGCGTCAAAGCCCTGTTGCAGGGCATTGAGGAGCAGAAAAGGGCTCACCCGACCCGAGCAGGGCACACGCACCACCTGGTCGCGGCCGTTTTCGGCGACCTGGTCGACTTGAGCCCGCTCCGAAGGGGTATAGTAGGCCCAGTTGCAGACAAACGCCAGCAGGCGTGGTTCCCAATCTACTGCGCTCATAGGCGCGCCTCCACCGGTTCCAGCCGCCCCACCTCACAGGCCCGCACCTGCCGCAACAATTCACCATCCGCAAAGGAGGGCACCGTAATGGCATTGGACCGGCATGCCGCCGCGCAGATGCCGCACTGCAGGCAGCGCACCGCACTGACGGTAGCGACCTTTTTCTGTTTGCCCAGGACCCTACGCACCTGCAGTGCAATGGCCTGGTAGGGGCAGAGCTCTGCGCACTGGCCGCAGCCTGCACAAATACGCTCGTTCACCAGGGCGCTATCGCGGTCGGGCTCGATGCCCAGGCGCAGCGCAACGGCGCGGATGGCCGCCATGATATCCGATAGCCGCACTCCTCGCGGACAGCGGTGGTAGCACTGGTCACAGGCCGAGCAGAACCAGATGGTGGGGCTCGTCAATAGGGCCTTGCTCTGCCCCATTACCGCCAGCCGCAGCAGCCGCCGTGGATTGTACGCCGGGTTCCACCACTGGATGGGGCAGACTGCAGTGCATGTGCCGCAGGAAAGGCAGGTATGCAGCTGCTCGCCCCCAGGCTCGGCCATTACCTGAGCCATCAGATCAGGTGTTTTTCCCATTGACACTATCCCTCATGTCAGCGAGCGAGGGAGGCCAAAGGGCCCAAAGTGGGCTCCGGGTACTCCCTCAGGGTTTCGGCCACGCCGGGCACATCGGGCCAGCGACGCAAGCGAGAATCGAGCTGTGCGCGGGCGGCCTGATTCTCTGCTGCGATCTGAGCCGGGTCCATGGCGCGCAGGGCTTCATCCATCTCGCGGATCACCCGCGCGTACTTTTGCCCTTCGGCTGCCGAGATCCACTCGACCCGGAAACGCTGCGGTGAGATGCCCATCTTCTCCAGCGTTCCCGCCAGCCGCTCGAAACGCCTGGCGGCATGCTGCTGGCCGGTGATATAGTGGCAGTCCTGCGGATGGCAGCCCGAGACGAGGACCATCCCGGCCCCGCGCCGAAAAGCCTCGAAAACAAAGTCAGAATCCATGCGCGCCGAGCACATCACCCGGAGGCCGCGCGAAGACGCAGGATACTGAAAGTGGCTGGAGCCGGCATTATCCGCGCCGCCGTAGGAGCACCAGTGGCACATAAAGGCCATGATTTTGCGCTCCGGCTGCACCGCCATCAGCGCGCCGATCTGCGCGATGATCTGGGCATCGGTAAAGTGGAACTGGGTGATGGCGTTGTGCGGGCATTCGGCCACACATGCGCCGCAGCCATGGCAGCTCGCCGGCACGATCTGGGCCGCGCTGCCCGGCTCGACGATGATAGCCTTGTAGGGGCACTTGGTGGCGCAGATGCCGCACTTTTTCCCCTGGGCGCTGATGCAGCGCTCAGGCCAGGCATAGGCGACTGTGGGCTCGATCAACTGGCTGTCGGTGGAGAGGATGCGCGCTGCTCGTGAGGCTGCTGCCGACCCCTGGGCTACTGCCGCCGGGATGTCTTTCGGCCCCTGATCCGCGCCGGCCAGGAAAACGCCCTCGATGGGCGTATCGACTGGGCGCAGTTTGGGGTGATACTCGGTGAAAAAGCCGTTTGTATCTCGGGGGATGGTCAACCTTTCAGCCAGCTGGCCCGAGTCGCTGCGCGCCTCGGCTGCGGTCGAGAGCACGACCAGCTCCGTCTCCAGCTCGATCGTCTGGCCGATGGAGATATCCTCGGCGAGCACGCGCAGGTTGTGCGTGACCGGGTCTTCGCTGATGGCGGCTGGGCGGCCCTGTACGAAACGGATACCCATCTCCCGCGCCCGCTGGTAGAACTCCTCATAGCCCTTCGAGGGCGTACGGATATCCATATAGAAGATGGTAATATCCAGATCGGGCTGGTTCGTCTTGAGCGCCACGGCGTTCTTGATGGTGTACATGCAGCAAAAGCCCGAACAGTACAGGTGATAGCGCGCATCGCGCGAGCCTACACACTGCACCAACGCGAGGCTGTGGGGCGCTTGCCCATCTGAGGGACGGACCACTGCGCCGGCGGTGGGACCCGCCGAGTTACTTAGCCGTTCCAATTCCAGCCCCGTCAAGACGTTGGGGTAACGGCCATAGCCGTATTCAGCCATTGGTGAGGGGTCCATCACATCAAACCCGGTCGCGACGACCACCGCGCCCACATCCAGCTCATGCTGTTTGGGCTTTTGGGCCAGATCGATGGCGTCGAGCTTGCCGCAGGCCTCCACGCACTGGTAGCAGTGGATGCAGTGGTCCATGTCAATAGCATAGACCAGCGGCACGGCCTGCCCATGTGGCACATCGATCGCCTTGCGGGGGGCGATGTTGGCTTCGAATTCGTTCGGGACCTCGATGGGGCAGACCTTGGCGCAGGCGCCGCAGCCATTGCAGCGCTCTGCGATGACATAGCGGGGCTGCTCTTCTACCGAGACGTGGAAATTGCCGATATAGCCCTCGACCTTTTGCACGGTCGCTGGGGCCAAGATAGTGACCTTGGGGTGACGCGACGCGTCAACCATCTTGGGGGCCAGAATTCATATGGAACAGTCCATCGTCGGGAAGGTCTTGTTCAGCTGTGCCATCCTCCCCCCGATGGAAATTTCCTTCTCCACCAGCACCGTCTCGATGCCCATATCGCCCAGGTCCAGGGCGGCCGAGATGCCAGCAATGCCGCCGCCGATGACCATGGCTCGCTTGGTGACCGGCACCCGGATGGAGTCCAGGTCCGTCAGGTAACGCACCTTCGCCACGGCGCCCGCGACCAGGTCCTTGGCCTTTTCCAGAGCAGCTTCCGGTTCGTGGCTGTGCACCCAGCTAACCTGCTCGCGGATGTTGGCCATTTCCATCAGGAATGGGTTCAGCCCCGCCTCGGCTACACACTTGCGGAAAGTGGGCTCATGCAGGCGCACGCTGCAGGCAGCGACTACCACCCGGTTCAGGCGCTTTTGGCGAATATCCTGCTTGATGAGCGCCTGCCCCGGGTCGCCGCACAGGTAGAGATAGTCACGGGCCACCACCACCCCGGGCAACTGCATGGCATACTCCGCCACCGCTGCTGTGTCGATCACGCCGGCAATGTTGGATCCGCAATGGCAGACGTATACACCGATGCGGGCAGCATCCTCCCCCTGATTAGCCATGTTCACAACAGCTCCTGCAGCAACCTGGCCACCACCTGACGGCGCGACTTTTGCGCCACTTCCTCAGGAGTGGCGAGAGATAGCGCCTCCTTGGGACAGTATATGACGCACTGGGGCTCAGTATTATCCGCACAGAGGTCGCACATGGCGACCTTTTTTGTCCTGGGGTTGAGGAGGATGGCGCCGAACTCGCATGCACTGACGCACCAGCCACAGCCGTTGCAGCGATCCGCATCCACGCGGATGGTGCCTATATCGGGGCGCTGGCTCAGGGCGTCGCGCGGACAGGCTACGACACAGGGCGCATCCTCGCAATTGCGGCAACTGACCGAGAGCATCACGGTGGGCTCGATGCGCACGTTGCGGATGCGCGAGCGAAGGGTATCAAACTCTCCCTCCTTGGTAGCCGAGCAGATATATTCGCAGAGCTGACAACCTATACACTTGTCGGGATCACAAACAATGTGGCGGTGTGTCACGGTCCTATGCCTCCGGTCCGTCGACGCCGATATCCTCGGCAATGTCGTCCATGCCCAATTCCCTCAGCTTTTGGCGTGGGATCAGCCCGTTTGCCGTCCAGCCGCGCGCCTCATAGTAGTCATCGATCTCCAGGCGCAGTTCCTCGGGAGTGATATAGTGACCCTTGGCCGGCCCATCGGGGATCGGTTCGTGCGTCAGGCGATAGGGGAGGTCATCATCCGCTCGGGTCCAGCCTTCGCGGATATTGAACGCCTTCTTGAGGTTCACCGTGCGCTCGCCGAGCTGCTTCAGCTCCGCAGGCGACATGGGGATGCCGGTAACCAGGGTGTAGAGCTCTGAGGCCTCGGCAAAGAAATCCTTAAAGCAGCCGCGCAGGAATTTGCAGAGGACCAGGTCATCGTACACGGCGGCCAGGTCCTCCTTCTCGCTGGCGATCTTGCCGCGCCCCTTTTCGGCCGTGAAGCGGTTCACTTCGCCCTTGACATCGGCCTCATAGGCCAGCGAGCGGTTGTGGCAGCCGCCGCGAGTGCCTACGGCCAGGCTCATGGCAAAGGTCTTGAGGCTACGCGGATCGTACCCGGGCATCTCCAGGCCCTTGATGTGCATGGCGAATTGGTCCGAGCCGCGGCCAAGTTGGGCCGAGGCGCGCTTGACGCCCTCGGCCAGCAGGTTACCCAGGCCCTCGCGCCGTGCGATCTTGGGTACCAGCGCCACGGCCGCCTCGTGGTTGCCAAAGTGGAGGTCGAGCCCGTCGCATTCGCTGGCGTTGAGGATGCCGCGCTCGTAAGCTTCCATGGCCCAGCCAATCGAGACGCCGGTGCTCATGGTATCCAGCCCATTGCGGTCACACAGCTCCGCCAGCCGGATGATGGCGGGGAAATAAGAGATGCCGAGGTTCGGCCCCAGGGCGTACAGGCTCTCATAATCGACCGAGACGCACGCGCCGGCATAGGGGCCGTTGTGCACGGCCGCAATCTGCTCGCAGGCAATCACGCAACCCGAGCAGCCGACGGCCTTTTGCGTGAATTGCTGGTGCATCACCTCGCCCGAGACCTCTTCAGCGTACTCAAAGGTGGTCTGCTGAAAGTTGCGGGTAGGCAAGACGCCAATGCGGTTCATGACCAGCACGTTGGAGGGGGTGCCCAGGATGCGGTACTTTTCGGTCGCAGCGCCCTGAGCTGCCTTGATCAGAGGCAAGGAGCGGGCCTTGAGCCCCTCCAGGTCGGCCACGCGGATGGCATGGGTCCCGCGGAGGGCAATGGCCTTGAGGTTCTTGGCGCCCATCGTTGCCCCATTGCCCGTGCGGCCCGCCTGCCGCCCACGGTCGTTGCCGATGCAGGCATAGCGCACCCGGTTCTCGCCGCCCGGGCCGATGCTCGCAACTCGCACGTTCTCATCGCCCAGCTCCCGGCGGATGGCCTCTTCAGTCGCAAAGCATTCCAGGCCCCGCAGATGGGTGGCATCGCGGAACTCGACGGTGTCGTCATCGATGAAAAGGTAGGTGAGGCCCTGCGCCTGGCCCGTGATTGCGATGCCGTCATAGCCTGCACGCTTGAGCGCGAGCGAAAAATAGCTCGAGGCCAACGAATCACCGATAAAGCCGGTTAGGGGCGACTTGCTTGCAACCCCGTGCTTGGTGCCTACGGGCACGATGGTGCCGCCGAAAGCGCTGGCAGCAAAGCAGAGGGCGTTTTCCGGCCCTAAAGGGTCGGCGCCGGGCTTGGCCGTTTCGTAAAGCAACCGCGTGGCCAGCGCCACGCCGCCCACGTAGGTCTTGAGATAGCTCTCGTCGACGTGGGTGACCCAGCTCTTGCGCTCGGTCAGGTCGATGCGTAGAATAGCGCCGGTGTATGAGTACACACCTATCCTCCTGCCTCAAGGCACATAAGAATCAAAGGCTGATTCCCGTCCACGGATGTTTCGAGGTCAGTGGCGGCAAAGCGACCCCCGACGTTGAAATAGTAGGGACTGATGAGATCATAGGTCTGGGGAACGATGATCTGGCTCAGGAGGGAGGGGAAGCGCTCAGCCAATAACACAACAATATCACGAAGCGCTGCCGAGTTGTGAATCTGGAACTCGGTTTGGCGTTCTCCGGTCAGGCGACGGGCAAGGCCAAGGAATTCTACGGTAATGCGCACCTATACCTCCTTACTGCCGCAACTCAACGCTGGGGGGAGGGGCGATACAGGGCATAGCCGTGATGTTGATTTCTGGGGAACTGTCGAGACCCTATCAGATAAAGTATACCATATTAGTCTTGTTCTTCAACAGCCATTTCTGTAGACAGGATTGCGCTTTTCGGCCTATATAACAGGCGATTCGGCGCCATTTGGTCAGGCCGTATGGCTTGCGCATGGCGATCCCTGTGGCCCACGAAGTATACTATCGTAGCGCTGCGACTAATAAAAAGGTGGGCGTAAAGTGGCCACTGTTGGAGGACAGGACCGTGAGGTTACGATCATATTGGACGGGGGTGCGCCGTTGGATGGACCTCGGAACGGAGTGGATGGAACGCATGTGGCTGCACGACAACCGGGCAGTTGGGCAGCGCGGTGCGGGAGAGCATCGCTGGACGTGGGTCTGGCTGGGCCAGGATGCGGCTGACGCCGATATCGATGAGCTGGTGCGCCAGGTGCATGAGGAGGTGCTCAGGCTGCCTGTGCCGTTGGGGATTGGTGATTTTATGATCACCGTTTCAGCCTGGGGGCCGCGGCGCGACGGCGCGGGCGAGACGATCTACCTGGAGGCACGCCAGTCGGGACGCAGTGATATGATGCAGGATGATCTGGCTATGCGCCAGCGGTCCAAGGTGATCCAGTTGGGTGATCTGGCCCGTGGCCACGTGATTGCCCGGCAAGATTGGATCGACGGCAGGGTAAAGGAGCAACTGCGCCGTGTCTTGCAGCTCTACCGACCCTCTCGGCAATGGCGCATCGTGCAAATCTCCCTTTTTAGCGTGGGTGAGGCCTACCTGAAGTTGGTGGCGAACGCGAACTGATGGTTGTAGCCAACTCGCTTGTGATAACCCGTGCCGATGGCCTATAATGGGTGCATCGGCACCTTTATTACACGTGCGGAGGCAAGAGATGACGGTTTTGGCGAGCAGCAAATGGCGCGAGGCCCTGGTGGCGCGGGTGCACGAGCAATACAAGGACCGCTACCCCCGCTCGGGCCAGGCCTATGCGCGAGCGCTGCGTTATCTGGTAGATGGCGGCAGCCATGCAGCACGCATGTTCGACCCCTATGCTTTTCGCATCGAGGCAGCGCATGGCTCGCAAGTGCGCGACCTGGATGGCCACGATATCATTGACTACTGGCAGGGCCACTATGCCAATATCTTGGGGCACAATCCTCCTGAGGTGACGGGGCCCCTGGCGCAGGCCTTTGGGGCAGGTTGGGGCCTGCAGACAGGGATTCCAGACGAGGCGCAGGCGGACCTGGCCGAGTTGCTCTTGCGCCAGACGGGTGACGAACGGGTGCGCTTTACTACGGCAGGTAGCCTGGCCACCATGTACGCTATCATGCTGGCGCGTGCCTTTACGGGGCGGGAGGTTGTCCTCAAAGCGGCGGGCGGCTGGCATGGCTCACAGCCCCTGGCGCTCCGCGGCACCCACTTTGGCCGCGAGGGCTTTGGCGGCATGGACTCGGCGGGCCTGCCAGAGCAGGCCTCGCTAGAGACGCTGGTGACGCGCTTTAACGATGTTGATGCCCTACACGATGTCTTTCGCCACTACGGTGACCGGCTGGCTTGCTTCATCGTTGAGTTGTGCCCCGGCAACGGCGGTTTTATGCTCGCAGATCCGGCTTATGCGCGGGCAGCGCGAGAGTTGACGCAGCGCTATGGGGCGCTGTTGATTGTCGATGAGATCATTACCGGCTTTCGCTTCTGTGCAGGAGGGCTGCAAAAGCTTTACGGCATCAAAGGGGACCTCACGACTTTTGGCAAGATCATCGGTGGGGGAATGCCTGTTTCGGCCGTTACTGGCCGGGCTGATCTGATGAACCAGGCGGGCAAGGCGGGCGGCAATCGTGTGCTGTTCGGCGGCGGCACCTTTTCGGCCCATCCTGCCTCAATGCAGGCCGGCAAGATCATGCTCGATCACCTCTCGCAGCACGAGGCCGAGATTTACCCGCATCTGGCGCAGATGGGTGAGCGCCTGCGCGATGGCATCGAGAGCGTCTTTGCCAGCCAGGGCATCCTGGCACGGTGCACCGGGCGAGGCAATGCTGCTGTGCCGGGCGGCGGTTCGTTGATTCAGGTGCACTTTCCCCATAAGGAAGAACTGGCTCTCGATTCTCCGGATGTGGTATGGAATCCGCAGTACTGCGACATCGTGCTGCGTGAGCAGGTCCTCAAGCAGGCGCTCCTGCTGCGTGATGTGAACGTCAGCCACGGCCTCGGCGCCGTCTCCATGGCGCACACCGAGGCGGACCTGCAAAAGACCCTGGAGGCGTTTGCCTATGCGGCCGGCCTGATGGCCGAAGCGCGGCGAAGCGCCTGAGCTATTGCAGACCGGTAAACGCGAACTCTGCCGAGACACGGAGCCACAGAGGAGACAACGTGTCCTCCGTGGCTCCATGTCTCGGCGAAGCGTTCCTTTTCAGTCAGGGCGAGTGCAGGCGCGTCACCGCTGGCGGGAGCTGCCCACCAGGAACCCGGCGATGAACCCGACCGCGATGGGCATCAGGCCCATACCCATACCGCCCATGAACCCCATGCGCATAGGCCACATGCCATAGCGCATCATGTGCCTCATGCGCATCCTGCCCCAGGGCATCCCCTCATAGGGCACCTCATGCACGCCCCCACAGATGGGGCAATAGCATACCTCCACCTTGGGCTGCGCTTGTTGCTGTTGCCCTTGCCCGGTTTCTGGTTGCTGCATAGCATCCTCCCTACAAATCCGCTGTGATGTGGGCTTGCGCCCACCCACCAACGCTGCAAGGGCCATGCCACGGGGGATTGCTCAGGGCGCGGGGTGCTCCTGCCAGTTCACACGCCCTGCGGGGCGCGCATATCCGGCAATGAGTTTCACTGAAATCTCACGAGTCGCTTTGCCCGCAGAGCGAGCGGCGCTCGATGCGCGTAATCTTGTCGATGCGCACGGCGTGACGGCCGCCAGCAAAGGGGGTAGTCAGCCAGGCATCGAGGATCTCTTCGGCCAGTCCCTCGCCGATGACGCGGGCGCCCAGGCAGAGGACGTTGGCATCGTTGTGGGCGCGGGCCATGCGCGCCATGTAGGAATCGGTGACCAGGGCCGCCCGAATGCCCGCTACCTTGTTGGCGGCCAGGCTCATGCCGATGCCGGTGCCGCAGATGAGGATGCCCGAATCACATTTTCCCCCAGTGACGCAATCCGTCACGCGCAGGGCGTAATCGGGGTAATCCACGCTCTCAGGGCCGTGCGTGCCCAGGTCCAGCACCTCGTGCCCGCGCGCTTTGAGCAGATCGACCAGCCGGGCTTTCAGGGCGACGGCGGGATGGTCACTGGCGATGGCAATACGCATATTTCTGTTCCTTCCTACAGCTCTCCTGGCTCAAGGGAAGATCTTGCCCGGGTTCAGGATCCCATTGGGATCAAAGGCCTCTTTGAGACGGCGCTCGAGAGCAATCTGGTGGGCATCGAGAGCCAACGGCAGGTAGCTGCGCCGGGTGGCGCCCACGCCGTGCTCACCGGTGATTGCACCGCCCAGTGAGATGGCCAGGCGGTAGATCTCTTCCAGCAGGCCAGGCAGCCCGGCCTCCCAGCGCTCCATGGGCAGGTCGTCTTTGAGGATATTGACGTGAACGTTGCCGTCGCCGGCATGGCCAAAGCAGACCACGCGGATGCCGGAGCGGTCAGCGGCAGTGTGGATCGTAGAGAGCAAGCGCGGAAGCTCTGCGCGCGGCGCCACCACATCCGCCATGACATTCACGGGGCTTTCCGCTTTCAGCGCTTCCAGAACGGCTTTCCGCGCCTCCCACAAGCGCTCGCGCGTTGGCCGGTCCTGGGCCACCAGCACATCGAGCGCGCCGCCCGCCAGGCAGATCTCGCCGACCTGGTCGAGGGCGCTATCAACCTCATCTCGCGTGCGGGCATCGATCTGGATCAGGAGCAGGGCCGTGGCGTCGTGATAGGGCACCTCTTTGCCCAGCATACGCTCCGAAGCGTGCACGGCGTCGCGTTCCATGAACTCGATGGTGGTGGGAATCACGCGCTGCCGGATGATCTCCGCCACGGTGTTGGCAGCCTGCGCAAAGGAATCAAAGGGCACCAACAGGTCTACCCGCTCCGGCAAGAGGGGTAGCAGGCGGAGGATGACACTGGTCACTACGGCCAGGGTCCCCTCCGAGCCGACGATGAGCTGTATCAAGTTGTAGCCGGTAACATCTTTGACCCGCTTGCCGCCCAGATGAAGGATCTCACCCGTGGGGAGCACGGCCTCCAGGCCACAGACATAATCGCGAGTCACGCCGTATTTGACGGCGCGCGGCCCCCCGGCATTGTGCGCGATGTTGCCGCCGAGACAGCAGGAATCGGAGCTTGCAGGGTCGGGGGGGTAAAAGAGCCCCTCCTGTTCAACAGCGCGGTGCAGATTGCCGGTGATCACACCCACCTGAGCGGTGACCATCAGATTCTCGTGGTCGATCTCGATAATGCGGTTCATGCGCTCGAGAGAGAGCACAATGCCCCCACACACCGGCACCGCGCCGCCAGAGAGCCCATAGCCGCCCGTGCGCGGTGTCACGGGCACCCGGCGCTCGTTAGCCAGGCGCAACACCTGCGCTACCTCTTCTGTACAGGCTGGCTTGACGACCACCTCAGGCTCGGCCCGCAGGCCGGCCGTCTCATCGTGGCTGTAAGGCTCGAGGGCCTGGGGGGCGGTAAGGACATTGGCGTTGCCGACAATGGCAACCAGTTCTCGCACAAGGGAATCATCCACCTGGGAATACACGGCCCCGCTCCATTCTTGAGACAGCAAAACCGGGTAACCAGAGCATACCACAAAAGTGTGCAGTGGGCAACAGCGATCAGGCGATAGCGCCCCTTCTCTGCACGTAAGGTTCCATTGGCAAATTGACGCTGGCCACGTTGTGTGTGAGAATAACCTGGACTCTTCCTGCTACCCATACCCGAAATGGCATGGGATGTGGAGTTGCCGATCAACTCGATGGAGGCTGCGATGTCTGCTTCTTCTGTGGAAAGCCTGCACGACGAGCTACGCCAGGATCTCTTACCCTGGTTGCTGCTGCCGATGGCCGTGGTAGGGTTTCTTTTGGCCCTGCTGGATATTACTTACGCGCCGCCGCCTTCACCGACCGCTCTGGGCTTTCTCATGCTCTTTCTGGCCGGCGCTCTATGGTGGGCGCGCCATAAGGATACAAACACGATCACCTGGGCAACCATCCTCACCATGGTCTTTGTCGTCGTGCTGGCCTGGCACTGGTTGCCGGTGCCTGGGCTGCGCTATGCACTCGTCCTTCCCGTGATTGTAGCGGGGATCAGCCGTGGTCCGCGCGGCGCGGTGGTGATAGGGGCGCTGTCTGTACTGCTCCTTTTCGCTGACGCCTGGCAAGTGGGACTGCGTGAGAGCAGTAATGAACTGCTGGGCAGCGCAGCAACCCTGGCGGTTGCGACCTATCTGGCCTATGTGTCGGAGCGTGGCCAGCGGGCCACGCTGGGCTGGGCCTGGAATCGTTACGAACACGCGCGACATGCCCTCGATGATGCACGCGATCGGCAGGCTGAGTTGAGGCAAGCTTTGAACGATCTGGCCCTGGCCCAGCGCGAGAGCACTCGCCTCAACAACTTGCTCACAGCCTCACGAGCTGCGCTTGAGGACGCCAGCCGGGCCAAGGAGAAGTTCGTCGCCAATGTGAGCCACGAGCTGCGAACGCCTCTCAACATGATCATCGGCTTTAGTGATGAGATCTTGACGCGACCCGAGACCTATGCGGCCGAATTGCCGCCAGACCTGTTGGAGGATGTGGCCGCGATCAAGCGCAACAGCGAGCACCTGGCGCGCTTGGTTGATGACGTCCTCGATCTGGCCGAGACCGAGACGGGGCACATGCGGCTAATGCGAGAGGATGTCTGTATCCGCGACCTGCTGATCGAGGCGGCCGAAGCCGTGGCCTTGCTCTTTGAAAAGAAAGGCTTGCAGCTCACGCTCGATGTCCCCGAGGAACTGCCATGCGTCTACTGCGACCGGGTTCGCATCCGCCAGGTCGTTCTGAACTTGCTCAGCAATGCGGGGCGATTCACGGAGGAAGGAGGCGTGACCATTCGGGCTGTCGTAGAGCAAGATCTCATCACCGTGAGTGTGGCCGATACAGGGCCCGGTCTGGAGCCCCAGAAGAGGGAGCGCCTCTTCCAACCCTTTGAGCAAGGTGATCCCTCAATTCGCCGGCAGGTCGGTGGCAGTGGCCTTGGGTTGGCCATCAGCAAGCAACTGGTCGAGATGCACGGTGGCCGCATTTGGATGGAGGGCGAATTGGGCAAGGGTACCACAGTAAAGTTCTCATTGCCCTTGCAAGAGCGCTCTCTGAAAAGGGATGTGCGCACATGGTTCAACATCTATCACGAGTACACCCCGCGCTCACAGCGTTCCCTGGCGCCAAAGCCCGAAGCCAAGCCCGGGCTGGCCATCGTGGAGAGAGGCAACACACTGCAGCAACTCGTGGCGCGCTATCTGGATGACCTCGACCCTGTTATCGTACACAGTCTGGTGCAGGTTCGCGAGATGGTTGACCTGGGCGTGGTAGCCGGCGTTCTGGTGAACGCCAACATCTGCCCTGACCCCACTTCGCTGAGCGAGCTGGCTGGCGCTGCCTTTGATGTCCCCATCATCTCCTGCTGGGTTCCAGAGGAGAGCGATGGGCCGCAGGGGCCAGGCGTGCGAGACTATCTCGTCAAGCCGGTACTGCACTCGAAGGTGCTGGCCAGTCTCGACCGGATTGCCCCTGATGCGCGCCTGGTCCTGGTCGCGGACGATGATCCAGAGGCGAGGCAGCTCTTCAGCCGCGTGCTTACTCGCTCGGGGCGCCAGGTGCTCACGGCTGCCGATGGGGAGGCCGCGCTGCACCTCCTAAGGGATCGTCGCCCCGACCTGCTGCTACTGGACATGGTCATGCCGCACAGAGACGGTTTTGCCGTCCTGCAGGAAAAAGCGGCGGATCCAGAAATTGCCAGCATCCCGGTGATTGTGGTGTCGGCCAGGGACCCGGAGCGGCAACCCATCGTGAGCAAGAGCCTGACGGTCACGCGGCAGCGAGGGCTTTCGGCGCGTGACCTGGTGCTAGGGGTTCAGGCCATCATAACTGCTCTCGGGCCGCGATTTGGCGTTCCAGCTCAGCCCGGAACTGGCGGCCCATCACAGGCTTCCGGATAAAGCCGGCGGCTCCCAGAGATCGAGCCAGCTCCTCCTGTGGTAAGACAGTGCAGATGACTACGGGTATGGATGATGTGGCCGGATGGTGCTGCAGGCGGCTCAGCACCTCCCAGCCATCCACATCCGGCAGCATGACGTCCAGAATGATGAGGTCAGGCTGCAACCCGTTGGCCATGTCGATGGCTTTCTCAGGGTCTGTAGCACCGACCACCTGAAAGCGGGTATTGCGCACAAAGCGCTGCCAGAGTTGGAGCGTGTCCTCGTTATCTTCGATGGCCAGAACGACGACTTGGTCGGCTTGGCGCAGACGTACGCGGGCGCTGGGCGCCCCGCCAAAGTTGCCCACCAGCAGCTGGCCGCGGAACAACTCGACTAGCTGGCGCGCCAACCTGAGATTTGTCTCTGGCCAAGGCCCGCAAGTCCCCTGGCCCGTTGCCACGACCACTGCCACGTCGATCTCTACGCTGCCCTGGCCATCGTGCCTTGCTGTCACTGTGACTTTGCCACCGGGGACGCTTGAGATCGCCGCCGTGAGCAGATTGAGCAAAACCTGTTTCAGCACCGTATCGGCCATGGCCACCGGGGGCAGGCCTGCTGGCATGATGGCATCGAGAATGACCGCGCTACGCTCTGCCAATGCCTGCACCAGCCGGATCGCTTCGCATGAGACCCGCTCTACCTCAGCCGTGCGGTTGCCCTGGGAATCTGCCACCCAGAGCAGTTCGCGGTTGACCTCTGCGTCGCCCAGCGCCACACCGTCTGCTTCTGTATTTGACGAAGAAACAGGAGCGAATTCCAGAAGGCCATGGTGAGCACGCAGATAGCTGGCCAACACACGCAGGGCTGTAGATTGCTCACGGCGCAGGTGGCGTGCTGTGATCCCCAGGCGGTCTGCGACAGCGGCCTGGGTCAACTGCTCCACATAGCAGTAGTAGAGGATGTGGTAATGGCGCCACGCCTTTGACGTGGGGGGTTCCCCCATAGCAGGGTGGAGGGCCTCGATGGATTTTTCCAGTGCGATTCGTAGGGCAGTGGCTGGGTTGGGTGTGCGATCCAGGCGCAGTGAATCGACCAGCGGGCTCTTGCGCAGAGCTTCGAGATCGTAGAGATGGGCCAGGGCCTGGCGAACCTGCTCCTGAAATCCATCGAGTTGCTCCATGTCCGCAGCCAGTCCAGTTTCGAGTCCTTGCCGTGTCCGAAAAGCTATTGTGAGCGCCCAGCCATTGTGATATTATAGGAGCAGTGTTCCGCGCGTGCAAGCAAAGGCCAGAGATCACTGGCTATGCACAATTGCTTCCAGATACCTGGCTCCAGGGGGAAAAATGATGATGGTACCAGCACGAGCTGCAGCGGTGCGGCGCCCGGGCCGCTGGCGAGCCTGGCATCGCTGGCTACGCAGGAACTGTGATGGTTGGTTTTTCGCTTCGCCGTGGATCATTGGCTTTTTCCTGTGGACCTTGGGTCCTATGGTGGCATCGTTTGGCCTTGCTTTTACCGAGTGGGACCTGATCACGCCGGCCAGGTTTGTGGGTCTGGAAAACTTGCGCACCATGCTCAGCGACCGCCTCGTCGCTCAATCGCTGCAAGTGACCACTATCTACGCTGTCGCCAGCGTACCACTGCACATTGTCTTTGGCATGGCTCTGGCCCTCCTGCTCAACACCAAGATCGCTGGCCTGCGCTTCTATCGCACGGCATTCTACCTGCCGTCGGTTCTCTCGGGCGTGGCTGTCGCTTTGCTCTGGCGTTGGCTCTTCTCCACCGAGTTTGGCCTGATCAATCAGATCCTGGCATGTGTCGGCATTCAAGGGCCGAGCTGGTTGGGTGACCAGCGGTGGGCGTTACCGTCGCTCGTGCTGATGAGTATATGGGGGGTGGGTGGGGGCACAATCATCTTTTTGGCGGGGCTGCAGGGCATACCCACCGAGCTCTATGAGGCTGCTGAGGCAGATGGCGCACACAGTTGGCAGCAGTTGTTTCACATCACTTTGCCCATGATGACCCCCGTGCTCTTTTTTCAGCTCATTGCCGGGGTCATCAACGCTCTCCAGGTCTTTACGCAGGCTTTTATCATGACTAACGGCGGGCCCAACAATGCCACGCTCTTTGCCATCCTCTATCTCTATCGCAACGCCTTCGAGTATCAGCGCATGGGCTATGCAAGCGCACTTGCGTGGGTGCTTTTCATCTATATCTTGATTCTCACTTTGCTTATCTTCCGCTCCTCGACGAGCTGGGTCTATTACGAAGGCGATATTCGGAGAGGTTAGGGCTATGACGATACGACCCATGCCACGCCATCTGAAAGGTCTCCGACTTGGCCTCAAACAGCGCCGCAGGCTCACCCACGCGTTGGTTCATGCGGCCTTGCTGGTGGGCGTCTTTTTCATGTTCATCCCGCTTGCGTGGACTATTTCCACATCGCTCAAACCTGCCGGCGACGTCTATCTCTTCCCACCCAAGTGGATTCCCGACCCTGTGCGCTGGGAGAACTATCGGGAGGCTGTGACAGCGATCCCCTTTGCTCGTTATTTCTGGAACACGAGTGTTATCACTATTCTGAGCATCATCGGCAAAGTCATCTCGGTGACAATGGTGGCGTTTGCCTTTGCGCGCCTGCAGTGGTGGGGGCGCAATATCTTCTTCATGGTCATGTTGGCTACGATGATGCTGCCCACCCACGTGACACTCATCCCGCAGTTCGTCATGTTCAAGAGCCTTGGCTGGATCGACACCTTCCTGCCTTTGATTGTGCCCCAGTTCTTTGGCGGCCCATATCTCACTTTTCTGGCGCGCCAGTTCTTTCTGACGCTCCCGCGTGACCTTGATGACGCCGCGCGCATTGACGGGTGCTCCAGTCTGGTCGTATACTCGCGCATCATCCTGCCTATGTCCAAACCGGTCGTGGTTATGATTGTCATCTTTGTGTTCAACGGTCAGTGGAATGAGTTTCTGAATGCCCTGATCTATCTGCAGAGCCAGCAGCACTTTACCCTGGCTTTGGGGTTGCGCATGTTCCAGGGAGAGTCTGCTGCCAGTTGGCACTTGCTGATGGCAGCATCGCTGCTGACCATGTTGCCAGTACTCGCGCTCTTTTTCTCTGCCCAGCGCTACTTCATCCAGGGGATCGTGTTCACCGGCGTCAAGCAATGAAATACGTGTTCTGTGTACGTGAAGGAGGTCGAACGTAACTTGTCATATTGTCATGGCAAGCGAGGTGAAGTGATCTTTGCCATGGTGTGAGTCGCTGGCCCATACAGCCAAAGGAGGATACCAATGAACTGCTATCGAGGGATGAACCGACGCCAATTTCTGCAGGCTGCCGCGGCTGCCGGCGTGGGTTTGCTAGGGGCGGTGGCTTGCACACCGGCTACGCCTACCTCTGCCCCAACCAGCGCACCAACAACGGCCAGTGGCGAAGCTGCTCCAACGGCGGCGCCCGCTGCGACTGCAGCGGCTGAAACGGTCAAACTGACCTTTATCTGTGATACCATCAACCAGGGGCACGTACAGCTCAGAGATGCCTGGGCAAAGGCGTTTTCCGAGCAGCATCCCAATATCACTGTGGACCACCAACCGGTCCCGCAGGATTATGGGGTGAAGGTGCAGACGCTGTTTGCGGCCGGTACGCCGCCGGACATCTACCGCTATCTGCAAGAGACGACACCTATCGTGACGGTGGTGGCGAAAAAGATGCATCTGCGGCTGGATGATCTGGTCAACAAGGACAACTATGACCTGTCCGACTTTCGCAAGGATGCGGTCGGGCTGTACGAGTGGGAAGGCGGCTTGTATGCCTTGCCCCGCGACTATGGCAACCAGAACCTGTTCATTAACCTGGATCTGTTTGCTCAGGCAGGGATCCAGCCCCCACCGGTTGACTGGGAGGAAAAGGAGTTCACCTTTGAAAAGTTCCTGGATATTGCCAAGGCCTTGACCGTCAAGAAGGGTGACAGGACCGAACAATGGGGCTTCCTGGTCAATCGTGGCTGGCGGCCCTGGGCATCATGGGTCTATAACAATGGGGGAACAGTTGTCCACCGCGACGACAAGGGCGTAGCCACAGCCATTGCGCTGGATGAGGCGCCCGCTGTGGAAGCGCTCCAGTTCCTGCAGGATCTAATGTACGTCCATGCCGTCGCCCCGCGGCCCGACCTGGAATCCGAACTGGGTGGCTTTGACCTGTTTGCTACCGGGCGCGTGGGCATGATGATCAACAACCCCTCGTCTGTCAACCAATACCGCACCATCGAAGCTTTCAAGTGGGATATCGCCACATTGCCCATCGGCAAAGCGGAGCGGCGTGGTACGGGTGGTGGTGGGTCGGGCTGGGCCACTGGCGCCGCAACCAAACACCCTGCGGAAGCCTGGGAGTTTCTCAAGTTCATCTCCAGTGTGGAAGCCGAGACGGGCGAGGTGAAGATAGGGGCCACAACGCCGTCGCGCGTATCGGTTGTCACCGGCCCCGATTTCCTGGATCCAAGCAAGCCCCCGACCCATGCCAAAGGGTTTGCCCAGGCACAGGAATACGTCGTCCGTGACCCGGTTCACGTGAACTGGCCCGAGGTCTTTTCACGCATTGTGACCCCCGGCATGGACCAGCTTTGGAATGGCTCCAAGCCTGCGGCCGATGTGGTGAAGCAAATCAAGGCCGAGGGCGACAAACTCTTTGCCGGCAAGTAGTCGTTACACGCCAGTGGCGGCCAGGCAGCCTTCCCGGTCGCCACTGGCCTATCTTTAGAGGACAAGGCTGATGCCCACCAAACGGAGCGACCGTCCTAACGTAATCGTTTTCTTCACCGATCAGCAGCGCTGGGACACCACAGGAGCGCACGGTAACCCATTGCATCTGACACCCCATTTCGACCGTTTAGCGCAGGAGGGCGTGCATCTTGCGCGGACCTTTACGTGTCAACCGGTCTGTGCGCCGGCCCGGGCCAGCATGCAGACGGGCCTTTACGCCACGGCCACCGGTGTCTACCGCAATGGCCTCCGTCTGGAGCCGGCAGCGATGACTCTGGCGCGCTGCTTCGGTGCAGCCGGCTATGCGACTGGCTACATCGGCAAGTGGCACCTGGGCAGCCAGGAGCCTGTGCCGGCAGAAGAGCGTGGCGGCTATCAGTATTGGCTGGGCGCCAATCTGCTCGAGTTCGTCTCCGATGCCTATGACGCCGTCCTATATGACGGGGACAATCGACGGGTCAAGTTGCCTGGCTATCGAGTGGATGCCCTCACCGATGCTGCCATCCGCTACATCGATGCTCATCAGACTGAACCGTTCTTTCTGTTCGTCTCCTATCTGGAACCGCACTTTCAGAATCACCGCGACGATTACCCTGCTCCTGATGGCTACACCGAACCCTACATAGGGCGATGGCTGCCGCCGGACCTTGCGGCCCTCGGCGGCTCGGCCCATCAGCACATCGCCGGCTACTGGGGGATGGTCAAGCGGCTGGATGAAGCGCTGGGCCGCCTACTTGACGCCGTCAAGAGCCTGGATCTCTGGGAGAACACAATCATCCTCTTCACTTCCGACCATGGTTGCCATTTCAAGACCCGTAATGCAGAGTACAAGCGCTCTTGTCATGATAGCTCCATACGTGTCCCAACCGTCATGCATTTGCCCGGGTTGGATGGCCGCCGGGTGAGTGAGTTGGTCAGCCTGGTGGACCTGCCGCCTACCCTTTTGGATGCGGCGGGCCTGCCCGTCCCGTGTCACATGCAAGGGCGCTCACTTGTGCCCCTTCTGCGAGGTCATGCGGCCGATTGGCCGAGCGAGGTATTCATCCAGATTAGCGAGTCGCAGGTAGGGCGCGCTGTGCGGACTCAGCGCTGGAAGTATGCGGTGGTGGCGCCCGACAAAGAGGGCTGGCGCGACGCCGGCGCAACCCACTATGTGGAAGAGTTTCTCTACGATCTGCAGAGTGATCCCTATGAGTTGACTAATCTGGTCGGGCTGGATTCACATCGTGAGGTGGCTAACGTGCTGCGAGAGCGTCTGCTGCGGCGCATGCAGCAGGCAGGCGAGCCTGCGCCAGAGATCGACCCTGCTTGCAGCAGGAGTGCCGGGCAGCGGTGGGTAGCCGACCACGAGGTGTACATGTAGTGCGAGCTAACATAAATCCGCGTACGGTCTAGCGCCATGCCTCGACAGCTGCAGAGGTTGGTGCGGTCATGTTAATCTGTGCAGCGCCACGCTAACGCCCGGCCTCAACCAGGGAAGGGGGTCAGGCATGTCCGGCCGCCCCCAGGGAGGCGGCCGGACATGCCTGACCCCCAGAAGGCTCTGTACCGGGGTAGCGCGAAGCGTAGAGCCCGGTGGCCACGAAAGAGCGCCTCTGACGGCAGCCTGTTGGCCGTGAACTCGCTGGCGCATCTTGAATGCACCCCACCTGTTTGTGCCATTTGACACAAACGGCAAGAAGTGCGAGAATAATAGGGATGCGCATTCTTCGTGGACAAGTGGCTTATGCCTACCCAAGGCTGTGGCAGGTTCGATGCCGGTCCTGAGCGAAGGAGATATGACGGCATCGACCCTGCCACTCGTTTTGCGGCTGGGCCCTTGAGGTCAGGGACGGTGGAGACTCATGGTGGAGACTAGGGAAGTGTTGGATGTCCAGGTTGACCCCTGGCGCTGCACACGCTGTGGGGCTTGCCTGGCGGTGTGCCCGACCTACCGGGTATTGGGGCGCGAGACCGAGTCGCCCCGGGGCCGCCTGGCGTTAGCGCGGGCAATGAGCGATGGGCGCCTGGAGCCGGGGGCGCATACGGCTGAGCTGGCCTATCGCTGTGCGCTCTGTGCGGCCTGTAACAATGCCTGCCCCTCGGGGCTACAGGTGGACCACATTCTTCTGGGGTTGCGCAGCCAGTTGGCCAGCCATGACCTGTTGCCCGATGCCCTGAAGCGATTGCAGAGCGCCATCGCCCAGAAGCACAACATCCTGGGCGAGGAGCAGCAGTCCCGCGCGCTGTGGTACGAGGGCGATGGTATGGGCGACCGCATCAATAAGCAGGCGGAGATTGTCTACTTTGTAGGCTGTGTGTCGGCGCTCTTCCCTTCGGGCTACGCTCTGCCCCAGCAGACGGTGCGCCTGATGAAAGCCAGTGGGCTCGACTTTACCATCCTCGGTGGTGAGGAGTGGTGCTGCGGCTACCCGCTCGTGCTCAATGGGCGTGAGGATGCAGTAGCCGATATCGCCCGGAACCTGGTGCGCCACGTGCAGGCCCTGGGCGCGAAGACACTGGTTACCTCGTGCCCGTCATGTTACCATGCCTGGAAGCATATCTATCCGGAGATTGTGCCGGATATGAAGTTGGAAGTGTTGCACGTGAGCGAGCTGTTGGTGCGCCAGATTCGGGAAGGGCGCCTCAAGCTGCAGCAAGTCCCTCCGATGACCGTGACCTTTCACGATTCCTGCGACCTGGGGCGCCGCTCCAAGGTCTACGAGCCGCCGCGCGAGCTGATACAAGCCATTCCGGGGATCAAGCTGGTCGAAATGCGCGATAATCGCGCCAATGCCCTCTGTTGCGGCGGCGGCGGCAACATGGAATCGGCTGCGCCCAAACTGGTGGAGGAAGCCTCGGCCCGGCGTCTGCAGCAGGCCGTGGAGACCGGCGCGACGGCCGTTGTCACAGCCTGCCCCCAGTGCCGGCGCACGCTGACCGGCGCGGCGCGCCGTGGCAAGGTGCGCATGCGTGTGATGGACCTGGCTGAACTCCTGGCGAAGGCGGTACCGGAATGACTCTCACCGATAGCGTTCTGAATGAACTGCGCGAAATCGTCGGCGCCGAGTGGGTGCTGACCGCGCCTGAAGATATGCTCTGCTATGCCTATGACGGCACTTTTAGCGAGGGCCACCCAGATGCGGTGGTCCTGCCTGCGAGTGTGCCTGAAGTGCAGGCCATTGTGCGCCTGGCCAACCGCGAGGGGATTCCGATCATCCCGCGCGGTATGGGCAGCGGCCTGGCGGGCGCGACGGTGCCCTTTGAGGGCGGCATCGCCGTGACACTCACGCGCATGAACCGCATCATCGAGATCGACCCGGTCGATATGGTGGCTGTGGTCGAAGCCGGCGTTATCACCGGCGATCTGCAGAGTGAGGTGGAGGCCAAGGGGCTCTTCTTCCCGCCTGACCCCTCCAGCCTGAAGCACTGTACCATTGGCGGCAATGTGGCGTGCAACGCCGGCGGGCCCCGCTGCCTCAAGTATGGTGTGACACGCGATTATGTGATGGCCATCCAGGTGGTGCTGGCCGATGGACGTGTGATGCGCGTGGGCACCCGCACGGCCAAAAACGCCACGGGTTATAGCCTGTCGCACCTCTTCATCAGCTCTGAAGGCACCCTGGGCATCGTGACTGAGGTGACCCTGCGCTTGCTGCCCCTGCCCCGCTCGGTGCAGACGGCGCTGGCCGTGTTCCCCCGGCTGAGCGATGCCTCGGAGACGGTGACGGCCGTGCTCCAGGCGGGCATCCGGCCGGTGACGCTGGAGCTGATGGACGAGACAGCGATTCGCTGCGTGGAGGACTATTTGCACCTCGGCTTGCCGCTCGATGCAGAGGCGATCCTGCTCATCGAGTGCGATGGTGAAGAGAGCCAGGTGGCCTCGGAGATTGCCTCGGTTGCGCGGCTTTGCCAGGAGCATGGCGCCAGCGTCAAGACGGCCTCGGCTAAGAAGGATCGCGACGACCTGTGGCGGGCACGGCGGGCCATTTCGGGCTCTCTCGCGCGCCAGCGGCCCAACAAGCTGGGCGAGGACATCGTGGTGCCGCGGCATGCCATCCCGGCCATGGTGGCGCGCCTCAAGGAGATCAGCCGCGAATTCGACGTGCCTATCGTCATCTTTGGCCATGCCGGCGACGGCAACCTGCACCCGAACATGCTCTTCGACCGCCGCAACCCCGAAGAGTGGGCGCGCGTGCAGAAATGCACGGCAGCGATCTTCGAGGCCTCGGTCGAGCTGGGTGGCACCCTTTCCGGCGAGCATGGCGTCGGCACGCTCAAGCGCCCCTACATGTCCATGGCTATGGACCCGGTAGCCCTGGAGACGATGAAGGTGATCAAGCAGGCGCTGGACCCGCTGGATATCCTCAACCCTGGCAAAGTAGTGACCGAATAAGGCCTGCTGGCAATTTGACTCTATTGGTGCTATAATGCGTCCACTTGGGTGGCCCCTGCAGACACTGCAGAGGCCGTCTGGAGGAGGCAAGGTACGATGATGTTTTGGTATGGGCATCGTGCGTTGTGGTGGTTGGTCTTGGGCCGCGGGCTGATGGCCCTCGTGTTTTGGGGCGCGCTGATCACGCTATTCGTGCTGGCAGTGCGTGCTCTGACCCGCCGGCCGGTACGGCACGAGGTGTACACACCGTCGCCGATGGCTGCGCCAGCGTCCACGGCGGCAACGGCCCCCATGGCCGCAGCGGCGCCTACGGCTACACCGACGGCAGTGCCGGCGCAACGGCCCTCGGCGCT
>DAOTVS010000118.1:0-7629 GCA_034436375.1 Anaerolineae bacterium | reverse complement strand
TCGGGCACAACCTCCTGGTTTGACATCGTTCAGGTAGGATTACTGATGGCCAGGACCATATCCCGCAAGAGTAACACCTCGCAACGCAACTCACGTCAGCAGCCTGCTCAGCGCCGCCCTGCGCGGTGGCCCTGGCTCATCGTTCTGGCCCTGTTGGGCGTGATGTCCTATTTTACTCTTCCCCGCGACAAGCCCAATTCGCGCGCTGCTGCTCCTGCTCCTACTACTGAGGCGCCCCTGATCGGGATCGTCGCCGGCCACTGGCAAAACGATTCGGGCGCCACCTGTGATGACGGCCTGCGTGAGGTCGATATCACGCTTCCAGTGGCTCGCGCCGTGGCGGCCGCCCTGCAGGAGCGGGGGTACCGCGCTGAAGTGCTGCCCGAGTTCGCCGATCAGCTTCCGGGCTACCGGGCCGACGCCTTTCTTTCTATCCATGTCGATTCCTGTATCCCGGGGCTGAGCGGCTACAAGATCGTAGGCTCCAGCCAGGGCGTTGCCGATGAAAGCAAGCGACTGGCCGACTGCATCTCCCGGTCCTATGCGGCGGCGACCGGGCTGGGCTTTGACGAGAACACGATCACGCCGGCCATGACCCAATATCATGCCTTTGACCACATCGATCCCCATACGCCGGCGGCTATCATCGAGCTGGGCTTTCTTGCCGACGATGCAAGTTTGTTGATAGACCATCAGGATCGGGTCGTACAGGGTATCGTCGATGGGCTGGTCGAGTTCCTGAGTCCCCAGAGCACGCCCACACCGGGGCCATGAGAGTGTAGCCAATACGGGCAAGCGGGCAAGTCCAACCTATTTGACAGATCCGGATTAACACTGCAACCGCACTTGATCCAGCTGGCTCCCGGTAACAGCCGGCAAAGGTGCTGTGCGCCTGCCCGGCTGCAGGCAACCCGCCCAATCCCCCCGAATGGCTCCACTCCGGTCGCGTGCGAAGCGCGATGCCCGGACGGGATCCGCGCCCCGATGGGTAAGTACGGCTGTAGTGTTAGTGTTAGCCCGGGTCTTGTGAAGCCTCGGATGACCCCGAGCGAACACTCAAGTGTGTTTGCCGACCTTGCCCAAGTCTCCCTGCCGGGCAGCCAGCACTTCCGCCAGCGTGGGCTGTGCACCAGTGCCGCCCGCGGCGCGCGTAGACAGGCTTCCACACAGCACACCGAACTCCAGGCACTCTTGCAGCGGCAACCTCTGCAGGCAGGCATAGATAAACCCGGCGTCAAAGCTATCGCCAGCGCCGGTGGTATCGACCACGCGCACCGGGATCGACCCCACCCGCGTCACCTCGGCGCCGCGCTGCGCAATAGCCCCTTCCTTGCCCAGTTTGATGGCCACCAGGGGGATCCGCGCGGATAACCTGGCCAGGGCCTCCTCGATCGTCGCCAGCCCCGTGATACTCAGCGCTTCGGCCTCGTTCGGCAGCAAGATATCCACCTGAGACAGGCACTTTTGCAGGCCCGAATCCCAGCGGTTGGCTGGGTCCCACCCGGTATCGAGGGAGACGGTAGCGCCTGCAGCCCGGGCTGCTGCCAACAGGGCCGGCAGCCCGGCCTGGAGCCTGGGTTGCAAGAAATAGCTGGCCACATGAATGTGACGCGCCTGGGCGAGCCACGCCGGATCGATGGCGGCGCTATCGAGGGCAGCGATGGTGCCAGGGTAGGTCAGGAGCGCCCGGTCGCCGGCATTGGTCAGGCTCAGGGTGGCGCCGGTCTTGAGTTGGGCCAGGCGGGCCACCAGGGCAGTATCTACCCCGTGTTCGGCCAGGGCCTGCAGCATATAGCGGCCAAAGGTATCCTCACCCACCACACTCACCAGCCCGGTGCGCAGGCCCAGCTGCGCCGCCTGGCAGGCAAAGATGCTGGCCGAGCCCCCGATAGTCAGCGTCAGGTCTTCTACCAGTTTCTCCTGACCGTAGACCGGCGTCGGGTCCTCGGCGCGCAGGATCAGATCGACATTGGCCTCGCCCAATACCAGCAGGTCCAGTTTTTTCACCGCTCGTCTACCCCCGTGGTTGCATGATCATTCTCTACAGGTGCTTGCCCATGATACAATTCGTGCGACGACCTGTCAACACGCATAATCACCCCCAATCGCCCGTGCCCGGTTTGCCGCGGAGGCTACAGCGGGTATAATGCAGAACTATGCACCGGCGGCGCTGAATGCCGTTGGCGAAGGAGGATTATGTTTGGCATCGATCTGGTCCAGCTGATCCAGACCGTCGGATATGTGGGGTTGTTCGCCATCATCTTTGCCGAGTGCGGTCTGTTCTTCGGCTTCTTTCTGCCCGGCGATAGCCTGCTCCTCACGGCCGGGCTTTTGGCGGCCCAGGGCAGCATGCACCTGGGGCTGTTGCTGGTCATCTTGCCGATCGCAGCTGTCCTGGGGCCCGCAGTGGGTTACTGGTTCGGCAAGAAAGCGGGACCGGCTATCTTCACGCGCGACAATTCGCTCCTTTTCCGGCGCAAGAATCTGCTGGCCGCCCAGGCGTTCTATGAGAAGCATGGCGGCAAAACGATGGTGCTGGCCCGCTTTATGCCCTTCATCCGCACATTTGTGCCCATCGTGGCCGGCGCCGCCGAGATGAACTACCCCCGGTTCGTCTTTTTCAACCTCGTCGGCGCCGTGATATGGGCCATCGGTGTGACCGTGGCCGGCTACTTGCTCGGCAACTCGATCCCGCCCGACAAGCTGGACAAGTACTTCCTGGCGATCGTAGCGGTGGTCATTGTCATTTCGGCGCTGCCGGCGCTGATCCATATGTGGAAAGAATACCGCCACGACCTGTTCCGCTTGATCACGAACCGCGGACGCGCACCCCACGAAGAGCGCCCACCCGAGGAGCTGTAAGCCGGACCTGAGAGGGAGACTCCTGCGCCCATGGCTGCAGGAGTCTCTTTTTCTGCCTCTCTGACCGGGTGCAGCTCAACGTTGGGGCAAGAGGGGGGCGCCGGCTGGCAGCCAGCCCCCCGCTCTTGCCCCAGGACTGAACCAGACCCCCCAGGTCTGTTCCGGGTTGACGGCCCTCCCTCCTTGAGGTAACCTGTGCCGCTGGGAACCCCCTATTCTGCCAGGAGGTGCGATCGACCCCATGTCAGCCCACAAGCAAACCGATGAGCAAGGAGCGCTCGTCTACCAGGAGATTGCCAGCCAGCCCCAGGTGTGGGGGCAGACATTGCGCCGTTTGCAGGCCGAGCGCAATGGGTTAGGCGATCTCTTGTTTTCCCAGTGTTGGGACTCGGTCTTTTTCACCGGCGCTGGCTCTACCCATTATCTCTCCCTGGCAGCGGCTGCCCTCTATCAGCAAGTGACGGGCACACGCACACGTGGGCTGGCCGCCTCGGAGCTGGCGCTCTTCCCCGGCGCTGCCTACCCCGATATTGCCCGCCAGCAGGTGCTGCTGGTGCCCGTCTCACGCTCGGGTGAGACGACCGAGACAATTTGGGCTGTGGACCAGCAACTTGCGCGACACCTGCCCGTGCTCGCCATTACCTGTAACGGCGACAGTGCTCTGGCCGGGCGCGCGCAGGCCGTCTTTGTGGCCCAGGAAGCGCGTGAAGAAGCAGTGCCGCAGACCCGCGCTTTTACAAGCATGTACCTGGTAACCCAGTTCCTGGCCGGCATGGCCTCCGGTGACGGGGGATACATGGATTCGCTGCAGCAATTGCCATCACTTGCCCAGGCTGTGCTGGACCGCTCTCTGCAGGCAACCGACCCGGTGACGCACAGCCATTGGGCCCGGGTGATCTTCCTGGGCTCCGGCCCCTACTATGGCCTGGCCTGTGAGGGTATGCTCAAGCTCAAAGAGATGGCCCTGGCCTGGTCCGAGGCTTACTCCTTTCTAGAGTTCCGGCATGGGCCCATCTCGCTGGTCGATGACGGCACACTGGTGGTGGGCCTGCTTTCGGATACGGCGCAGGACGCCGAGCGCTCTGTGCTGGCCGGTGTGCGCGAGCTGGGCGCCCATACCCTCACCATCAGCGAGACCGCCGCTGCTGCTGAGGGCGCCGATTATGCGTTGGCCCTCGCTTCGGGCCTGCCCGAGCTGGCGCGCGGCGCTCTGTATGTGCTGCCGCTGCAAATCCTGGCCTATGAGCATGCCCGCTTTCGTGGCCTCGACCCCGACCGGCCGCGGCACCTGGAGCAAGTGGTCATGCTGGCCCCGGCTTGATATCAGACTTCCGAAGCCTTCAAGACTTTGAAAGTCTTTTCAGGAGAGGACTGCGATCATGGCCAAGCAAGGTACCTCGCAAGCGCAGACGCCGCCAGGCTGGCCGGTCCTGGGGCCAGAGGACCGCATGTCGGCATGTGTCGACTATCGCACGGTCCTGGGCAACTATGACGAGCTGGTGGCGGCTGAGGGCGAGGAACAAGTCCGCGAGAGCCTGGATTACCTTTTTTACTTTCTCGATCACAGCTATGCGTTGTTGGACGAGCCCGAGTTCCGCGATCTGCGCTGGTCGCTCGAGCCGCATGACTATCTGGTCTACGAGCTGTACGAGTACATCGATGCGCACCAGGGCACAGACCTGGAGGGGATCGGCCCCCTCCTGCCGGATCCGCGCGTGCTCCATATGGTGAGCGACGGACTCGACCGCTACACAACCCCGGCCTTGCGGCGCGATATTGCGGGCCGGGCGCAGGATCTGATCCAGCGCCTGCCGGGCACTGTACAGGCGGCCATGGCCCAGGCGGTGCAGTTCGCCGCCGAAGACCCCTCGATCAGCCCGTTGCTGGTAGGCCTCTTGGTACAGAGCTTCCGGCGCACGTTGCTCGATGCCGTGCTCGACCTGCCCGAGCTCATCGACCGTGAGTGGGAGGCGCGCGATCGCAGCCTGGACCGCTGGCGTGAGGCTATCTACAGTGCGACGCCGGACCATCTGGCCCGTGATGCGGTCGCGGCCCTGCAGGCGGCCGGCTCTGCGGCCCTACCCCAGGTGCAGCGCATCTACTATGACACGAGCCTGAACTGCGGCGACCAACCTTTCGGCGAGGCGCTGGAGGTGGCGGCGGCGATACCCTCTGCCCTCTCTTTCTGGCTCCTACGCCAGACCCTTGTCGATTGCCCCCTCATGCGCGATTGGGTGGCGGAGCAGATGGCCGCGCAGATGCCGGCCTTCGCCTGTGCCTATTTCAACTATCTGTTGACAGCCCCCGAGCCGCCCGATGCCGATCTGGCCGTGGCCGGGTTGGGGGTCATCGTGGCTGCCCATTGCCCCGATGCGCCCGCGCTGGCCGTCGATGCCCTGCACTACCACGTCGATGATGCCGAAGCCACGGAAAGGGTCCAGGTAGCGGCCTGGGAAGCGGTGCTCGCCCTGGGAGACCCAGAGGCCATCCTGGAGCTGCGCGAGTACCTGGCCGATGAGCAGGCCAGTGCTCGCGCGCGGGACCTGTTGGTGGAAGCGCTGCAGAGCGGGCGCGGCCGGGAGGTGGGCGCGCAGGTGTTGCAGAGCGTCAAAGTTGGCGCTGTAGGTTCTCGATCATCTGCTGCGGGGTGAGCTCGGCGATCTGCTGGGCAAAGGTGATGTGGTAGCCGTTGAGGTCGGCCAGGGTAAAGGCGCGGGCGCCCCAATATTCGTCGCGCAGCGGTTTGACGATGTTGAGGCCGCGCCTGCCGGCCTTGCTGTAGAGGGTGTCCACATCCTCATCGGGATCCAGGGCGATGTAGAGCGTGACGCCGCTGCCCAGGTAGGGGCGCCGTTCGGGCGGCACGTGTTCGAGGCGCTCGAACATGATTGTCGCCTCCCCATTCCACACCGTGGCATGGCGCGGGCGCCCATCGGCATCGGGGATGCGCAGCCCCTCGGCGAAATCCAGGTTATCGCGGTAAAAGGCGACTGCCTGATCGATATCCGGCACGTCCAGATTGGCGGCAATGCACTGCATGCTTGGGCCTCCTTGCGTAGAGTTGCGGCAGGTGCAGCATAGAGTGTGCCAGACGCGCCTTTGACGCCCCTGTGCGTCTACAGTATAATCGCCCCGTAGAGTAGAGTTCACTTGGAGTGGGGCAATGCAAGCAGCGACCCGTCGTAACCTGGCGCTGGCGGCGCTGGGCATCATATTGTTGTTCGCCCTCTGGCAGGTGCCTGGCCGGAACGCCCGCAGCGGCACCGTCACGCCGGCCATCCCCCTGAACACGCCCCAACCTACGCCCACGCCGGAGACGCAGTGGCGCGTGCTGCAGACGATCCAGGGCGATGGCCCTCACAACTACTGCGCGGACGGGCAGACGATTACGGTGCCCGGCCCCTGGCGGGTGCGCGCCACACCTACGGACCGTACGGTGCAGGTGGATATCTATGATCAGAATGGCTCGCACCTGTATGCGCACGTGTGGGCCAGCGGACCCGACCATGGCGCCCTGGCAACTCTGCCCCAGGGCAACGGCACCTTTTGCCTGCATGTGCAGGCCGATGGGCCCTACACCCTCTATGTCGAAGCCTGGGAGGCCCCGCAGCGTTAACGGAAGAGGGAAAGATGGATAGCGAAATGGCCGGCACGGCCGCTGCCCTGCGCATGCGCGACCTGCTGGCCGATCTTTTTGAGCTGTATGGTGTGACCGTCGGCAAGAGCGGCGTGATTTCTCTTCGCGGCCGGCTGTTGCTCCCCGCCGACGAGGCCTATCGCCTGGCCGCCGAGCGCCTGCGCCCCCTCAGCTGCACGCCGGTCCTGCGCCGAGAGGGGCAGGACGATGTGATCCAGGTGTTGCCCTTCCTGCTGGGCAACTCGCCTTCACGCAACTGGGTGGGCGCCCTGCTCTTTGGGCTCACGGTGCTTTCCGTGCTCTTTGTGGGCGCCGTCAATTCCGGCTGGGATATGCATAACCTGGCCGGTGTGGTCGTGGGCATCCCCTTTGCCGCCACCCTGCTGGGCATCCTTGGCGCCCACGAGTTGGGCCACTACTTTGTCGCCCGCCACTATGGCGTGCCCAACAGCCTGCCCTACTTTATCCCCATGCCCTTCAGCCTGTTCGGCACCATGGGCGCTGTGATCCGCCTCAAAGCGCCGCCGACCAACCGGCGCGTGCTGCTGGCCATCGCCGTGGCCGGGCCCCTATGCGGGCTGGCCGTGGCGCTGCCGCTCTTGGTGCTGGGGCTCAAGCTATCGACCGTCGGCCCGGTGCTGGCCGGCAGCGGAGGGATCCAGGAGGGCAATTCACTCCTCTACGCCGCGGCCAAGTTCCTGGTCTTCGGGCGCTGGCTGCCGGGTGGGGGGCAGGATGTGCTGCTGCACCCGGTGGCCTTTGCGGCCTGGAGCGGGCTCTTCGTTACGGCGCTGAACCTCATCCCGGCGGGGCAGCTCGATGGCGGCCATGTTCTGTATGTGCTGATCGGCGAGCGCGCCCGTTATGTGACCTATGCCCTGGCGCTGGCCCTGACCATCCTGGGCTGGCTCGTCTATGACGGCTGGTTCCTGTGGGCGCTGCTCATCCTCGTGTTGGGGCGCGCCTTTGCCACGCCCCTCGACAGCATCACGCAGCTCAAGCGCAGGCACGTGGCCCTGGCCGTTTTCATGTTGGTGATCTTTGTCCTGATCTTTACGCCCGTTCCCTTGAGCTTCCTATAGGAAATGTAAGGGGGGGGGTAAAGCAAGCCGCCGTGTTTCGCCTGCGCG
>DAOTVS010000117.1:0-7948 GCA_034436375.1 Anaerolineae bacterium | reverse complement strand
AAACCGGGATCAATACCCAATCCACACCCCCAACGAGGCTGCCGGGTGGAGGTGAAGCAGACCGCCCGGCCATTACCCTGAAGGAGGCCTGGCTGTGCAAGTGGCAAGCAAGCGTCACCTGACCATGGGGCGCCGAGAAGAGATGTGGGCCTATATCCTGGTCAGCCCGTGGATCATCGGCTTTATTGTTTTCGTCGCCGGCCCCATGGTCGCCTCACTGATCTTCTCGCTGACCAGTTACGATATCGTCCACCCGACGGTCTTCCTGGGGGCGTCGAACTATGCTCGTATGTTTACAGGCGATCCACTCTTCTGGAAGTCGCTGCGTGTGACCATGACCTATGCCCTGGTGGCCGTGCCCCTGGATCTGCTTGCCGGCTTTACCCTGGCTTTTATGCTCAACGCCAAGGTGCCGGGCATCAGCGTCTGGCGCACGCTCTACTATGTGCCGTCGGTCGTGGCAGGCGTGGCCGTGGCGATCCTCTGGCTCTCCCTGCTAAACCCGCGTTTCGGCATCGTAAACTGGGTCCTCAGTTGGTTCGGCATCCGGGGGCCGGGGTGGCTCTCCAGCACCGACTGGGCGCTGCCGGCCTTGATTGTGATGAGCCTGTGGGGTGTGGGTGGCGGTATGATCATCTACCTGGCAGGGCTGCAGGGCATCCCGACTACCCTCTATGATGCGGCGCAGGTGGATGGCGCCAATGCCTGGAATCGGCTGATTCATGTGACGCTGCCCATGATGACCCCTATTATCTTTTTCAACCTGGTGATGGGGGTCATCGGCACCTTCCAGTATTTCACCAATGCCTATGTCATGACCCGCGGCGGTCCGGCCGATGCAACCCTCTTCTATAACCTCTACCTGTATCAGAATGCCTTTAACTACATGAAGATGGGCTATGCCTCGGCGCTGGCCTGGGTCCTCTTTGTGATCGTCCTGCTGCTAACCCTGCTGATCTTCCGGAGCTCCGCAGCCTGGGTCTACTATGAAGGCCAGCTCAGGAGGTAGGCGTCATGAGATGGGGCATGAAGCTCGAAAGGATCGTCAGTCGCATCGTCATCATCCTGCTCCTGGCCTGTGGGGCTGTGCTGGTCAGCATGCCTATGGTCTGGATGATCTCGACCGCTCTGCAGAAACAGGGCGCCGCCGCGCACATGCCGCCGGAATGGATTCCGCGCGACGAGCTGACCATGGATGTCAATGGAACCCAGTGCTATCTGTATGATATTCCCGTCGACGGCCAGATGCGGCGCCTGGTGCTCCTCAAGAAGAAAGGAGCCACCGGCACCTTTGCCAACCCGGCAAACCTGCAAGAGACCTATGACCTGCCGGTGAACCAGGGCAAGCGTGCTACCGCCATCGTTCTGCATTGGGAGAACTTTGGCCAGGCGCTGACTCAGCTGCCCTTTGGCACCTTTGCGCTCAACACCCTGCGCCTGGTCTTTTTCGGCACCATCGGCACCGTGTTCTCATGCTGCATCGTGGCCTATGGCTTTGCCCGCTTCCGCGCCCGAGGGCTCAACCTGCTCTTCCTAGTCCTGCTCAGCACGCTCATGCTGCCCGGGCAGGTCACCCTGATCCCCACGTTCGTGCTCTTCCAGAAGCTGGGCTGGTACGATACCCTCCTCCCCCTCATCGTGCCCTCCTTTTTCGCCAATGCCTATGACGTTTTCCTGCTGCGTCAGTACATGATGACCATCCCCCTGGAGCTGGACGACGCCGCGCGCATTGACGGCTGCGGGCCGCTGGGCATTTTCTGGAACATCATCATGCCGCAGATCATGCCTGCGGTCGGTACGGTTGCCATCTTTACCAGCCTTTACATCTGGAACGACTTTTTCGGTCCACTGATCTTCCTGCGCAGCAAGGAGAACTGGACCATTGCCCTGGGCCTGCAATCATTCAATGCCCTCTACTCGCGCCAGACGCAGCTGTTGATGGCCGCCTCGACGGTGATGATGTTGCCCTGTGTGCTCATCTTCTTCTTCGCGCAGCGGCTCTTTATACAGGGAATTGTGGTTTCGGGGGTCAAGGGATAGCCGGATGCAGGTGTTGGGGCAGCACGAGGTGGCGGCCGCCGCCTCGTGCTGCCCCAACACCTGCATCCGGCACGATCGGCGGGCGCTCTTGGACGCCTGACCGAGATTGTGCTACTCTTTAGCCGACCAGGCTTGTTCTCCATGATATTGGCGGCTTGCAAGGCAAGGAGAGATCCATGAAAAAGATCCTCAACAACCCCAACGAGTTTGTCGTCGAGATGCTGGATGGCCTGCTCAAGGCCCACCCCGACATGCTCACTTTTGCCGGGGATGATACGCACTGCATCGTACGCGCCGGCGCCCCCATAGAGGGTAAAGTGGCGCTGGCCACAGGCGGCGGCTCGGGGCACCTGCCCGTCTTTCTGGGCTATGTCGGGCAGGGGCTGCTCGATGGCTGCGCGGTCGGTGACGTGTTTGCCTCGCCCAATGCTGATCAGATGCTCGAGGTCACCCGACGCATCCATGGCGGGCGCGGTGTGCTCTACATCTATGGCAACTATGGCGGCGATACGATGAATTTCGATATGGCCGCCGAGATGGCCGCCATGGAAGATATTGAGGTGCGCACGGTGCTCGTCAAGGATGACGTGGCCTCGGCGCCGCCCGCCGAGGCAGAACGGCGCCGAGGCGTGGCCGGTATGGTCTTTGCCTTCAAGGTCGCCGGGGCCCGGGCGGACCTGGGCGGATCATTGGATCAGGTGGAGGCAGCGGCGCGCAAGGCCCTGGCGAATATCCGCACCATGGGTGTGGCCCTCTCGCCCTGCACGGTGCCCGCGGCCGGCCGGCCTACCTTTACCATCGGCGAAGACGAGATGGAGATTGGCATGGGCATCCACGGCGAGCCGGGCATGAAGCGGGAAAAGCTCCAGTCCGCCGATCAGATCGCCGAGCGCATGGCCGCGGCCCTCCTGGCCGATATGCCACTGGGCGCGGGTGACCGCGCGGCGGTGATGGTCAACAGCCTGGGCGCCACCCCGCGCGAGGAGCTCTACATCCTCTATCGCCGGGTCTATGACATCCTCCGTGGGCAGGGCGTGAGCATCCATCGCGCTTATATCGGCGAATATGCCACCAGCATGGAGATGGCAGGGGCTTCCCTTACCTTCTTCAAGCTGGACGATGAGCTGGCGTCACTGCTCGATTACCCCGCCCAGTCGCCTTTCTTCGTGCAAGTGTAGGTGGCAGCAGGCTGCAAGTCTTCGAGATTTGCAGCCTTGCCGGACCTCCCGGAGGCCCCAAGCCTTCGGGGTGCCCAGTATCGGAGGTAAGCTGTGAGTGAGCTTGTGGATGGGGCACAGATCGCGGCCGCAGTCGAGCGTGTGGCGGCCCGCCTGCCCGAGTTGCGTGATGAGCTGAACCAGCTCGATGCGGCCATGGGCGATGGCGACCTGGGGATCACCGTCACCAAGGGCGCCGTGGCCCTGCAAGAGTATACGGCCGCCAATTCGCCAGGCGATGACCTGGGCAAGTACCTGGCCGGCCTGGGGATGGCCTTCAACAAAGCGGCCTCGAGCACCATGGGCGCGCTGACGGCCACCGCACTTATGCGCGCCGGCAAGGAGGCGCGCGGGCTGCGCAGCCTCGATGCGGCCACGCTGGCCAAAATGCTCACCGCCGCCGATGCCAGCGTGCAGGAGCGGGGCAAGGCCAGGCCAGGCGACAAGACCCTTGTGGACGCCCTGCACCCGGCCGCCGAGGCTTTTGCCGCCGCCGTCGCGCAGGGTAAGACTCTGCACGAGGCCGGCGAGGCGCTGTTGCAGGCCGCGCGCGAAGGCCGCGATGCCGCCATCCCCCTGCGCAGCCGTATGGGGCGGGCGAGCTGGGTCGGCGAGCGCACCGAAGGCCAGCCCGACCCAGGTATGGTGCTGTTTGTACAGGTGATCGAGGCCATCCTGGGCCGGTAGCCGGGCACAGGGCGCCGCGCCTATCCGACGCGGCGCCCGCAAGGCCGCACTGAGACTGTGAAACGAGGGCTACGGATTGACTGTGATGGATTGGACCAGCGCGTCCAGTTCGGTCAGTGCGGGCTGGAAGCCGGCGCCGTTCTGCGCGTTCAGCGCCTTGGTCGTGTCGCTCAGGTACTGCGCGAAATCAGCGCTCGCTGCGTCACGCTCACTCTGGGGCAGGCTCTCCGCATCCGCCGGGAGCATGCTGTGCGCCACGGGCAGGATCGCCGCCACATAGTACCGGCCGTCGTCGGTCAGGCCCTGGAAGGTATAGAACAGCCCCTGGTTGTTGATGGGTATGGGCCCCTGGCTATACTGCGTCAGGTAGCGCACACCCTGCCCTCCGGAAAACGGCAGATAACCGACGTCGGCGCGCATCTGCTGCACCTCGTTGCGCAACGGCAGGAAGGGCAGCTCGGCGCCTGTGTCCTCCGGTTTGCTCTGCAGCAGCTGGCGCAGAGCGTCGATACGCTTGGCCGCCTGCAGGTTGGCCGCAGCAAGCTCGGCCACGGGGTAGACGATAGGGAGAGGGGGAGCCGGATGGCGTGAAGGGCCAACTCGTGCCGCAGAGTCTACCTCACGCCATCCGGCTCCCCCTCTCCCTGACTACGAACCAGAGGTTGCAGGGGTGACTACTTGTATGCTCTAGCGCGCCATGGCGAATATGCGTGCCATATCCTCTTCGGCGATGTCGCGGAAGCCGTGCATCGTTCCGTTGGCCACGTAGCACTTGTGGGCCAACTCCTTGACCTGCTCATCTGTAAGGTCATAGCCCAACTCGTGGATGTTCGTGGGCATGCCGATGGAACGGAAAAACGACTCCATGGCCTCGATGCCTTTGAGCGCGGTCACCTCTTCGTCAGAGGCTTCCTGCACATCCAGCACGCGCACAGCGAATTGGGCAAAGCGCGCGGCCTTGGTCTTGAACACATAGCGTGCCCAACTGCCCCACACAGCGGCCAGACCGGCGCCGTGCGCTACGTCGAACATGCCGCTCAGCTCGTGCTCGAGCCTGTGGCTGACCCAATCGGCGGTTGCACCGAGGCCGGTCAACCCGTTGTGCGAGAGGCTGCTCGCCCACATCACTTCCGCTCGCGCTTTATAGTTGTGCGGATCCCGGCGCAGCACATGGGCGTTCTCCATGACGGTGCGCATGAGAGCCTCGGCGATGCGATCGGTCAGGTCCATGGTATCCACGGTGGTGAAATACCGCTCCATGGTGTGCATCAGGATATCCACGCAGCCGCTCATCGTCTGGTATTCTGGCAGCGAATAGGTCAACTCGGGGTTCATGATGGCAAACTTGGGGCGCGCGATGTCGTCGTTGTAGGGGCGCTTGAGCCAGCCCTCTTCCTTGGTGATAACCGTGGACCAGCTCATTTCACTGCCCGCGGCGGCAATGGTCAGCACCACGCCCAGCGGCTTGAAGGCCGTCGCTTTCGCCTTGCCCTCAAAGAGGTCCCAGACGTCGAAATCGTGCGAGAGGCCATAGCTGATAGCCTTGGCAGAATCGATCACGCTGCCGCCGCCCACCGCCAGGATGAAATCCACCCCTTCGCGCCTGCACAGGTCAATGCCCTCATACACCTTGGAAAGCCGCGGGTTGGGCACCACCCCGCCCAGGGTCACGTAGCCGATGCCCGCCTGGCTCAGCGAGGCGCATATGCGATCCAAGAGGCCGGAAGCGCGGGCGCTTTTGCTGCCATAGTGTACCAACACCTTCTTGCCCTGTTGTTCGCGCACCAGCTCGCCGACGCGGGCCTCCGTACCTTTGCCGAACACCACTTTCGTAGGCGCACAGTAGTCAAAGTTCAACATATTGTGATTCACTCCTTTCCCTCGGCAGGGTGGTGTCCTGCGGCACCAATATCGGCAATTGCGCCGTGCAGTATAGGACCATGAAGCAGCCTCTCCAAACACTCGTAAGCAACACTGGCGGTAAAGTATAATGGTAGCATGCCGTATGAAGGAGAACACCATGTCTGGCATTGATTTGCTGCACTATACACCTCTATCGGAAGCGGGCCACGCCACGCTCAAGATCGATGCAATGGCACGGGCAGGTTGGCGCGTGAATCCTCTGCTCTACGGCAAGTTCTGCGAACACCTGGGCCACAATATCTACAACGGCATGGAGGCCCAGATCCTGATGAACCCTACCTTTGGCCACTGGGTGTTCGTGGCGGCCGAGAATGACCTCAACGCGGTCGATGGTGGGGCGCCGGCTGAGGGAGATCGCGCTCGCATTGCGGAGCGCATCCTGGAATATGCCATGCGCCTCGGCTGGTCGAGCCCGGCGCAGTTGCAGGCCGATTATGCGGCGGGCGCGGCCTTTGGTTGGGTGCGCACCGGCGAGCCCTCGCAGGTGCGCCTGAGCCCCGATGTGGGTCGCTTCGGCAATCGGGCGCAGCGGGTGGAGGTGTTACAGGGGGCCGCTGGCATCGCCCAGCGAGCCTACCTGCCACTGCACCGCATCCGCGAGTTCCAGCTGCGCCTGGTGGGCCGCGCCGAGCAACCGGTGACGGTAGTGGCCTCACTCGCGCCAGTGGACTCTAGACCCAAGTCTCCAAAGGCTTTGGAAGTCTCGTCGCCTGTGTGCCGTGCAGAGCTCAAGCTCAGCGCCGAATGGACCACGATCAGGGCAGTGCTGCAGGTGCCTGCGGATGCGCCGACAGACGTGCCCTACCATTTTGCCCTCACGGCGCCCGCCGGGGCCAACCTGGTGCTGGATCGTATTCTCCTCTACCCGGCAGACCACGTAGGCGGGGCCGACCCCGATGTGATCCGCTTCCTGCGCCAGGCCCGGCTGCCGCTCTTGCGCTGGCCCGGGGGCAACTTTGTCTCGGGTTACCACTGGCGCGACGGCGTGGGCCCCATCGATGCCCGCCCCACCCGCCCCAACCCGGCCTGGGAGGGGCTGGAGTACAACCTCTTCGGCACCGACGAGTTTATCGCCTTTTGCCGCGCCGTGGGCTGCGAGCCGATGATCTGCGTCAATGCGGGCAACGGCACGCCCGAGGAGGCGGCGGAGTGGGTGGAATACTGTAACGGCGCGGCTGATACCCCCATGGGTCGCCTGCGCGCCGAGAACGGCCACCCCGAACCCTACGGCATCCGTTTGTGGGAGGTGGGCAACGAGATCGAGGGCCACTGGCAGGTGAGCTGGAGCACGCCAGGGGGCTATGCCGATCGTTACCGCCGCTTTGCCGCAGCCATGCGCGCCGCGGACCCCTCCATCCGGCTGCTGGCCTGCGGCTCAACGGATTGTGAGGCGGGCGACGAGTGGACCCGCCGCCTGGTGGGGACGAATGGCGCGAACCTGGAGGTCATCACCGATCACCTCCTCACCGGTGGCCCGGTCGATCAGGACACCGACCCCGCCGAGCTATTCCATGCTTTTATGGGTTATGCCAGCACGCTCCCGGGCAAGTACCATGCCCTCTGCAGCGTTGCGCAGGCGGCGGGGGCGCGCGAGCCGCGGGTGGCCATCACCGAGCTGCAACTCTTTGCCCACTTTCAAGGCGCGGTAGGGCCAGGGGCCAGGCTCTCACCGGCGACCCTGCCCAGCCCGGCGACCATCTCCGAGGCGCTCTACGACGCCACGATCATCCACGTCTGCATCCGCATGGGCGAGCGAGTAGAGCTGCTCACCCATTCGGCCACGGTGAACCACGGCGGCGGCCTGCGCAAGACGCGCGAGAGGGTGTGGGCCAACCCTTGCCACTGGGGGCATGTGTTGGGAGCAGCCCTGGCCAACGGCACGCCGGTGGCGGTGGACCTTGCCTGCGGGAGCCTTTCCACCCGGCAACGCTTTGGGCGCATCCCGGCCCATCATGAGCATCCGGTACTCGATGCCATGGCGGTGCTCAGCGCAGATAGGCGGGCGCTTTACCTGATGCTTGTGCACCTCTCAGCCACAAGCGGACCCATTACCCTCGACCTGAACCTGGACGGGCTTGACA
>DAOTVS010000116.1:0-21424 GCA_034436375.1 Anaerolineae bacterium | reverse complement strand
GCGCCCATGCTGCTTTCCGAATGCTCTCGATTATAGTGTCCATATTGACCTCCGGTGCATAGAGTTGATCCAAGAACCACTGCCAGGGGAAATTGCGCGGATCGGTGCGCCGCGTCGGGTCAATGTCGGCGTGCCTGACCACGTGGTCGCGGGCAATGGCAAAGGCACGCACAATCTCGCGGCAGTGCAGCACAGCCGCGGCGAGTTGCACCTGCGGCCAGGGAGGGTTGGCGGGCGCAGCCGGGTAGACCAGCTCAACACCGATCGATTTCAAATTGGCGCCGGGGTTCAGTTTTGAGGTAGGCCCACCAGCATGCCATGCTGCCTGATCGTAGTCGATCAGGTGGTGACACACTCCCGATTCGTCGATTACATCATGCGCTGATGCCTGCGAGTTGGAGTTCGCGAACCAGCTCAGGGTCGCAGATAGTGACCCCTCAGTGTCGTGCATGACAAGATAGGTCACGGGAGTGTTCTGGCGACTCTCGTAGTTGTGGCTCTGATTGCGATAGTCATACGTAACTCCAGGCGCTTGGATTACCTGTGCTGGGTAGCTCGTAGGTACCGCCATCTGTGGATATGTCTGCGGATCGCTGTACCCCGCAACCACGCGGGGCCAGATCGGCGACGGATCAAAGTCCCTCCATCTCGGATCGTTGCCTGCCGTGAATACCGTGGCCCCCAGCACATTCGCCGAGGCTTCCAGCAGCTCATCATAGGCCCAAAGATCGGAGAGGAACTGATTGGCGTCACAGGTCTGGCGCCAGCCCGGCTTGCCCTTCCCCTCCACCTGATCGCGCCCGCACTCGGTCACCACAATCGGCACACCTGCGAGCTCCGGCACCTTGTTCCATCGGCCACAATGCCAGCGATTAGCGATATCGAACTGATCGCACCAGTATTCGTGAAGCCCCAGGAAGTCGCCGGGCCGCAACGCTGCAAGCATCGGCTGATAGACTGCCCACTTGGCCAGGTCGGGCGTGCCGACCGAGAAATTGCCAACAACTGACCGCAGGGACAACGAATGCATGATGCGCAAGCGTTCGGCCTCGAATACAGCGTATTGCGCCGCCAGATGGTCGGGGACCTCGTTGTACCCCTCAAAGGCAATGTTAGGCCCCGACATGCTGCGCATACTCAGCATTTCGCTCTGATGCCTCGCCACAAACTGCTGTGCCCTGGCGGCGGGGTTGTCCAGCGGCTGCTCAGTCTCGATCCATCGCACTACAACCAGCGTCTGGGGCCCCACCTGGCCGCGCACCTGTGCCGCATACTGCGCCGAGACGTTGACCAGCTTGATTACGCGAGGCTTGCCGAGGTTGCCAGACCACCCGCCGATAATGTGCAGCCCAATCTTGTCCATCGCTCACTCCATCGCCACGATTTGCACCTGCGCCATTGCGGACCGTCCATCCGGTGACGGCACAATCACTGCGACTAGCTGGCAGCGATACTCCTCCAGCGCTGCCGAGACTGCCTCCCTGCACGCCTCGGCCCGCGACTGCCGGTCCGCCGCCAATGCGGCCCGCGCCTCCTCGATAGAAACTGCGTTTGACATGATCCTCCTTTACCAGCTGCTCAACGCAACCCGGCGCCACGTATTAGCCGCAACGCAAATATACAGGTACCCGCTTGCCCAGCAGATTTCGCCTTGGTTCCCTGTCGCTGTTGCACTCGCGGGCGTGCGCGAGTTGCGCAAGCGCAGGGTATCGGAGTTGACGTCCAGCAGCGCCGTAGGCGTAGGCGTGCCGACGCCCACCTTGCCGTCCGTCTGCACGCGCAGGAGATCGCTCCACGTGACAGGATTGGCCCCCGCTGCGGCATACCTGAGCATCAATGGCACTGTCTCGTTGACTGCAATGAGCGAAGTGGCATGCGTGATATCGTCGCGGTTCCACGCGGCGCCATCGTAGGACGCGTTATAGGTAATCTGCAGGCCCGTGGATGCCTGGTAGATGTGGCCATTGGCCACATTTGAGCCCTGGATGAGCCGCAATTCGGGCAGGGTGGCCTGGAACCGCGCTTGCCCCGGAGACATGCCGGCCCGTGCACCGGAGACGGTCCCTCCGACCAACAGCCCGCCCTGTATCTCCAGGTCCGGCGCGTAAGTGGACGTTGCGCCGGTGCTCAGCGTCGCCTTGGCGTACTTGGTATTGAGGCTCAGATTGACATCCTGCGACGGTGCCGCAACGCGGTTGGCTAGCAGAAGTAGCTGCGCGTCCCCATTTCCCTCATTGGTCGCGGCTACGGTAAGGTTGTGATAGCCGATCTCCTGGGTTCCCCAAACGGCGCCCAGGGTGGCAGTGCCCAGGTTGTCCATCCAACAGATGGGCTGCACATCGCCTGAGAGTAGCTGAATGCCATCATGGTTGACAACCATAGAGCCGCCCCCAGCCTGCAGGGTGCCATCGAGTGCTACCGACCACTGGGGAATGCCATTCTTGTAGCCCGCCATCTGACCGATCCCATTGGTCTGCCAAATGCGCATGCCGGTGAAATCGACGCCGTATGTGCCGCTGCCTTGTCTGATCTCCCCTGTGCTGTCGATCTGCAGGATGCCCGCTATGTAAGCGTTGCCGTCGTTCCCCAGCCGGATCTTGTCCGTGGTCCCGATGCGAAGCCGCAGGCCATTGGTGGGATCATAGACCATATTAGGCATGGCCGATCCGTACTGTCCCAAAGCAAGGCCTGGCGAATGCGTCGTATAGTCGCCCCAGCCGTACAGGTCCCCCAGTCGGGCGATCTCTATCTTGTCGTTATAGGTCGTGCCTTGCCGAATGACCATCACGCGAGGCGTGCCATTGCCTACCAGTGTCACCCGGCCATCCCCAGATTGGCCGAGTTTTCCCCACGGCGTCCCGCTATCCCAATCCTGTAGGCCGACGCCAGACAGATCGCGTGTGACGTTGTAAGCCGTGCCAGATACCAACGATCCTACCTGGACAAACTCATCTGCGCTGCCGGACTGCAGCCATACGAAATCTCCGGGCGTCAGCGCCTGTCCAAAATCCATTACGGTATCGGCGGCCTTAACCCTGGCCGCCAACTCGCCCGCTGCTGGACAAACCCATGCGGTGCCGTTAATCATCCACTGCCCATCACTCGGAGTTGCTGAGGAACCAGCATGCAGCACAGTGAAACGACCCGAGCTCGGGACTTGATCGCCAATGGGCGTACCATCGATGCTCCCACCCTTGATCTGGACCTCGTCGGACACAACGCGTGAGATGTTGACGATCTGTCCACCTGGAGAGCCCTGCGCCTGGATCGCCCGCACATCCTGTAGCGTTCCCACGATGGTCGATGCATCGGTTGCCTGCTGACGGTCTATGGTCGAGACAACTATTTCCGTGGTCCACGTGCCATAGTTGTCAATCCGGTGGGTTGCTGAAAGGACCCATAGCGGGCTGGAGGGGTACGTATTGATGTCGATAACCTTGATGCCATCGACAAACTTCTGATAGACGACGTGTAGCATCTCGCCCGGCCGAATCATGGCGGGACAACTGACTGTCGTGATGGTGTAGGATTGCGCTATGGTCTCATGGCGCTTCAGGTCCACTAATGCCGCATCAAAAAGCTGGTCCGCCGCTGCCTGTGGGCTCAGCGCATGGCTATCCTTTTGCTGTGGCAGAATGTCGCTGAATTGCCTGGCTGCCTCGATTTGGCCATAGGTATTCTCAGCCGCATCGCTGCGCAGCCAGTTCTCGGTTTTGTTCAGTGTGTACCCCGTGGGCGGCGTGCGTGTCGTCTGCGCCAGAGTTATGCGGTCACTTCCGGTTCCGCTTCCATATGGCCTGATGCGGGTATAGAGGCTGCTCGTGTCTTTTGTGATTTCCGCATTCTGTATCAGGGCTACACTCGGATTGTCTGCGATGGCCTGCGCGTTGCCTGATGCTCCTATGGCGCGTATGGCAGATACCGTCTGGTCCTTCTGTAGCCATTCGATCTGTCTGCCAGTGCCCAGTCTGAAATGTTCCCCTGTGCTGTCGGCCAATTTCTGCAAGGCCGCCAGGACCGATTCTTCCCCGAATTGTAGATAAGCCGGGCTTAAGGTCGTGGTGTGCCCGCTAACGGTCCAGCCTGTAGGGGCCAGGGCCATTATGAGCGATAGCCCGTTTGTCGTGGCTTGCTCAGCGTAAACCCGGACCTCTTTCAAGCTGATGCCGAAATCGTTTCCGCCCATAGCCCGAAATATACGCACCCAGAACCACGAGCCGGCGGCCTTCGTTGGGGTATTGCGCGCCCAATCGGCTGGCATATCCCAGGAGATGTGACCGTTCTGCGCAAAGGGCCGCCCCGAGACAATAGTCGTGTTATCGGTGATCGGCTGATCAACCCAACCGGCGGTGTCAGAGAAATACTGCAGTCGCAGCGTCGCGCCCGAGCTCGAGTTAACCGAGCCTAGCGTAAAATCTGCCGAGCAAAAGCGCATATCGAAACCGATGTAGAGATACCAGTAATCCCTGATACCGAAATAAGCACTTTCAGTTGCGGGGTTGCCGTCATAAGCCTGTGTCAGGTCTACCTCGGCGCTGCCGCCAATCCACCGCACACTACCATGGTTCTGATCGAGATTAAGCCAAGCATCCTCTTTGATCTGCAGGGATGCTACACTGCGCCCTGCCAGTTCATAGAGCAGGTCATTTCCGCTCACTTGAAGGGTCGATCCGTTGCCATCTATGCGAGTAGTGATCTGATCAATGATGCCTGCCCCACGAAGTACGGTCGTCCCATTGACGATGGCATAGCACCATACCTGGTATTTGTTCTGTAATAACCTTGCGCGCGGATCGGTGGCTGGCATGGAGAAACTGAAGGTTCCTGCCTTGTCGAGAACAGGCTGGTTAACCCATTCACTCGCCGTGGTGATCGGACCGTCGCCCTGTTTGGTCGTCCCCGTTGGGTCGTAGACGTCAATCCACATGGCTAAGCCCATCCATCATTATAGGTAAATGTGGCTGTGCACGTGCTATTGCCCCCAGTGCGGGTAATGGTTACAGTGGTGCTGCCCGGAGGAAGTCTCAGCCAATCATCGATCTTGTGATTCGCAGTCAAGGAGAACCCCCCGTAGGCGTTTATGCCCGCATGCAGTACGCTGCGGGTTCCACAGTTCACGATCAGGTTATCAGCATTGGGATAGCCAAGGTTGTACGTCCACTGCCACTCGCTCACCCCACTTACTCCTACCTTAAGTAGAGATATGGTTGGGATGCCAGCGCCAATGTCGAACCGGACAACGGCGTCTGTCACGGTAATGTTGCCGTTGTTTACCAGAACAACAGTTTTGGGAATGGCATCCAGAGTGACAACCTGATTATGAGCCGCGCCTGACCAGTACGGCCCTTCCAATTCAAACGTGAACGTTACCGGCAAGAACTGCCAATGCCTCGCCTCATACTGGGCCTGAACCTGCATGCAGCGAGCTAGAATTCGTTCCTGCGAGCCATCCCCACGCAAGCGCACCAGGTAGTCACGCACACCTCGTAGGGCCTCGTATGATTTATAGGCCGCGTCTAGCGCCGTTGGGGTTGCCGCCAGGATTTTGCATGCTTTCGTTACGGTCGTCTTGGCCAGAGGAGCACGGTCCGATCCCCATGGGTCGAAGCGCAGACCGTTGGGCAGATCAATTATCTGCGTTTTTGAGTCGCCTGTGCCTACGTCCTCTTGAGGAGACGCGGTAGGTAGCAGCACACCGGCGAAGGAGTAGAGTTGATAGCTCATGGTATCATCCCTGCGGCGCGCAGGCCATCCTTGACACCCGCATTAGCTGCCCGATAGACAGTGTTGGCATCAGCATTGCCGTAAATATGTATGCCGCCCAGATTAATCGTCGCAGCAGCCTGCGCGCTGCTCCGACCCAGTGGTGTAATCTGCACCCGTTCCGGCCCGGCTTCGCCAAACATGTGAACCTGCGGCGTATAGGCGATAAAGTCCGCGCCAGCAGCATGGGCAGGTACATAGTAGCCCCCCGTGACATACTGCTGGCCTGCCGGTGCCGATGTATTCCATCCGAGACTCTTTTTTAGATCCTCAATGGTCTTGAAGACGCTTTCAACGGGCGCCGCTATGACATTCCACGCATCCAGAGCCACCTTCTTGATGTCGTCCCATACTTCGTCCCAGTGGCCTTGTAGAATGTCAAGCACAGTAGTAATGATGTCATTGATTGTCTGCATCGCTGGACCCACAGCGCCTTTGATGCCGTCCCATACGTCTTCGATAACGACCTTCGCATGTGGCCAAACCGCATCCCAGACAATTTGTATAATGGCCAGCGCCTTCTCGATGGTGTCCTGGATTAGCGGCATGTTCTCCATGATGAGGCTGGCGGCCTCGCTGATTACCTGCTTTACCACGGGAGCAACGTCTGCCACTACTTTAGCTACCACCTGGCCGATTTGCTGTATGATAGGCATGGCCTCTTTGATCGCTTCCAGCACAACAGGGAACACGCTTTCGAAACTGGACTGCAGCACAGGCCAGGTGCTTTTCCAAATGTTGGCCAGGCTAGAGAACACACTTCCTACAGTCTGCTGCATCAAGGGCCAGTTTTGGCGCGCCCAATTGACAACCTGGTCCATGTCCCGTTGCATGGAGCGCATGGCCCCGATAACCGAGTTGACGCTATTGACCATATCGGGCGGGAACCCAAAGCCGGCCATGATTGCGCCATAGTTGCCATGCTTCAAGTCCTCAAGCGCCTGCTTAATCCCATAGGCCTTTGTCGCGGTCTCATCCAGAGAATGGCGAGTCTGCGGCGGCAAGTCCAGGTTAGCAGCTAGCTGCTGCCCGTGGGTGGGGTCCCAAAGTTCAGAAAGGAAACTCAGGACGCCCTGGCCCTTGGTTGTCAGCCTGGCGAGCTCGTCGCCAAGCCACCCGGCGGCCTTTTCCGCTTCCGGCATAGCCCACTGGGCAAGCGAGATCAGCTTTGTCATGCCAGTTGTGATAATGGGCAGAAAGGCATTTCCAATGGTTTCCTTGAGTTCGTCAAAGGCGCGGCCCAGGATCACGATTTTGCCGGCTGCCGTGTCGCCTGCCGCCTTGGCTACACCGCCAAACTCTGTCTGCAGCTCATTGAGGATGAATTTCTGTACCTCGACGATCCTGCCCTGCTCTACCATGCTTTTGGCCCACTTGGCTTGATCCTCGCTGAAATTGACACCTACTCGCCGCAAAGCACTCATGCCCAACACCGGGTCTTGCAGCGCCTTGCCTAGCTGGATGGCGGCTGATCTAGGATCACTGCCCATTTTCTGTGCCATATTCAGCATGGCCTCGGTTGCTTGCGGGAAAACATCTTTGCCGATTTTGGTGAACGTGAGCAGCATTGATTCACCGCCGAGCACTTGCTCTTTGCCAAAGAGCGTGGAAAGCTGGTATGCATCAGCCAGCTTGATGAGCTCTTCACGGGTCATCTGAGCCACAGGGGGCGTCAGTCCCATGGCCTGCGCCAGGGGAACGAGCTTGGTCGTGGCTGTTCCGCTCGCCATGCTGAGTTTGTCGATCTGCGCTTGGGTCTCCTGGATTTTCTCGCGAGTTTGATCCATGGCGACCTTCGCCGACTCTGTGTGCGTTTTGGCTTTATCCCATGCTGCCTGCTGATCGTGCAGCCGAGCATTGAGAGCAGCGAGGCTGTCCTGCAGCTTTTCCATCTTGGCCGCATTGGCCTGCGCCGTTTTGAGGTCCTTGGATGCGGCGGTTACCTGCACATATTTACCCTGCACTTGCGCCCACTGCTGAGCCTGCTTTGCCGCCGCATCCCCCGTTGACTTGAGCACAGCATCCAGGTCAGCTTCGGCCTTCTGATTGTCCATGGCGGCGCTTACGCACTCTTTCATGCCCGCGACCAAACCCACAGCCCCAGCCGCCAAGCCGCCAAACACCGCCATCTTGCCAATCCGGCCCAACGTGCCAATGATCGAATCGGACCCCTCCCTGGCTTGCTCCTTGGCCGAGTTTATGCCCGCCTTAAAAGCAGCCGTATTGAGACCCAGTTCTACCATCAGCTCAGCGATTGTGCTCATCCGCCCTCAGGTCCTGCCCGCCAAAGAGTGCATTCAACTGCGCCACCTTGGCCAGCGCCGTTTCCTCGTCCAGTCCACCTGGCCCGTCATCTTCCATCCGCAGAATAAAGTCATGGGGCATCAATGCCCGGTCCGGTGTGGCCAGCAGATTACCCAACACGCTTGCGATAATTCCTGCTTGCAGATCGCCCCGGACGGCCCCGAAGGGCTCGATTCTGTCGTATATCTGCCAGGCCAGAAATTCGCTTTCTCCCATGCGTTGTTTCAGTTCTCCAACCGTCCCCCCAAGCGCCAGGGCTAATTTGTGCCAGAATCGTTCTCGGGGGGAGTCGCGGAGTTTTTTTCGATCTGCTCCTGTCCCTCAGGCGTCAGCGCAGATAGGCGAAGTACGGCATTGAAAATGCGCACCAGGGGCCGAGGGGACTTGCCTGTCAAGACAGCAATGTCGTCATCAGTGAAAATGCGTTTGCCCTGCTCATCGACCAGACACCAGGCCGCGACCCTGGCCCGGATGTCGCTTATCACCTCGCCCTGACTGTAGCGCGTCGCATACTGCTCGAACACCTCACGTTCGCTGCCAGTGAACTCCCGGACGTATGCAGCCCCGCCCCATTCCGGGAGTTCAATCGGCTCCCGCTTCAGGTCATGTGCTCCCAGTATTTGCTCTCGCGTCAAAAGCGACATATTGCCTCCTCTACCCTCTGAGCCAAACTAGGCCAGTAAGGGCTGCCCGGTGAGCCTGAAGCCGAGGTCTGCCGTCAGTTTTCCCTTTACGGGGGCCTTGGGCTCAAATTTGATTACATAGCCCGAAAATGACCACGTAGTATGCGAGGGGTCAGTAAAGACCAGCTTGTAATTCCGCAACGTCCCATTCTTGAGGTCCGCCAACACGCCAGTCGTGACGTTGTGGGTGGCTGCAGTCGGTTGATAATGAATGCTGAAAGTAACCTCGCCAGCATCCTTGATGGTCGTAATGTATTCAGACCACCCATTGGGCGAGCTATGGCTCGTAACGTCCTCGGTCGCCGCGCTGAGCGTTGGCCCCGAAATATCATGCACGTCCGCAATGGTCGTGAAGTTTTCCGGAGCGCCACCGTCTCCCATCTCGAAGAGAGTGCCAAAGCTAGAAAGGCCTGCCATAATTCACTCCTTTACGGCAGTACGATAACTGCCCATTGAATAGCCGCATTGCTTGCCTCAAGGGTAATGTATGAAGATGCGGCTTGTTTCCACCCCGTTACCGGAAACGGGCCAAAAACATGTATCTCCCCGGCTGGTACGGAGTAGCTCGCAATATCCGCTGTGCGCCCATAGGGATCGGGCGCAGAGTTGATCGTCACGGTATACGGAGAGCCTCCCGTGTTCCGGGCCAGGACAAGCTCCTTGCCCGTGCTCACAAACTGCTCTTTATTGGTCGGGTCGGCCGAAACAAGCGTGACCTTAACACCAGAGCTCGCATAGCTGCCGGGCGCGTTAGTTTTGGTTAGTGTCTGCCGAGGCATAGTCATCCTCCGTCATTTGCATGGCCACTTGACGCCCATGGCGGTCAGCAACAAGCACCATCCCATGAACTCCAGGAGGTGGCTCGCGTTGCGGCACATGCGCGTCTATATAGTGCTGCATGGCCATTGCCTCATCCAATGTGTTAAAGGGGCAATATGGGCACTGGTAGTTATTCAGCCCATGCCACTTGCCCACCATATAGGGCTGCTCCATTATTCCCTCCAATACAGATCAAAATCGAGTGCTTGTTGGTACACCTGCGTCTGTGGCTGCGGTATGGGCTGTTGGTTGAGAAAATAAGCAGGACAGCCAGAAACTGCCTGCCATCCTCTCATGGCCTGCCGGACCACCGATACCAGAGACTGTGAATCGCTATAGGTCTTGGCAAAAGCCGAAATTTGCCAGCGCCCGTTGTGAGTCTCATCCTCTCCATCCTGTGAGTAGTCCGGCGTTATATCTACCCGCAGGTAGAGCAGGCATGGATATGTCGGCTCTTGAGGCAACCGCTCAGGATAGATACGCGTGCCTACCAGCGCCGAGACTCCCGGATCCGATGAGAGATAGGCGAAGAGCTCTTCCGAGATCACCTCATCGCCTCCTCGATCAGTTTTCCCAACGCCACGCCTACTTCTTTCACCGCCGCATTGATCTTCTTATCCCATGCCGGGCGCAGGTAAGGACGCGGCGGGATTGTCACACTGGTCACTCGATGCCACTGCCCATCTGCCGTCTTGAACACTAGGGCTGGCGCCTTCTTGGCATGGATTACGCCGCCAAACTCGTGTATCGCCGCATAGACCAGGTTAGTCCCGATTCTGACGCTCGCCTTAAATCCCCTTGGCTTTGGGCTACCGATGTCCGAGTATCCCTCACCACCGCTAAAGTCATTGGCCAACTCGGTATGGCTGCCGATATGGATACTGCGCGCCAGCGTTCCAGTCGCCAGACCAGTGGTGTTAAGTTTCGCATGCACATTCTCTTTGGCTTGGTTCTGGATGAGCAACGCGCCAGAGCATAGGGCGCGAACGATGACCTCACTCCGCGTGTCTTTGTCGAGCTCTTTTAGCTTTGCCTCGAACTTGTCGAGGTTGACCATGCGGCTGTCGACAACAACATGGCTCATGTCAGAATCCTTGTGTTGAGCCGAGTCGTGAGATGCTCCGAGTCGCAACCGACGTTAAGAATGTCATAGGCTATGGCGTCGATCACTGCCCTCATTTTGGCTGTAATGTCAGGATAGTATCCAGCAATGCTGATGGTGTGCGTCGAAATGGCGTATATCTGTTCCGGCAGCCGCGTCTCCTGTCCGCCAGTAGGGGCCAGCCGGCAGGGCAGCGACGCATACACATCCTGCCAGGAGCAAACAGGCTGGCCTGATGGGTCCTGTGTCTCGATGGCCTGCTGGATGGTCACACGTTGATCGAACAGTTTGGCCAAAGACGACAGCAGACGCGGATGCACGAAACCAGTCATTGTGACAGACTCCGAAGGAACTCGTTGTACATACGCTCGCGGAAGCTGAAATCGCCGCTTACCTGCTCAGCCCAGTCGAAGGCGCCGCCGTCCTGCGCCGCCTCTTCCTGTTCGGCTTGTGTGCGCAGGGATTGTGCCCGCTGCAGCAGAATGCGCGCCGTCGCTGGACCATCAGTGCTCAGATCGAGGATGCGGATAGCCTTCTGGACGTAGGCTTCATCGGCGGCCAGAGTTTCCAGCGCCAGGGCGGCGGCTCGTTTGGGATGGCTGTTTAGCTCTGCATTGATGAACGCCTGGAGCTCCTCGTCTTCGAAGATGTAGTTGTCCAGTTTGCGGTCCGGAATGAGTAGCCGCACAATCCCAATTGCGGTAGTCGGGTCGTAGGTAAATGACATTGCCTATTCCTTGCGGCGGCGCCGCTTTGGCTCCTCGATCTGTATTTCCGATGGCCGCTCAGCCGGGGTATCCGGGCGCTCACCCAGCTTGTTATTGAGCGCCCGGAGTTCCCTCAGAATGGCCGCCAGGTATTCCTGTTCCGTGGTGTACGGTTCAGGCAGTGGCGCGCTCATCACGAGCCAGACCCATTCGACGCGACCGCCATGCGCGGGTCTATCAGGGTCCCGCCCAGAACGTGCCGCACCTTATAGAGGATGCTGTCCGTATCAAAGTCGCCATCCAGCGGGTTGACAGCGCCTGCACCGATGGGCTGCATGTTGGCCACCTTGATGAATACCTGCGGCTGCTCCCATCCACGCAGGAAACCCAACTCGGCAGCAGGACGGCCCTCGTTGGGATCGGCGACCAGCATCCAGCTTGTGGCCCCGTTGGTCGTTGCTACGATGGGGATGTAATAGTTGACCGCCATATCGATGATGCCCGCGCCACGAAGCCAGTTCTGGATATGCACCTGCTCATTCGTGGTGCCAGGCCCCTCGTTGTACCACGTCTCCCGGCTGTTGATCAGGTTCCCTGCGCGGATCATGAGCTGTGGCGGCACGATCAGCGTCATACGATTGATCTGGATCGGTTGGCCGTCGGCGTCTTTCATGGTCAGCAGATAGCCCATCGCGGCTTCCAGCGATGCCATCGACAGCGGCGGATTGGGCGTAGCACCCAGGTGTACAAGGTTGTTGTTGGTGTCGCTGAAAAACGTTGCATTGGGGCCAGTCGAGCCAAAGAAGAGCGAGGTGGCGAACTTTTCCTCAGTGCGCCTGCAGCTCTTGCCAAAGCGCTCGGGAATGTCGCGGAACGCCTGCAGGTCGTCATTGATAATGGTTTCCCAGCTGATAGGGATCGTCTTGCCATATTTCTGCACGGCGTAGGTGTAGCGTGCATCTGTCATAGACACCTGCGGGTACTCATCGCGCTCGGGAACGAGATCAAGAGTGCCCTCAGCGCCATTCATGACCAGCCGGCGCACCTGGCGGAAATCCGGAACGATTGATTTGTGACAGAACTTGTTCCAGGAGTATGGCGCCTCCTGGTAGTTTGCCAACAGCTGCCGGTCGATGATGTCGCCAAACAGATAGGGAAAATCAGAGGTTGTCATGGCCTCAGACAGGTAATGGGGCCGAAGCCGGCCGCTATACACATCAGCCACCAGCTTGGTTGCCTCCACGAGATTGGCCATGTACTTAGGGTTCTTCCGCATGTTGCGGACAGGAGTACCCTCAGACTCGAACAGGCGCCTGACGTTCGCCTCTTCTGCGCGGATACTCTCGACAAGGTCAAGGAATTCCATTTGTATTCTCCTCGGCGGACTGGCCGCCATGGTCTTTGCCTGCATCTACCAGCAGGATGTAGCACCTAGTTGACGTGACGGAGGACATTGATCGTCGCTGTTGCGTTCGCGCCGACTGTCCCCAGCGCATAGCCAAAAAGGCGTTTGGTGTTGTCGTTGTTGATAACCGGCGGATTACCATCTGTGAAATACAGCTTGTCGCCCAGGGCAATGCCCGTTGCTTGCGAATCGGTCACGGACAGGGAGAAAACGCCAGGGCCGACCCAAACACTGACTGCACCGGCGGCATTTCCACCAGCCCCCGGATTATCCATGGCCACGCCCAGGATTTCGCCCAAACGCACCGGGCTACCAGAAACAGGGCTGGTTGGACTCGTAGGCACAAAGCTGATAGCCTCGCCCCGCTTGTTGACCATATTCTTAGCCATATTCTCTATCTCCCGTTCGCCGCAATGTTGGCGGCGGTCTCATTGAGACCAAGCTCAGTAAAGTACGTCTTCAAGGTCTCCTTGAGCCTGGCATCATCCTGTTGAGCGGCGGCTGTTGCGCCCATGCCACGCACCTGGCCCGCTCCTGTCACCTTGGCGATATATTCGATCTCATCGGTAGCGGCCTTCTCGATCAAAGCCTTATAGGTCTCTTTGTCGAGCAAGCCCTCCTTAATCACCGGCTTGACAGCCAGTGCCTCCAGCAGCCGCGCTCGCGTGGGCTCTGGAAGGTTGCCGGGCAGGGTTGCCATAACGAACTCGCGGGCCTCCCGCAACAGCAAGGCCTCTTTGACACGAGCCACCTCGGTCTGCAGTACATTATTGGCCTCGGTCAGCCTCTGCACCTGGGCAGTCAAATCGCTGTTAGCCTCGCGCAATGCCTGCGCCTCTTTTTCATCCACGGTAACACTCTCCTGCGTAATGTTGGGCGCAGCACCGTGCCGCGCCGCTTCGAACATCTGCACTACCCGGCCGCCCGCTCCGGGGGCCGTCACAAAGTCGCAACTACGACCTACAGTGATACGCTCAATGATCTTCCCCTTCTTCCCTTCGGCCTCTCCATCTTTGGCCTGTCCCCAAGCACGGATGCTCGTGCCAATATAGGGAGCGAGTTCTTCAACTGCCTCCTTGTAGGGCGACAATACTTTGGCCTTGGTATACAATCCCGGACCCTCCGGACCGTTCGCATCAAACCACGCATCTTTCACAAACACTGCCGCCAGGTCACGCAGGTCGCGCTCAGGGCGCTGCGCTTCCTCAGATGCAGTAGGATGGTTCCAGTACATATGCGTTCCCTTGGGAAACACCTTCGGCCCATCCCGCTTGAGCACATCGGCGGAGTAGTAACCGCTGGAACCCCATCCCGGCTGGATCAGTTTGATCGCCGCCGTGCCATCTTTCGCTACTGCTTTCTCTTCCAGTGCGACGAAATCCGTTTCGAGGACCGCGCTCTCGGCTGCTGGCATATACACAGTCTGGGCGACTACCTCAGTCGGCTCCCCCATCGTAACCCTGCCCTGATCGTCAATCGCATAACTGCGCTTGAATAAGGTCGCGCCCAGCGAGTAGACAAACCAGTCGGGATAGATATCACGCACCCAGCACAGAGGTACAGTGGATTCTGCACCTGGATTATCAGCGCTGGCCTCAGCGTTGACCGCATGGTCCAGCAGTTGGCGGATGTCATCATAGGAGAACTCGGATTCTGCCATGGCCTGCCTGGCGACGGCGGGCATTGCCGCCTCTTTAATGACATCAGGCATCTCATCATCGCCCTTGTCCGGGTTGGCCTTCTTCCAGGCCGCTCGGACCCTCGCCTTGACGGCGGGCAGGTCCTTGGCTGGAATCTGCACCTTTTGTCCCCGGAAGCCCTTCCCCAATGCGGCGCAGGCGGCTCCAACAATGCCAGCATCCGGTTCGCCGCCAGGCGTGGCTGTTAGACGCAATTTCCAGGTACTTGGCTCCTCGGGGTCTGGCACGTAGGCGTAATCTCTGGCGGGGAACTCTCCCGCATCGCCCTCTTTCTTGGTTATTTCACTCTCTGCCATAGTTCGTTTGCTTTCCTGGGAGCTGCTACCGGCATTGACCGCCAGATCCTCCCATTTTTTGCTCAGCTCGCTCCGCAAATGCTCGATGGCATCGTGCACAGACTGCGGCAGGTCCCTCTCTGCCAATATCTCGTGCGCGTCAGCGAGCAACCTCTGGACTTTCGCCTTGATGGTTGCGTCCTCTTGGATACTATCCATAGCTATACTCCTTCCAGCACGAGCAGGTTTTTGCCGCTTGCGCTGGAGATGGCAGTAACAGCACCCGTATACAGATTGCCCTTGACCGCGCTGAACTCCATTTGCCCACCATTGGCAGCTAACCGGATGCCGCTAGCCTGGGCCGCATTGTTCCCCAGGGCGATATAGATAGTGGTGTCGCTGTCGTTGGTCAGTAAGAGATAGCGTCTGTTGTTGTTGGCGGCAACAACGGGCGTGCTGGCGGATCCGACCGATACGCTCGCCGTGGTCAGGGTCGCGGGAATACTGCCGACAGGCAGGGGCGTTTGCTCACTGATGCTCGCTCCTGCTATAAGATGCAATGGCATTTCAACCTCCAAACACGAGGGGACATCCAGGCTCCTTGGGGCCCCAACATCACGGCCCTTCAACGGGCGAAAATGTCCGGTTGCCCTATTTCGCACTATACACGTTATGTGAACAATACCCACTCTCAGTAGCTTCTGCCTACTCCACCGAAACGCGCTACAGGCCACATGGCGCGCTGCACATGGGATGCTCATCCCCCCGCCTGGTCCTCCTCGCTGCCCGCTCGGCGGATCAGCAGGTCGCACCGGCAGTAGGGATGCGCCAGAGGCTGCATGTCTCCTGATGGGAAGCTCTGGTCAAAGGGTATCCACCCGGCGTCCGCGTTCATCCGGCAGAGATCGCATGCTCCATTCTCATAGTCCAGCCACCGCTTTTCCATCTGCAGGCCGCCATCGCTCAGGTCTTGCGCTACTATCGCATTGGCGTGGACATAGGCGTTGCCGACCTCGGTCACGGCGATGCCATGCGCCCGGCTCTCGATGTGGTGCTGCGGTTTGCCTATGGCGAACTCTTCGTACCGGTTAATGATCTCCTGTGCCACCCGCTTGGGGCTCCAGCCCTCTTGCACGCCCTGGCGCAACACAGTGCGGATATAGTCCCGCGTGGTCTCGTTGATCCCGGCGACCAGCGCAGCGCCCCGGTCCTCGATGTACTGTATGGCCAATGGATTATCAAGACTGAATGATAGCCCCTCTAGATTCGCTTCGGCGACTGCCCGTATTCCACCGGCTAACAGCGATTCTCTGATGGCATCTTCGAGAGCAGAGACGAATTCGTCTGTCGTCTCATCCGCCGCATCGGTATAAAGCGAGTCCCAGTCAAAGCCTATCGGTATGTCCGCTTCCTTGACCGGCCAGCGATCCATGATGGTATTCAATCTCTCGACGAATGCTCGCCCCTGCGCGCGGAATGCATTCCCCAGCCGTTGCTCGCACTGTTTCATGATCGGAACCAGTTTACGGTCCCGCTGTGCCTGGCGCAGCTCCGTTTGCAGCTGGCGCATTGCCTCGGTTATGCCTTCCTCAGCGGTTGCCTGGTCGCCTGTGTCCTGTTGCTCTCTGGAAGCGAACATTTGTGCGATGAGCCCATCTACGTCTTGCTCTCCCAGGGCTGTCAACATCATGCGGCTGAGCGTTTTAATATCAATCGTCCCGGCCAGCGCTTGCCCATTCAGAGTCGCCGCCTGCGTGATAGCCTGTACTTGCTGCAGCACATCGTGTTCAAGAACCGGAGGGAAGCCGATGACGATAGAGGCATCGACATCATGCTCCTGGCCATCTTTGTCCACCACCGGCATAAATGTTACCCTGGGCACACCCATGTCGTCATACTGGACAACGCCTTTCAGATCGCCTCGGGGCGCCTCAACGTTGCGAGCAATAGCGTAGCGCAGAATGCTCTGGATGATCTCACGCCAGAGCGTTTGTCGGCTGACCATCTTAAGCTCGGTAGGGCGATCCAGAGTACGAGCCGTCGCCATGGCGCCTCGCGTCACGTCGCCAAAGAAGGTCTCGGGCAACCCCAGGCTGGCACAGACCATCAGCAGCAGTCGCCGGCCATCATCTGCACTCGTTGTAGCCCCTGCTGTGCGAATGGGCTGCACACTGATCCCTTCGTCGGCCACGAATGTTGAGCCTGTCACTGGCGGCGGATTCCGGTCCAGCGTGCCCGTAGTAAGCTGCGTACCCAACTTGGCCTTGGCAGCCTGGACGCCTTTCAGCCCACCCTTGGTTGTGACTTGCCATGCGAAACGTGAGTAAGCGCGGACAATGGTCGCCCAGTCTTCCAGGAATGACTTGTATGCCTTCGCCCAGTCAATGGCTGCGTAGACCTCGCTCACGCCAAACTTCATGTCACTGAGAGAGTTGACCTTGACGTGATAGACCGGCACGTCCCACATCACGGGATACTCGCCAATGACACGTGGCCTGGCGTCCGGACGATAGCGCCAGTCCGGGTAGTACGCCGTTAGCTGCTTCGTCTCCACGTTGCCGCTGTCATTGTCCAGCCGGCTCTCCTGCCAAACACGCTTGTAAAAGAACGGACGTTTTGCATCTTCCGGGTCTGTAATGATGTCCTGAATCTCATCAAACGGGATGGTGCGAATGCGCACATGACCAGTGACGGGATCCGTGAAGAAGACGAAGAACAGGTTGCCAAATAATTGCAGGTCTGTCTCTTTGAGCAGCAACGCCTCATGGCTGGTCAACTCAGCGCGGTTGGCCTCATCGTCCCAAAACGTCTGTACCACATCATTGATTGCACTGTCCTTGGCCGTGACGCTGACGCCCTGGCCAAAAACGTACATGCACTGCACGTCAACGGCGCGCTTTATTAACGGGTTTTTGATCCACATGATCTGGGCCTGCTGGCAAATGCGCCTGAGTCCCTCTCGGCTGATGTCCCTCTCGAAATCGGCATAGAGACGCTGCCACCCCACGTCCTCCAGGCCCAGCTCCAGCTCAGCAAGGCGCTCTTCAAGCAGCTCGCCCCTAAACTGCTCCTGTCTCAATTCGGATTGCAGATCGGCTAATGCCTGGTTCTCAACTGCAACGACAGCCATATTCCGTTGTTTCCGCGCGCCATAGTGTTTGCTCATGCTGCCTCAGAAATCCGAGATGTGTACGCGCTCGTCGTACACGTATATCTCGTCGGTCCGCACTGCCGGTGTCGTGATGCCAATGACCACATACCGCAGCGCATCCAAATGGTGAAATTCCGCTTTGTCCTTGATCTTTTCTGTGGGCTGACCATCTTCACCCACTGTCCGGCTATAGGTGCCGAGCTCATCCAGTACTCCAGCGCAGGTATCGAAGATGAACAGGCGCCGAGTTTTGAGTAGTTCTGTCACTCGATTGATGCCGACCTCGACATCATCAAAGGGCGGTTCCTGCACGATTACGCCCGCTGCCGCCCAGTCCATGCGCTGCTGCAGCTCGCTCCGGCTGCCACCATGCCAGCTAATTACATTCTTGCCGGACGCCTCTATCAGCGCCCCTCTGGCATGCTCCGCCGTTGTCTTGTTCCCCTCCAGGCTCTCGCGATATAGATAGTAGACATTGACGGTCGGATCCCACGCCAGCCATACCAGCGCTGTGTGCACTGCCCCAAAGTCGATGCCTACAAAGCGTGGCCATTCCGGTGGGATGTTGAATGGACGTACCTTATGGCCGTCCTCCTCCCTGTATCGATTGATAAAGTCTGCGTAGATCAATCCGGGCGGCCTGTCGAATTGGCCCTCATAGAACATCCTGAACTTCCACCCAGGCAGGCTGCGCCGCGCTCGCTCATACTCCGCCCGAGGGAATGCGGGATTGATGATCGATTCAAACTGGATAACGTCATAGTCCGGATCGCCAGCCAGCCAGCGGTCATAGGCCTGCTGCTTGAGCCAGCCTAGATTGTAAATGGTCGTGCCGCCTAGCACGCGCCCTTGGTTCAGGGAGAGCCGGCGTTGCACTGCTTCCCAGGAACCAAGGCGGAACTGATCCTGACCGCATTCGTCCATTACCGCTGCCTTGGCCGTGGCACTCTCCAGGCTCTCCGGATGCGTCGCAGAGCCGAAAATGATGCGGCTGCCATCGTTGAGGTGCAGGGCAAAGTCGCTCCCCTTCCAGACCGCAATGTGCAGCGTCTGCTCGAAAAAGCGCCGAAACTCTGGCAGCATCTTTAGCCGCAGCAGGGGGAAGGTGGCCGTTACTGCCAGGTAGTCGCCAGGGCCACAACGTTGAATCTCCCGATGCATCCAGAGGGGGCTGAACGACGTTTTCCCTCCCTGCGTGCCAGCCAGCATGAACACGAAACGGCGGGTGCTGTCCCATGCCCGGAGTTGGCCAGGATGGAAATGGTAAGACAGCCCACGCTTTCCGTTGCGTTCGACGACTTGCCAAAGCTCGGTCTTGCTCACTCACCTGATGCTTCCTCTGTGGGACGCGCAACCTCGATGAATTCGATGGGCGCGCCGCCTGGCCCACTGACCTGCGCCTGCACCACATCCTGGAACCCCTCCGGAAAGCGCTGCTTGAGCATCCGCCAGGCCCAGTTGGGATCAGATTGCGCGGCCTTATCCACCACCTGCAACCAGGACATACCAGCATCGGCCTCGGCATCCTCAATAGCTGACAATAATGCCAGGAATGGCTTCCGCTCCGGGTTAGGCTCATTGCCCGCCGCGATAGCGTCCCTTTCCTCACGGGCCTGCTTCAGCCAACTGGTTAGCGACGATACCGATACGCGCGCATATCTTGCAGCCATCTCCCGCGTTGCTCCAATGGAGAGCGCATCACAAATCCGCTTGCGCACCGTATCTGTCAGTTTTAGTCGTCTGCCGGCCATTACGCATCAGTGCTGGAGAGGGTGGGGGGGGGCTCACCCTCTCCCCTTGGGACTAGCGGCCTTCGCTCGCTGCATAGCGAGCCGGGCCACCCCGCGCGATTGCGCCCCCACGCAAGCCCGTCCTGTTGCTTACTTTTACTCCCTGTCCAACTCCCATAGCACCACGCATCACAGCACCTCTTCCTTACTGAATCTATGCGGCTTGCCACGAAACTTGAGCGGCTTAATCTCGATAGGCTGCACGTCAATGCCCAGCCGCCTGCATATCTCCAAGCCGTTGAGATACTTTGTGTCTTCCTCAGCCCATTCGCTCTTGGCCAGGAACTCATTCCGCTGATCGCGCGACTGAAAACAGAGCACCACAAAATAATCAGGCTCGCGCAGCACTCGGAAGCGATCGCGGTCGGCCTGTCGTTTCTCCTTAATCTGGCGCACCAGTTCGCTCATTTCAGCAGTGGCGCTCGCCTCCAGATCGTCCTTCAGCTCCTCATAGGGCACAGCCTCCAGCGGATCGCCCTCATCCTCAAACATGGTTTCCAGTCGGGGCATGCGCAGTGGCTTGTACCCCTTCTTACCTATCTTGATCTCGTGGCGCTCAATCGTCAGTTTCTTCATGCCACATGCTCAAATCTGAACAGTTCCAGGTCCGCCAGCGGGAACACGTCGAGCACCTTCTGGTAATCCTCAGGCAGGTTATCGCGCAGATAGGCCAGCCAGTTGTACTCAATACCATCACCCGTCGAGCCCCAGTAACGGTATTCGCGCGAGAGCTTAAGCCCCGCCTTGCGGATGTACTCTTGCACGTCCACCGTTTTCCAGTCCCAGATCGCAAAATAATAATGCCGGTGCTTATTGCCGATAGGCCCCATCTGCCGGATCAGGCGCAAGCGCATCAGGTTGTCAGCCGCTTTAATGCCCACAACAGCTAAATAGTTTTCACCCAGCCCAAACTGCCGGGCCAGCCTCTGCTCGATGTCGGCATAATCGAAATACGGTAATTGGGCATAGTAGAGCATCCGCCAATTCTCCAGCGGTTGCCAGGCGCCCCGGCGCAACAGCTCGTAGGTGCGCGGGTGGGGCAGGCGGATGATATGGCAATGGAACTCTCGCTCATAATATTCCAGCATCTGCTCATCATAGCTCAGCCCAGGCACTGTGTAGCACCAGTACGGAATCAACTCGAAATGATCGCGCAGATACAACCAGGCGGCTAGACTGTCACGGCCAGAAAATGAGAGCAACAGTCGATTCCCGGCAATATCTCGCGCGTACTGGCGCAGATCATCGGACGGGATGGGCTGGCCATCCTCTCCTATCCCGTTTCGGCCCGTCGTCTGTATGCGCGCCTTTGGCATAATCCACCCACATCAAATTAGCCAGACTCCCTACAACGTTGTCGATCTGGCGATATCAGGCCCAGCCCCCTCCCACCCGGCTAGCGGCATCCGCTGTAGATCCGCACGGGCCATTGCTCCCAGTGCGCTAAGCGTATCATAGTCCGGCGACATCTGTGTTCGCTTTGCGGCTATCACCGCAACTTCAAAATTTCCCTGCAATCCCCCATTGACAATATTGTCGATTGTGGTATAATGCAGACAGGAGCGCGCTAAATCAAAGCCCCGCTGGTTGGGCAATAGGCCAGCACGGATGGGTCATGAAAGCACTCTCTATCCGGCAGCCCTATGCGTGGCTGATCGTCAGCGGAATAAAAACGCTCGAAAATCGCACATGGCGCACAGACTACCGCGGCCCCCTGCTCATCCA
>DAOTVS010000115.1:0-4549 GCA_034436375.1 Anaerolineae bacterium | reverse complement strand
TGGCGAGGTGTTCAGGCGCTCTTGCTGGCTGGGCGCTGCCCCCCTGCCGCAGACCCTGCGCCCTCTTTTGGCTGGCATGCTGGGTGATCTCAGGGGCGCTGGGATGGGTGTGGATGAGGTGGGCATCTGCCTGCTGGGCTGGGATGCCGCTGCCGGGCGCCAGCTCAATCTATTTGACCACACCGGTGCGCGTGCCCAGATGGAGCAGACCCTACAGGAACTGGCTGATAAGCATTCTCCTGGTTGTGTGATGCAGGCAGATTTGCTGGATGCCCGAGCCCCTCTGAGTGCTGAGCGATTCGGCTTGAGGGCATACCGGCTATGAGCCCCCTCTGGCCGGATGGCCGCCCCATCGAGGTCACTATCCTGGCCGAACGGCCGCGGGAGTTCCGTTGGCGCTTCCGCACCCACCGCATCCAGCGGGTGAGCGATCACTGGCGCATCCACGCTGGCTGGTGGGCCACCGAACTCTGGCGTGACTATTGGGAGGTCACCACCCACAGCGGGCTGTTTTGCGTCCTCTATTGCGATCTGCTGGCCGGGCGGTGGTATCTGGAGAGGATCTATGAATGAGCGCTATGTTGAGCTTCACTGTCATTCCTGTTTCTCGCTCCTCGACGGCGCCGCGACGCCGGAGGCGCTCTTGGAGCAAGCCCTGGCCCTGGATATGCCCGCGCTGGCCCTGACGGACCACAATGGACTTTACGCCGCCATTCGCTTCTACCTGGCGGCCAAAGAGCGCGGCCTGGCGCCCCTCGTCGGCGCCGAGCTGACCCTGCAGGGCGATGAGTCCTTCCCAGCCGATAGCCACCTGCTGCTCCTGGCGGAAAACAAGCGCGGCTACCGCAACCTCTGCTGGCTCATCAGCCGGGCCCAGCTGCAGGGCAGCAAAGGGCGCCCGCGGCTCTCTTTGCAGCAGATGGCGGGGCGCACGGCGGGCCTCATCGCCCTGACGGGCTGCCGTCGGGGCCGCGTGGCGGCCTCCCTTCTGGCTGGCGACCCCCGGAGGGCGCTGGCCTGCTTGCAGGCGCTTAAGGCGCTCTTTGGGCCGCAGGGCGTCTATGTGGAGCTGCAGCAGCACTTGCACGCGGGCGAGGCGGCCCTGGTGGAGCAGCTGGCGGCGCTGGCACGGGCCACCCGCCTGCCCATGGTGGCCACCAACAACGCCCACTATGCCCGCCGCGAGGGGAGCCGGCTGCAGGATGTGCTGGTGGCCATCCGCCACAACCTGCCGCTCCCCGACTGCCGGCCGTACCTCTACAGCAACTCGGAGTATTACCTGAAATCCCCGTCCGAGATGGCCTCCTTGTTCGCCGCCTATCCGGAGGCACTGGCCAACACTCTTGAGGTGGCCGCGCGTTGCCAGATCAAGGACCTGCACTTTCGCGATGAGATCGTCTGCCCGCCCAGCGTAGCGACGGACTGCTCTGCCGACGATGCCCTGGCCCAGTTGTGCCGGACCAGGCTGCCCCCCACGCAGGCCGCCGAGCAGCAACTGCGCCACGAGCTGCAGGTGATCAGACAGACGGGTTTGGCCAGTTACTTTCTGCTGGTGTGGGATATCGTGCGCTTTGCGCGTGAGCGGGGCATCCAGGTGCGGGGGAGGGGGTCGGCAGCCAACTCGTTCGTCGCCTACCTGCTGGGCATCACCGGCGTCGACCCGCTGCGGCATAATCTGCTTTTCGAGCGCTTTCTCAGCGCCGAAGCCCGCGTCATGCCGGATATTGACCTCGATTTCTGCTCGCGCCGACGCGAGGAAGTGATCCAGTACGTCTATGAGCGCTATGGCGAGTCGCACGTCGGCATGGTCTGCAACTATATCACCTACTGCGCCCGCAGCGCCATCCGTGACGTCGGCAAGGCGCTGGGGCTGCCCCCGGAGGCCATCGGCTGGCTGGCCAATAACCAGGAGGTGTGGGGGGGAGAGGATTGGGACCCGCAACCCTTGGGTCTGGCCCTTTCTACCTGGGCGCAATTCCGCGCCCTGTGCGCCGCCATCCAGGGATTCCCTCGCCACCTGGGCATCCACGTGGGCGGCATGTGCATTACGCGCTCTCCCCTGGATGAGGTCGTGCCGCTGGAGCGGGCTACGATGCCGGGGCGGGTGGTGATCCAGTGGGACAAGGACAATGCCGAAGACGCCGGCCTGATCAAGCTGGACCTGCTCTCGTTGCGCACCCTGTCGGCCATCGACGAGTGCCTGGGCGCTATCAAGGAGACGCACGGCCAGGTCGTGGACCTCGACCGCCTGCCGCTGGATGATCCCCTGGTCTACCAGCAACTTGAGAAGGCGGATACGATCGGTGCTTTTCAGGTCGAAAGCCGTGCCCAGCAGCAGGCCCTGGTCAAAGTCAGGCCGCGCAACCTGGCCGATCTGGCGGTGGAGGTGGCCCTGATCCGGCCGGGTCCGTTGCAAGGGGGCATGGTGCATCCCTACATCCGCCGGCGGCAGGGGCTGGAGCCGGTGCACTATGATCACCCGCTGCTTGAGCCCGTCCTGAAAGAGACCCTGGGGGTGGTGGTCTTTCAGGAGCAGTGCATCCGCATCGCTATGGTGATGGGCGGTTTCAGCGCGGGCGAAGCCGATATGCTGCGGCGGGCCATGTCGCGCCATCGCTCAGGGGAAGAGATGGCCCGTTTCCGGGCGCGCTTTGTCGAGGGCGCTCTGGCCCGGGGCGTGCCTGTAGCCGTGGCCGAGGAGGTGTTCGGCAAGCTCGCCGGCTTTAGCTCGTACGGTTTTTGCAAGTCCCATGCCGTTGCTTTTGCCAAGACGGCCTACGATACCCTCTGGCTGCGGGCCCACTATCCCGCCGAGTATTACTGTGCCGTGCTCAATAACGAGCCGATGGGGTTCTATGCGCCACGGGTGATCATCGGCGATGCCCGGCGCCACGGGGTCCGGGTCATGCCGGTGCGCGTCAACCGCAGCCTGGCGCCGTGTACTGTGGAGGGTGGCGCGATCCGCCTGGGGTTTCGATATATCGACGGGCTGGGCGAGGCCGGCGCGCAGCGCCTGGTCGAGGCGCGCCCGCAGGGGGGGTACCGTGATCTGGTGGACGTCTGCCGGCGCACGCGCCTGGCCAGACGGCTGTTGGAAAACTTGATCCTGGCGGGAGGGATGGATGAATGGGGCGGGCGGCGGGCGCTGATCTGGGAGCTGGGCCGGTTGCACTATGAGGAGGACCTGCCCTGGACGTCAGTGCCCGACGACATCGCCCTGGAGCCCATGACCTATGGCGAAGAGCTGGCCGCCGAGTACAGCGTCACCGGCGTATCGGCCCAGGGGCACCTGCTGGAGCTCTACCGCGAGCGGCTCAGCCGGGTGGGCGTCAGAGGGAGCGGGGAGCTCAAAGATGCGATGGCGGGAGAGCGGGTGCGCGTGGCGGGCATGGTGGCCGTGCGTCAAAGGCCGCCCACCGCTAAGGGCTTTGCCTTTGTTACCCTGGAGGATGAGGCCGGGCTCATCAACCTGATCCTGACGCCGGATGTAGCCGACCGCTACCGCCGGGTCCTGGATGAGCCGCTCCTGCTGGCCGAGGGCCGGGTCGAGCGGGGGGATGGCGCGGTGAACGTCCAAGTCGAGAAACTTGCGCACTTGGGCTGAAGATCACGCCGGTCGGCGCCTCTAGTGGTCCAGGCAGGGGGAGGAGGAATCGAACCTCCGTTGGCTGATCCAAAGTCAGGTGTCCTACCTCTAGACGATCCCCCTGCGGGAAAACCACTACCTGCAGTGTCCTCTGAGCAGCCTCACCACTACCAGTAGGGGCTGGCACGCGCGGCCTTGCCATACAGCACTATTACAGCACATGGGAGGTGCATGTATGGCGCGCGAGCGTGGTGCAGGCTCGATTACCCAACGCAAAGATGGCTCTTGGCAGGCATCCCTGCAGGTGGGCCGCGTCCGCCGCACTGTCTACGGGCGCACCCGCAGTGAGGTGGCCCGGAAGCTGGCCGATCTGCGCCAGCAGGCTGCCGGCGGGTTGCCGGACCCTGGCAAACGCACCCTCTCCGATCTGCTTGCAGCCTGGTTAGAGGCAGCCTCGCCAACCTTGAGACCCAAGACCCTCAATGACTACCGTCGCATCTGTGGTCTGCACACCCTGCCGGTCCTGGGGGCCGTGAAGTTATCCAGGCTGGAGCCCATCCAGGTGGAGCGTCTCCTGGCCGGCATCCAGGCGCAGGGCCACAAGCGCACGGCGGCCCTGGTCTATGCCGTGCTGCATCGGGCCTGCGTCTTTGGTGTACGCTGGCGCTGGCTGGGCGAGAACCCGCTTGACCGTGTGCAGAAGCCGCAGCATCGGGCGGCCCGCAAGGATGTGTGGACCCCTGAGCAGCTACGCACCTTTATTGAGGGCACGCGCGAGCACTGGCTTTTCCCGCTGTGGTACACCCTCATTGTCAGTGGTTGCCGGGTCGGTGAGCTGCTCGCTCTGACCTGGGGCGACGTCGGCTTTGACACTGGCACCCTCCACATTGACAAGACCCTGCAACGTCTGGCCGGCAAGGTTGCCGTAGGTCGCCCCAAGACGGAAGCGGGTCAACGCACCAT
>DAOTVS010000114.1:0-25136 GCA_034436375.1 Anaerolineae bacterium | reverse complement strand
TCCCCGCCTGGGTTGATCCGGCCGGAAGCAGAGCCTATCGCCTGGCAGCACTCCAGGCCACGACCGGGCGATGCCAGAAGCATTTCCGTAGAGAACACAGTCACGGCCATACGAAGGAGGCCCCATGAACCCATTACTGGCCGGCGCCGATCTGGTGCCGCATTTCCTGCAGGTGCTCGGCCTCTGCCGCGTACGCCCCGGCGAGACGGTGCTGATCTTTACTGATGTCGGCTTTGCCCACGATGCCTACCCTGGCGCCGCCCTGGCCGCGGCCCGCAGCCTGGGCGCCACGGTCTATATCATGATGGCCCAATCGGATCAGGATGTGACGGACCCGGTGCTGCGCGCGGCCTGGACGCACGCCGATGTGATCCTCGGCATGTCCTTCCTCCCTGGGTCCCATTCCTGGATGTATTCGAGTGTCCACAGTGCAGCCCTGGCGGCCAATGCGCGGGTGCTGATGGTGCAGGAGCCCCCGGCCGTGCTCAAACGCATGCTGCCCACCGGGGAGCTGGCGCGCCGTGGCCTCGCCGGCGCCAGGCTCATGGACGCGGCCAGGGAGGTTCGCCTGGTGACCCGGGCCGGCACGGACCTGAGGCTGCGCAAAGAAGGGCGCAAAGGCGCCTACCAGTGCGGCGTGGCCGACGTGCCGGGCCGGTGGGATCACTGGCCTTCGGGCATGGTCTATTGCGCGCCGCTGGAGGACTCGGTAGAGGGGGTGCTGGTCGTGGAGCCGGGCGATGCGCTGCTCGGCGCGTGGCGCCATGCCCAGTCGGAGGTGCGCATCCGCTTCGAGCATGGGTATGCCGTCGAGATCACGGGCGGCCTCGATGCCCAGCACACCTTGGAGTATCTGCGCAACGCCGGCAACGAGGCCTCGTTCCGGGTGGCCCACGCCGGGTGGGGCACCGACCGGCGGGCGGACTGGCGACAGGTCGGCATGGACTCGGAGTCATATTACGGCGGGCTTACCATTGCCCTGGGGCGCAACACCTTTGACTCCCCGGCGCCCTATTGCGGCCTGGGCGGCGCGAACGAAGCGCCGACGCACTTTGATATCTGCCTGCGCCGGGGCACGGCCTACCTCGATGGCCAGTTGGTGCTCGAGGATGGGGAGTTTCTGCTGCCGGAGCTGCAGTGAGCCCTGCAATCTTGCCGGCTCGCTCCACCGCCGCCCGGCTATGAACCCAAAGATGGCCTACTGGAGTTCGGCCGCCACCTCCCGGCTGAGGGCCAGAAGGTGCGTCAGGATACGCACATCTTCCTCAGTCAGCGGCTCAGCCGGCACCCGGCAGGTAGGGCCGATGGCCATGCCGTCCAGCCGGCGGAAGACCTTGGCCGAGGCCGGGTACTTGAAGCGCACGACCGCCTCAGCCACGCTGAGAAAATGCTGCAGGCGCGTCGCCCGCTCCGGCTCATCCTGCCAGTGACGGCAGAGCCACACCTGGAGCCCGGCGAAATAGTTGGCGGCAATGCCGGAAAAGCCGTGCCCTCCGGCCTGCAGCGAGGCGAGCAGAGTCGCTGTGTTGGCATTGTAGAAGCGAAAGGGCGTACCCCGCACGGCGGCGATCTTGGCGCGAATGGGCTCCAGCTCGGAGCAGGTATCCTTGTGGAAGCGGATGCGCCCCGTGCCTGCCGCCCAGCGCATCAGCTCCGGCGCCAGCACGCGCTTGTAGGGGTCGGGGCACTCGTAGAGGCCGAGGGGGATATCGCCGGTGAGCGCGAGCAGCCGCTCCGCCTGCGCCCGCCAGACCCCGTCACTCTCCTCCTGGGCCACGAGCTGGCAAGTGAGGATCACGACCGCGTCCACGCCCGACCCAGCCAGGCGGCGGATGAACTCCGCCTGCGCCTCCAGCGGCCCGCCAAAGGTGCCCGAAGCGACCACCGGCACGCGCCCCGCCGCCCGCTGCACCACATGCGCGGCCAGGGTCAGCCGCTCCTCGGCGCTCAACGTGTACATCTCGCTGGAGAGGCAGACGGCAAAGAGCCCCGCCACCCCGCGCTCGATATACCACTCCACCAGCGCATCCACGCCCCGCCAATCGATGGAACGGTCCTCGTAGAATGGAGTAAGCATCACTGGCCATACGCCGGAGGGTAAGACACCGGAATCTGGTGTGCTCATAGGATCACCTGTGTTCTGTCAGCATCCAGAAGTACCTGGGCAGGATCAGCATAAACGACCCGAGAAGGACAAATGCAGAGTGACCATCCGGGGAAACGTATCGGAGAGAGGGCTGCCATGGCCTCGCAGCCACAGGATCAGCGACGTGCCCCACTGCTCGATGCCGCTCATGTTCACCTCCCTGGGAAGAAGGATAAACCACGAAGATCCTGGAGCACGAAGCACGCGAAGGACACGAAGGGCTGTGCATGCGCACAAGATGCTCTGCGACGAGGTGCCGAGACGAGCGGCTCAAGCCGCCACTACAACATCGCTGCAGGCTGGATCATTGCCGGTGGACCGGCGCTCAACCCTTCGCGTCCTTCGCGTTTCTTCGTGCCCTTCGTGCTCCGGTCCTCACCCCGCCCTGAGGCGCAGGCACGCCAGCAGCCACTCGGCGCAACGGACCATATCGGCGATGGCGATGCGCTCGTTGACGGTGTGGACCTCATCCATGCCGGTAGAAATGTTGGTGATCTCGATCCCCTCGGCGTTGAAGATGTTCGAGTCGGAGCCGCCGCCGCTCTGGACGAACACCGGCTCAATCCCTACCTCGCGCGCACCCGCAGCCAGCAGGCGGACGATCGGCGCCTCGGAGCTGAGGCAGTAGGCGGTATACTCGTGAGATACGTGGACCTCCACCGTCACGCCATGGGCAGCCGCCGCCTCTTCGAAAGCCCGGGTCATGGCCTGCACCTGCGCCGCCAGCTTGCCGGCATTGCGGCTGCGCGCCTCGCCGCGGATCTCCACCCGGTCGGGGATGATATTGGTCGCGCGGCCGCCGTTGATGACGCCGATATTGGCCGTCGTCTCGGGGTCGATGCGGCCGAGCGGCATGCGGGTGATGGCCTCCGCAGCCACGAGGATAGCGCTCGTGCCCTTTTCCGGCTCGGCGCCGGCATGCGCCGCCACGCCGTGCACAACGACATCCAGAGTATCCTGCGAGGGGGCGGAGACAACCACCGCGCCGTTGGTCCGGCCGGAATCCAGCCCGATACCCTGCCGCGCACGCAGCTTGCTCACGTCAAAGGCGCGCGCGCCGCGCAAGCCCACTTCCTCCTGCACAGTAAAGAGCACGTCCAGCGGCGGGAGCAGGGTCCCCTGCTCCTGCGCGGCCTGCATCACTTCCAGCACGATCGCCACGCCCGACTTGTCGTCACCGCCCAGGACGGTGCGTCCGTCGCTGCGGATGATCCCATTTTCCAGAATCGGCTGCACACCTTCGCCGGGCACGACCGTATCTATATGCGCATTGAGCAGGATCGGCTCCCCCCGCCCCTCAGTGCGCGCGAACACGTTGCCGATCTCGTCACGCTCGACCCAGGCGCCCAGGGCGCGCAGGCGCTGCACCAGGCGCTCACCGATGCGCTGCTCATGGCGCGAGGGGCTGTCGATGCGTACCAACTCCAAAAAGGTCTCCACCAGGCGTTTCTCGATGATCACGGCACAATCCTCTCTCTGCCGCCTTTTCGTTTTGCCTCACCGTCTTCGCGACCTTCGCGTTCCCCCCGTTGTTGCTGTGCCTTCCACTCGGCCATCTGCGTCAACAGATCATGGGCGTTTAACAGTGAGGCCTCGGTGATTTCGCTGCCCAACATAGCCGCCAGCTCCCGCGGACGCTCGCTATTCTCCAGTGGGCATACTTCCGTAATCGTCCGCTCACCCTCAATGCGCTTGCTAACACCGAGGTGATAGTCAGCAAAGCTGGCAATCTGAGGCAGATGAGTCACACAGAGCACCTGGTGCGACCGGGTCAGGCTCCAAAGCTTGCGGCCCACCATGGCGCCCACGCGCCCGCTGATGCCGGCATCAATCTCATCGAAGATCAGCGAGGGGACCGCGTCAGCCTCTGAGAGCACGGTCTTCATGGCCAGCATCAGGCGCGAGGTCTCGCCCCCCGAAGCAATCTTGGCCAGGGGCTTGGGCGGCTCACCGGGGTTGGGCGCGATGAGAAACTCGACGCGATCCACACCCGTCGCGTCCAGCGCCCAGCGGCCCCCATCGATCTCGACGCCGTTCGGGTCGGGCTCGCGCGTGAAGGAAACCTCAAAGCGCGCCCGTTCCATTTTGAGCTCTTCGAGCTGTTCCTCAATGCCCGTCTTCAGGGCTCGGGCGGCTTTTTGGCGCGCCACAGAGAGCGCCGCCGCCTGGCCCGCGGCTCGTGCCAGCAGCTCACTCTCTCGCGCCCGCAGCTCTTCCACGCGCTCCTCGTTATGGCTGATCGCCTCCAGTTCTTCCGCCGCCCGCCGGCCAAAGGCGATGACCTCTTCCACGGTTTCGCCATACTTGCGTTTGAGCGACTGGAGCAGCGAAAGGCGTTCCTCCACCTGCTCCAGACGCGCCGGGCTGTACTCGATGCCGTCACGATAGTCGCGCAGAGAGTGCGCCACGTCCTCGAGCTGGTACAGGGCCCCTTCCGCCGCCTGCCGGAGCTCACCCAGGGCCGGGTCCAGCCGCTCCAGCTGGGTCAGGTTCTGGATGGCCGCCCCCAGGAGGTCGAGCGCCGCACGGCGCCCCTGCTCGCCGCCGCTCAGGAGCACATAGCCAGCATTGGCCAGCTCGCTCAACTTTTCCGCATTGGCCAGCAGGGTGCGCTGATGCGCCAGGTCCTCTTCCTCATTGGGATCCAACTTGGCAGAGGCGATCTCTCCAGCCTGAAATCGCAACAGGTCCATGCGCCGGGCCAGTTCGCGCTCATCCTGCAGGCAGCTATGCAGCTCGCGCCGCACGGCCCGCAACTCCGCCACCGTCGCCGCCAGCGCCTCGCGCTCGCGCAGCAGGCCGGCGTAGCGATCCAGGAAGCCCAGGTGCTCGCGCACACGCAGGAGGCTGAGGTGCTCGCTCTGGCCGTGGATATCGATCAAACGCTGGCCAAGCTGCTCGAGCACCCCCACCGTCACCGCCCGCCCGTTCACCCGGCAGACGTTGCGCCCACTGCGGCTCAACTCACGGCTCACGATCAACGAGCCATCGCCACCCTCCTCATCGTCGAGGCCGTATTCCTCCAGGATCGGCTTGAGATCGGCGTACTGGTCGGGCTGGAGGCTAAAGATCCCTTCTACCGTGGCGCGGTCGGCGCCGCTGCGCACGACGGTATCGGCAGAGAGGCGGCCCCCCAGAAGAGCGCTCACGGCGTCGATGATGATCGACTTGCCGGCGCCCGTCTCGCCGGTCAGCACATTAAAGCCTGGAGAGAAGGACAGTTTGAGGCGGTCAATGATGGCAAAATGGGTGATGCTCAATTCCTGTAGCATCGCTCTGTCATCCTTTCCCGATCAAGCGCCCATACCCAGAGAAGCTCGACACACGATGAAAACGCCCTTCGGTTTCCGGGCATCATGCTCCACATGTGGCCGAAACAGGCCTTTCGTGGGGTGCGGTGGGCTAGCGCCGCAGGGGGCGCCCAGACCCACTACACCCCTTCCGGATCAGGGCCGGGCTGGTGCGGCGCACGCCAGCCGGCAATCGCCCGGAAGGGCCCTGGCGTTATCTAAGACGCGCGAAGGCGGCCCCCACGGCCAGGATCACATAGATGATGTTGAGCCGTAGCACGAGCTGCAGCAGATAGCCCCCACTCATGAACGCTGCGAGTGGCGCTCCGTGGGCGAGAAGCAGCGGCAGCAGACCGGCAGCCACCGCCCCCACGACGATGCAGGCGCTTACCAGGGCAGCCAGCGCATTGCCGTGCTTGCCGCCGGTCGCCCGGCAGACGATCTCAGCGATCAAGCCGCCGGCCGCGGCGCCGATAAACAAAGCGAAAAAGATACCGACCTGCTGCATGATAAACCCGGCCAGGATCGAAACCGGCAGGGCCACCAGGGCCGCCAGCACATAGTGTCCGGGCCCCACGACGTAATTCGGTGGCCGGCGCAACTGCGCACACTCGCGGCAGCGGATGCCCACCGGCGTGCGGACTCCACAGCGCTGGCAGATCGGCTTGCCGCACTTGTTGCAGCGCAGCAGAGTCTCTACGGTGGGGTGGTTGGCGCAGTGGAGTGCACCCACCTGATCATGAGCAAAATCGGGCGCCCCGTTCGCGTCTGGCCTTTGGCCGCCGCCTTGGGCCCCCCGATTCGGTGCTACGAATTGTGGCTCGCCCAACGTAACCTCCGAAACAAAGTACCATAAAAGTCAGCGGGCGGGCCGAAACGCACAAACCCCACGCATTTGGGACTCACGGTTACGTTCACGACATCGCCGCCGCTGACGGGCTGATCGAGCTGCCCATCGACGGCCATAATACCCTCGTATTGGCTGCCCATCTGTAGACGGATCGTGCTGGCGCCAGGCACGACCAGGGCGCGCGTCGGCATCAGGTGCGGCGCCACGGGCACCACCGTCAGAGTGTCCAACACCGGCGCCACAATGGGCCCCCCTACGGCCAGAGAATAGGCTGTAGAGCCGGTAGGCGTGGCCACGATGACCCCATCGGCGCGGTAAGTGGTGAAAGGCTGACCATCGATGGAGACGGCAACGCCGATCATCCGCACCCTGGCCCCGCGCGCCATCACTACATCATTCAGGGCATCATAGGTTGTCGGGGCGCCCTGCGCAGGCGTCAGGACAGCGCGCAACAAAGAGCGTCGCTCCACGCGATACTCGCCGCGCGCCAGCGCCTCCAACCGGCTGCCCAAATCACCCGGCTGTAACTCGGTCAGAAAGCCCAACTGCCCCAGGTTGATGCCGAGGAGAGGTACACCCGTGCCCGCAACAGCGCGCGCGGTAAGCACCATGCTGCCGTCGCCGCCCAGAACGACCAGGCAGTCCACATCGGTCAGCCATGCGGCATCCACCTGAGAGGCCACCTCGACCGCCACACCGATGGCCGCGAAACGCCTCGCCAGGTCCTGCGCCAGTTGTTCCGACACCGGCAGCCGAGGATGGGTCAGGACGCCGGCCCGGCGCACGGCACGAGGGACCGGTTCGATAGCGAGATCCTCAGTTCGACAGGTCATCCCTCACCTAACTGGCCGGCCGTACCCGCGCTGCCAGGTCCGTCACGACCTGGGCCATGGGTACGCTCCACTGCTCGCCGCCCACCATGTCGCGGACGGTGGCCCGCCCCTGGCTCAACTCGTTCTCGCCAATGATGATTGCATAGCGGGCGCCACTGCGGTTGGCCCCCCGGAGTTGCGCCTTCATGCTGCGCTCGCCAAAGGAGAGGAACGCCCCAATCTCTCGCGTGCGCAGGTCCGCCGCCAGGCTCACAGCCACATCCTTGGCCGCCTGCCCCTGGCCGATCACCATGACCTCCGGCCCCTTGAGCGGGGGCACTGCCGTCCCCTGCTCGCGCATCAGGAGCACAATACGCTCAACGCCAGAGCCAAAGCCAACCCCCGGCGTCGGCGGCCCACCGATGGCCTCAGCCAGGCGGTCATAGCGCCCGCCGCCGCACAGGGCATTCTGCGCGCCAATGCCTTGGGCCCAGACCTCGAAGACCGTGCGCGTATAATAGTCTAGCCCGCGCACCAGGCGATGGTTGACCGTATATTTGCGGCCCAGGCGATCCAGGTAGCTCAGCACCTGAGCAAAGTGGCGCGCGCAATCAGGGCAGAGGTTCTCGATCATGCGCGGCGCTTTGGCAATGAGTGGCTGGCAGCGCTCGTCCTTACAATCCAGCAGGCGCAACGGGTTGCGCTGCAGGCGACGCTGGCAATCGGTGCAGAGGGCTTCTTCCTGGCCTGAATAGTACTCCTGCAGGGCGCGCAGATACTGCGGCCGGCACACAGGGCAGCCGATCGAGTTCACCTGATAGCTCAAGCCCGAGAATCCCAGGTCGGCGAACAGGTGATAGGCCACCGACATCACCTCCACGTCGAGGGCAGGATCCTCCTCACCAATTGCCTCCACATCGAACTGATGGTGCTGGCGCAGACGACCGGCCTGGGGCCGCTCGTAGCGAAAGAGGGGTCCAATGGCATAAAGCTTGACTGGCTGCGGCAGGGTGTGCATGCCGCGCTCGAGATAGGCGCGCATCACGCCAGCCGTGAACTCGGGGCGCAGAGCCACCCAATCGCCGCCCTTGTCCTGGAAGACGTACATCTCCTTCTCGACGATATCGGTGCCCTCGCCCACTCCACGCAAAAAGAGGCCGGCGTCTTCGAGCACAGGCGTGATGATGCGCCGGTAGCCGTAGAGAGGGGTCAAATGCGCCACCCGGTCCTCGATGGCGGCCCAATACGGCTGATCTTCCGGCAGAATATCGGTAAATCCTCGTGGTGCTTGAAACACGGCCTTTCCTTTCCCCAACAGGCAAGAATAGTATCAGATTATAGCCGATTCGGCGCGCTTGTCTAGGTTTTTGGCCCCTGCCCTCAGGACACAAACAAGCCCCGGCACAATTGTACCGGGGCTTGGGTGGGTTTCCGGGGGGTTACTCCTCCGGCAATCGCACCACATTGGCAGCCTGAGGTCCCTTGGGAGAATCTTCGATCGTAAACTCGACGCGCTCCCCTTCGTCCAGATTGCGGAACCCCTCGCCCACGATCGCGGAATAGTGCACAAAAACGTCTTCAGCACCATCCCCATCTGGCTGGATGAAGCCATAGCCCTTTACACGGCTAAACCACTTCACCCGACCGGTAACTCGCTCTGTCACAGACTGGCACCTCCTTCCTGAGTTGCTACGAGCCCGATCATTGTCGGGAGGAATGAGCTGGGTCACGCCGCACTCAGGGTGTGGCTACCAAAACAAAAACCGCGCAGGCTTTGCCTAGCCTTCGCGGTCTTGATATACCGGGAACTATCAGCAAAACCTCACCAACGAGCGGCGCGCATCTTAGCATAACCTGGGCAATCTGTCAAAACTGCTTAATCCAATCTGCTACCGGTGCAGCTGGTGCTGGGCCGCGCTATGGCATGCTTGTTGCTGCGTCATACGTAAGAGACCAGGTCTTCACCAGCCCTATATCTGGCTCCACTGGCCCACGGCACTCGACCTCGCCGCCATGGCTTCAATGGCCAGGTCATCCTGGAAGGGTGAACTATCGCTTCCACCCGCCGGCGCCCTTCGCGGATCGAGCTTCTGAGATCAGATCGGCCATCTTTTCCGTTGCCGGCGCGCACAGGGCTGGGTTGCGCAGATCATTCATTCGCTGTGGAGGCAAGAGCATGGCGAGCCAATTCGCTTGGCCCCAGCAAATAGACAACGACGCCGTCGCGAATGCCGCATCAGATGCGGCGCACCATCCCGCCTGGGCCCGCAACGGGCGGGTGAGCGTTGTCATTCCCGCTCTCAACGAAGCGGCCAATCTGCCGCACGTGTTGCCGCGCATTCCTGCCTGGGTGCACGAAGTCGTGCTGGTGGATGGACATTCCACCGATGGCACCGCCAATGTTGCCCGTGAGCTGCGCCCCGATATCCACATTATCACCCAACAGGGCAAGGGCAAGGGCGCCGCCTTGCGCACCGGGTTTGCCTGGGCCAGCGGCGATATCATCATCATGCTCGACGCCGATGGCTCGACAGACCCCGCGGAGATACCTGCCTTTGTCGGCGCCCTGTTGGCCGGCGCCGATTACGTCAAGGGCTCTCGTTTCGTGCAGGGCGGAGGCACCGCCGATATGTCGCTCACGCGCAGGCTCGGCAACTGGGGATTTGTGCGCGCCGTACGCCTGCTCTTTGGTGGCCACTATACCGACCTCTGCTACGGCTACAACGCCTTCTGGGCGCATGCGCTGCCCGCCTTGAGCCTCGATTGCGACGGTTTTGAGGTTGAGACGCTGATGAACGTGCGCGCCCTCAAGGCTCGACTCAGGGTCGCCGAGGTGCCCAGCTTCGAGGCGCCCCGCGTGCACGGGGTAGGGCGGCTTCGCCCCCTGCAGGATGGCTGGCGCGTAGTCAAAGTGCTGGCGCGGGAGCAACGAGCCTTCAGTAAGGGAGGCAATGGTGAGCGGTAGACAGGGCCAGATCCCTATCCTCATGTACCACAGCATTGCCGACAAGGCCAGCGCCCGTTTCAGACCCTATGCAGTGCCGCCGGGCCTGTTTGCTGAGCATATGGCCCATCTGCACGAGCAGGGCTATACACCGCTGACGGTCAGCGATTTTGTGCGCAGCTGTGCCGATGGGGGAGCGCGCCTGCCAGCGCGCCCCATTGTCTTGACTTTTGACGATGGCTATGCCGATTTCCATGAGTCTGCGCTCCCCACGCTTCTGCGCTACGGTTTTCCAGCAACACTGTATATGGTGACCGGGTACATTGGAGGGAAGAGCGAGTGGCTAGTCCCTCAGAACGAAAGTGAGCGCGCGATGCTCAGTTGGGCCCAGTTGCGCGAGATCAGCGCAAGCGGGATAGAGTGCGGTGCACACAGCCACACACACGCGCAACTGGACAGGCTGCCGCACCCAGACGCACAGCGGGAGATCCGCTATTGCCGGCAGATCCTGGAAGACCAGCTCGGGCATGAGATTGTGAGCTTTGCCTATCCGTTCGGCGAATTCACAGCCGCTACCCGTTCAGCCGTGCAGACAGCAGGCTACTCATCGGCCTGCGCCGTCGAGAACGCCCCCAGCGCGGTGACAGACGATCCCTTTGCCCTGTCGCGCCTGCATGTGACGCCCGATATGGGCGCAGACGCACTGGAGCAACTGATCACCCGCCACAGCCCTCCCGTATGGATAGCCGCTCACAAGTCCCGCCTGGCGGCATGGAGGATGATCCGTCGCATTGCCCATGCCAGCCTGCCTAGCCTGACCAGGGAGGAGGCAGCCTCGTGATGGGTAATACAGCGGATGTTTCCATAGTGATCTGCGCTTACACAGAAGCGCGCTGGCCTGATCTGCTCGCAGCCCTCCGTTCGTTGGAGCGCCAGAACACGCAACCGCGTGAGGTCATTGTGGTGATCGATCACAACCCGAGAATGCTGCAGAGAGCACGGGAGGAGCTCACCAGCGTGATCAGCCTGGAAAACGAGGGACCGTCTGGGGCGTCGGGAGCAAGGAACAGCGGTGCGAGCGTAGCCAGGGGTGAGATCCTTGCCTTCCTGGATGATGACACCCGGGCAACACCAGCATGGCTTGAGCAGATGGCGCCGCACCTCACGGACCCGCGTGTCCTCGGCGCGGGCGGCAAGCTGGAGCCCGAATGGCTGGATGGCAGGCCCAGTTGGTTCCCGGACGAGTTCAACTGGGTCGTCGGAGGCAGCTATCGGGGCATGCCTGAGCAGGTTTCCGCCGTAAGGAATGTGTGGTCAGCGAACATGGCGATGCGCCGGAGGACTTTTGAGGCCCTGGGAGGATTCCGCAGCGGGTTTGGCAAGGTAGGCGCATGTAGCAGGCCAGAGGATACGGACCTCTGCATCCGTGCACTGCAGCGATGGCCAGGGGGCGTGTGGCTCTACGAGCCGCGAGCGGTGGTGTTCCACAGGGTGCCATCGGATCGGACGAGCTGGCATTACTTCATCTCTCGCTGTTACAACGAAGGCGCCGGCAAGGCCCAGCTATCGCGTATGGTAGGCGCAGCACACAGCTTATCGGCCGAGGGCAGATACACCTACCGGACCCTGCCCCTGGCGGTTGCCCGAAATCTGGGAGACGCGCTCTGGCGCCGGGACCCGGCAGGTCTTGGCCGCGCGGGGGCCATTGTCGCCGGGCTCACGGTTGCAGCAGCCGGGTATGCTTCAGGGCTCATCCGTACAGGGCTGACCTGAATGGGGATGCCCCACGAGGAGATCCGTTTCTATCGTATGTTGCGCCTGCTGAGCATGGGTAATCAATCTTTGCTACGGATGCCTGTTTGCATCCCGAAAGGTGGTGAGGACATGTCTGCAGATGTCTCAGGCGCGAGCCATCTCGAGCCCCGGACGTCGGGCTTTCAGCCGGTGAAATTGCTTGAGGTCGAGCTTGACCGCCCCCTGCTGGCCATTCCGGTCTATGATAGACAGGCCGGAAAGGGCTACCGGCGCGCGCAGGTGCTCGTCTGCCTGCACGCGCAGCCGCTCGGCCTCGTTGACCTGGAATGGGAAGAAACAGGGCCCGACGAGACCCAGCTGGCTGAGCGAATATGGCAAACTCTGGCGCCGGCCATCAATGAACACCTGCATGAAGACGGCCTCCCCGAAGCAGCAGGCCTCAGCGCTCGCGGCCTGCAAGTCGAGGCCATGCCCCCGTGCCTGCAAGCGCGCGCCCAGTTCCTGGCCCATGCCCCGTTTGCCAGTGTGATCGTGTGTACCCGCGACCGGGCTGAACACCTGGAACGCTGCCTGGATCTCCTGACCCAGTTGGCCTATCCACACTATGAGATCATCGTGGTCGATAATGCCCCCAAGACTTTGGCTACAGCGGATCTCGTCGCCCGGCGCTATGCGCACCTGGCGTCCATCCGCTATGTGCGAGAGGACCGGCCCGGGTTGGCCTGGGCGCGCAACTGCGGCCTTGAGCATGCGCGGGGAGAGATTGTGGCCTATATCGATGATGATGAGAGGCCCTCTCCCCACTGGTTAACCGAGCTGGCGAGGGGCTTTGCGAGCGCTGAGAATGTCGCGTGCGTCACGGGATTGTGCCTCCCCGCCGAATTGGAGACGCCGGCTCAGGTCTGGTTCGAGCAGTTCGGGGGTCTCTATCGGGAGCGAGGGTTCCGTGAACTCGCGTTCAACCTCACGAACCATCGTCCACGGGACCCCCTCTTCCCCTATATGCCTTCCAAGATGGGGGTAGGCGGAAACATGGCGTTCAGCACTGCCCCCCTCCGCACGCTCGGCGGCTTTGACCCGGCGCTTGGGACCGGCACCATGGCGCGGGGCGGCGAGGAAGGGGCGGCGTTCCTGGAGGTCATCAAGAAGGGCTATACCCTCATCTACCGGCCGGCAGCGCTGGTGCGTCACTTTCACCATCGGGATTATGACGGCTATCGCAGGCAACTGTACGGCTATGGGGTGTCGGTGACGGCATTCTTGACGGCCAGCATCATGAGAGACCCAAGGCGGATCCTGGACCTGGCAGCAATGTTTCCCAGCGCCCTGCGTTACCTGCTGAGCCCACAGTCACCCCGATCAGCCAAGATGCAGGATTATCCCAAGGAACTGAACCGTCTGGAGATGAAAGGCATGCTTTACGGGCCGCTCGCTTATATGCGCAGCCAGTGGCATCTGCGCAGCATCATGAGGCAGTTCGGGCCGCAGGGCGCCCCTGGGGGAAATGAGGGGGGAGCGCCTTGAGGAAATGCGAGGTGCAGGCCAGGCCGGCGGCAATGGAGACCCGGCGCAACCCGAGGCGGCAGCGGAAAGAGCAGCAGCGACAGGCGCAGGCGAGAAAGGCCGAGGCGACTGTGCGCGCTGCTGCTCTACGCCCCTCAAGAAAGACAGCGATAACCTGGCAGGTTATCCTGGTCGCCATCGCTCTGGCAATGTGGATACCCGCTCTGCCCAGCATTGACCCCTATCGCTTGAACGATTTCGGGCTGGTTTCGGTGCTATCGCCGGCGTTCTATGTATCGCTGGGGCTGCTCACGATCGGTTTCGGCCTTGCCCTTCGACAACGTCATATGCCGTCGTGGGTCCTGCTCCTCTACATCGTCGCCTTTATCGTCATCACGCGCGCCACATTGCCGCTGGCGTATGCGACGCCCCGCTATCCCTGGACCTACAAACACGTCGGGGTCGTCGACTATATCCTGCGTAAGGGCATTGTGGACCCGGCTATCGACATCTACTTCAACTGGCCTGGCTTTTTCGCGTTCAGCGCCCTCTTTACACAACTCACCGGGCTTTCACTCTACGCGCAGGCCCTGTGGGCTCAGCTATTCTTCAACCTGCTCTACCTCGGGCCGCTGCTCTTGCTTTTCAAGGCGTGCTCTTCCGACCGCCGCCTGGTCTGGCTGGCCCTCTGGCTATTCTTTGCGCTGAACTGGGTGGGCCAGGACTATTACGCACCACAGGCCATGGGCTTTTTCTTCTACCTGGCCATTGTCGGGGTCATTCTGACCTGGTTGAAAGCAGAGCCGGCTGGGGCAGAGTCATCACGCCTGCGTGGCGGGCTCGTCGCGCTCCGAGACAGGGTTTTGAGAGGGGTAACCCATGTCGATGGGGAGCGCCGACCGGCCAATTTGACTCAGTATGCCAGCCTGACGGCTATGGTCATCGTGTTCTACGCCGCCATCGTCTCCAGCCACCAACTCACGCCCTTCATGACCCTTGCGAGCGTCCTCGCCCTGGCTATCTTTGGCTACTGTCGGCCCCGCCTATTGCCCATTTTGCTGGCCGTGCTCTGCAGCGCCTGGATCCTCTACGTGGCCTACACCTGGTTAGGCGTGAACCTGGATTGGATTGTAGACTCGGTCGGTTCCGTGTTCAGCAATGCGAAAAAGAACCTCATTGATCTCTCGCGCAGCTCGGTCGGGCGCCGGACGGTCGCCCTGACCTGCCGCATGCTGACCGCCGGTGTCTTTGGCCTGGCCATATTGGGAGCCATCCGGCGAGTGCGGAAAGGGTACTGGGATCGCTCCGCAGCGGTGTTGCTGATCGCTCCGTTTCCCCTGCTGGCTGCCCAGTCCTATGGGGGCGAGATGCTGTTCCGGATATACCTCTTTATGCTGCCGTGTGCGGCGTTCTTTGTCGCTGCGCTTCTGTACCCTGTTGAGGCCACCCTCACCAGCTACAGGACTACTTTCCTCACCATCGTCCTGAGCGGGGTATTGCTGGCGGCCTTTATGCTCGCCCACTATGGTGATGAGAAAGTGCACTATGTCTCCCCGGCGGACCTGGAGGCGGCCAAATACGTCTATGAGAGGGCCCCGCGAGGGTCCCTGGTGCTCACCGGCACTCTGGATGCCCCTGTCAAGTTTGAGGGTTATGAACAATTCGCGCACCAGGCAATCGGCGATTTACTGCTGGACAGAGGCGTGACCCGCAGCCCATCTCATCCCTACACTTTCGGTGCAACTGAAATGGCTATCCTGGAGGGTGTGATGGCTGATGAGCGTTACCCGGCTGCATACCTGCTCATCACGCGCAGCGACAGGGAAACGGTAAACACGTATCATATAGAGCCGCCGGGGCCCCTGGACATCATGGCGGCCAAATTGCTGCAGTCAGGCCGTTTTGTGGTCGTCTATGCCAACGCCGATGCACAGGTGCTGGTGTACAAACACGCGCCTGCAGGGACGGCGCAATGAGACGCCTGCCCTTGCTCTGGCCAGCAGCCATCCTCGTTTCAACCGCCGCGACCGGCGTTGCCGTGCTGGGGAACCTGGGGCCGCCTCTGCGCCCACTGCTCGCCGGCTGGTTCCTGTTGTTCTGCCCGGGGATGGCGTTCGTGCGCCTTCTGCGCCTGGAGGATCCAGCCAGTGAGCTGGCCCTGGGACTGGCGCTCAGCCTGGCAACGGATACACTGGTAGCCATAGCGCTCTTGTATGCCAGGGTGTGGTCGGCAGGGCTGGGCCTGGCGCTGTTGATGGCTATGAGCACCGTGGGAGCCACGCTCCAGTTGTTGGGGCTGTGGCGCAGTCGGAGAGTCATTGCCAGGCCGGCAACCGAGGGAGAGAGCGATGATGCGCCAGATTCGCGCTAACCAGAGCATGCTGGCCAACGCCGGATCACTCGTAGGCACCACAGCCGTGACCTCTGGCCTGGGCTTTATCTATTGGTGGCTGGCCGCGCGCTTTTACACCCCCGATGCAGTCGGTATGGCATCAGCCGCCATTTCGGCCATGACGCTCCTGGGTAACATAGGCATGTCGGGCCTGGGCACGCTGTTGATGGGAGAGCTGCCCCGCCGGCGGGGCCATGTGAGGCCGGTCATCATCACTTCACTGGCGGCGGCGGGCGCCCTGGCGGCAGGGGCAGGGACGCTCTTTGCAGTCGCCACGCCTGTGCTCGGCCACGAGTTCGCCGTGCTGGCGCAAAGCCCGGCGACAGTCACCCTTTTCGCCCTTGGCGTCGCCCTCACCGGCATGACGCTGGTGATTGATCAGGCCATGATCGGGCTTGCGCGCGGCGAGATCCAGCTGGGGCGCAACGCGCTTTTCGCCGTGGCCAAGCTTGTAGCGTTGCTGGCAGCCGGGCTCTGGGTGGCGCCCAGGAATGCCCTGGTGATCTATATCACCTGGGTGCTCGGGCTGGTGGTGTCGCTGGCGGCCCTGGCCACTTTTGCGCAACGCAGGGGCAGTGTGTTCCGCACCTGCCGCCCACAGTGGGGGCTGCTGCGCCAGTTGGGGCGGCCAGCTCTCCAGCACTATGGCCTCAACCTGGCGCTGCTGGCGCCCAGCCTGGCGCTGCCGGTTATCGTCACTGCCCTCCTCTCGGCCTCACTCAACGCCAGCTTTTACGCCGCCTGGATGGTGGCCAGCTTTGCCTACGTCGGCCCCACGGCCTTGTCAACCGTGCTCTATGCGACCGCCTCCTCCAATCCTTCCATGTTGGCAGAAAAGATGCGGGTGACCCTGGGGCTCTCGGCTATCATCGGCATCCTGGCATGCAGTGTGCTCCTGGTGGCCGCGGGAATAATACTGGGGTTTTTCGGGCCATCCTATGCCCGGCAGGCGACCGGGAGCCTGCGTATCCTGGGGCTGGCCGTCTTTCCGTGGATCGTCAAGGTCCACTATGTGGCCATCCGCCGCGTGCAGGAGCGGATCGCCACGGCCACCGGGCTCATGGTCGCGGGCATGGTGCTCGAGCTGGCCCTGGCCACAGCGGGGGCGCTCTGGAACGGCGTGCCTGGCCTGAGCCTGGGCTGGCTGGTGGCCCTGAGTGGGGAAGCGCTGCTCATCGCGCCAACCGTCTATCGAGCCACAAAGCGCAGCCCCACCCCTCAGCAACAGGAGCCAATGCCATGAGCACATTCGTCACGGCGACGACCACCCAGATCCTGACTGTACCCGGGGCCTCGCCCCTGGCTCCCGCCGCGGTGGTGACCCTCATCGTGCTGCTGGTGCTTCACGAGCTGACCGATGGACTCGAGGGCCCCCATTTCCGTCAGCTGGCCTGGTCAATCCGGGCCGCCATCGCGCCGTTGCTTATCATCCTGGCTGCGAACGCCGCAGCCAAGATTGTGGAGGCGCTCCATTAAGCGGCTGCACATCCCCTCGCCGGCGCCCATACTCGCCCTGGGTTGCCTGGCCGCCATCACTATAGCGGAGGCATTGACCTCCTTCGGCAACCCGCGCGCCGGCATGGCCCTCTACTGCGCCCTGTTGGCAGCGCTCGTCATTGGGGCCGGCTTCCTGCGGTTGGCGCCTGCCCGCTGCCTGCTCCTGGGGGTCTCACTGGCGCCCATGGTCCGCATCAGCAGTCTGGCGCTCCCCTTGGGCGGCGTGCCCCCGGCTCTTGCGGCCCTTGCAGCCGGCATACCTCCCCTTGCCGCAGGCGCAGTCGTTGTGTACAGCGCCGGGCTCTCACGGCAGCAGATTGGCCTGCAAGCAACTCGCCTGCACCGGGAGGGCCTTCTGGGCTCGGTAGGCCTGCTGCTGGGGCCGCTCCTCTACCTGGCCCAGCGGCAGCCCCCGGCCGGCGCCCCCTCGCTGAGCGCCCTCTGGGCGCCCATGCTGGCTCTTGCCGGTGTGGGGGTGATCGAGGAGGTCCTCTTCCGCGGCATCATGCAGGCGACGGCGGTGCAGGCACTGGGGCGGCCAGGGATTCTGCTGCCAGCGGCGCTTTATGCCGTCTTGATGGGCTCGGCCTCACTGTTCGTCGGTGGGGTCGCCCTGGCCATTGGGCTGCTCTTCGGGTGGATCGTGCAGCGAAGGAGCAGCATAGTCGGCGTGGCCCTGGCCCACGCACTCCTGAATGCGGTTTTCATCCTGTCGTCGGCCATTCTCCGATGATATGCAACCCTTCTTCATTTCTGCTATAATGTTCCTGTTGCGCCCGATTCTGCAGGAGCCTGCTGATGGATCACCCCTCTGAGCAAGTTTTCACACACCCTGTGGGGCGTGCCACACTCGGCTGAAACACCGATCATTGCGGCATGGCAACCTCATGGATCGCGCATCACGTATCAGACCCACTATCCCATTACCCTTCAAGGAGAGCTCTCATGAGTGATAATCCATCCCTCACCCCCCGTGACAAGTTTATCATGGCCTTGGAGGGCAAACAGCCGCCAGGGCTGGTGCCGACCTTTGAGCTGGTCTTTTACCTGACGATGGAGCTCCTGGGCAAAGTGCACCCCTCGCACCGCTACTTTTCACAGTGGGACCAGATGAGCGACCGCGAGCGCCGGCTGCAGATTGCCGATGCTGGCGACACCTACATCGCGACCGCGCGTCACTATGGCCACTCGGCCATCTTTGTGCACGGCATGGGCGGCGTGCCGCAGTGCGAGGAGCGCATCGCCGAATACATCCGTGAGACCACGGGGCACGAGTTCTTCCTCTGCCGGCATGGCGATACGACCATGTCGGTGCCCGATGGCGACCATATGATGGAGCTGGTCTACCGCCTGGCCGACGAGCCCGAGAAGATCAAAGATGAGCAGCAGCGGGCGCTGGAGGAGCAGTTGGAGCGCTCGGCAGCCCTGGCCGGCAAGGGGATCTGGGACGGCTGGGCCCTCTGCGCCGACTATTGCTTCAATGTGGGACCCTTCTTGAGCCCGGGCCAGTTTGCAGAGTTCGTCACCCCCTTCTTGGCCCGCCTGATCGCCGGCTACCGCGAGCAGGGATATTATGTCATCAAACATACCGATGGGAATATCATGCCCATCATCGATCAGCTCGTGGACTGCCACCCCCATGCCCTGCACTCGATCGATCCGCAGGCCGGGGTAGATATCGCTGAGGTCAAGCGCCGCTACGGCCGTGAGATCTGCCTCATCGGCAACGTTAACTGCGGCCTGCTGCAGACCGGCACCGAGGAAGAGGCGGCTCAATCGGCCCGTTACGCCCTGCAGAGCGGCATGCCCGGTGGTGGCTATATCTTCTCCACCTCGAATTGTGTCTATACCGGCATGCCGCTGGAGCGCTATGATCTGATCATCGACGTCTGGCGGCGGGAAGGGGTCTATGCCGCATAGGCTTGCCCTTCACGTATTTGCGTGCTATACTGATTTACGTGGAGGTGAGATATGCAGACTCAGAATGTCACCCTTTCCATACCCAAGGACATATTGCAGAAGGCCAAGCTGCTCGCGGTGAAGCGGGGTACCTCCCTATCAAAGCTGCTGAGCGATGCACTCGAGTCCCTGGTCAGCGAGGAAGCCGGCTACACCCAGGCGCAGCGCAGGCATATCGCCGAGATGCGCAGGGGCTACGACCTGGGCACTGGCGGGCGCTCACCGGCCAACCGAGATGAGCTCCATGAGCGCTGAGAACAACCTGCAGTTCATCGATACCAATGTGCTCGTGTATGCCCATGACCGTAGTGCCGGCATGAAGCATACGATCGCCAGTGACCTCATCGCGCAGCTCTGGCAGACGCGCCAAGGATGCTTGAGCACACAGGTGCTGCAGGAGTTCTACACAATCGTTACCCGGAAGGTAGCCAGACCTCTCGCCGCCGAAGAGGCTGCCCAGATCATAGCAGATCTCGCAACCTGGGCTGTCCACAGGCCATCGGTGGCCAGCATTCTGCACGCCATTCGTGTACAGGCATGCGGTCGCATTTCGTTCTGGGATGCGATGATCGTTGCCAGCGCCGCCGAGATGGGGTGCGCGACACTCTGGTCGGAGGATCTGAACCCGGGGCAGGCATACGAAGCGGTCACGGTAGTCAATCCCTTCATCCCCAATGGCAGATAGGTTGAGCCGCCAGGGCGCATCCGGGTTGCACGCCGGGTCTGGGGCTACGCGCCATTCCATCTCAGCCTGACTCATGTTGACAGCCCCCCACTTTAAGCGTATCCTACGGCAAAGAGAGCGGCTTGGAGGATCAAGAGAGCGGTGTTATTCGATGAGGCCAGGATCCATGTGCGCGGCGGCGATGGCGGCAACGGCATCGTCAGCTTCCGGCGCGAGAAATATGTGCCCTATGGCGGGCCGAACGGCGGGAATGGCGGCGCGGGCGGCAACGTCTATGTGGTCGCGTCGGCGCATATGGCGACCCTGATTGATTTCAAAAAGCGCAGTCACTTTCGCGCTGAGAAGGGCGGGAACGGCGGCTCTAAAGACAAGACGGGCGCCCATGGCCCCGATCTGGAGATCGCCGTCCCGGCAGGCACGCTGGTGCGCGATGCAGCGACGGGTGAGGTGTTGGCAGACCTGGTAGAGGTCGGTCAGCGGGTGCTGGTAGCCCGCGGGGGCCGCGGAGGCCGGGGTAACGCCTCTTTCGCCACCCCCACCAACCAGGCGCCCCGCATCGCTGAGAACGGTGAGCCTGGCCAGGAACGCTGGATCACCCTGGAGCTGCGCCTGATCGCCGATGTGGGCATTGTGGGCCAGCCCAATGCGGGCAAGTCGACGCTGCTCGCCGCCGTCTCGGCGGCCCGGCCCAAGATTGCCGATTACCCCTTTACCACCCTGCAACCCAACCTGGGCGTCGCAGAGGTGGATGCACGCCCTATCGTGCTGGCCGATATCCCTGGCCTCATCGAGGGCGCCCATGCCGGTGCGGGGCTCGGGCACGCCTTTCTGCGCCACATCGAACGCACGCGTGTGCTGATTCACCTGCTCAATGGCCTCTCGCCCGATCCGCTTGCCGATTGGCGGCAGATCAATACCGAGCTCGAGCTCTACGACCCTGCTCTGGCCGCCCGGCCGCAAATTGTGGTACTCAACAAGATGGATGTGCCTGAGGTGCGCGAGCGCTGGCCCGAGGTCCGTGCCGCCCTGGCCAAGGAGGGCGTGGAGGCCCTGGCGATTTCCGCCGTCACCCACGAGGGCACACGCGAGTTGCTGCGCCAGGTCGCTGCCCTGTTGGAAGTCACCCCCCCGGCGCCGCCAGTGGAGGCCATCCCCGTGCTGCGGCCCCACGAGCGCCCGGCGGAGGCCTTTAGCATCTCACGCGACGAGGATGGCGCCTTTCGCGTGCAGGGTGAGCGCATTGAGCGCGCCGCTGTCATGACCCCTTGGGGCAATGAGGAGGCCATCGACCGCTTTCAGCGCATCTTGCGCGCCACTGGCGTGCAGCAGGCCCTGGAGGAAGCGGGCGTGCAGAGCGGCGACACGGTGCGCATCGGCAAGATCGAGCTTGAGTGGGAATAGAATCCTGGGAGTAGACGATGCGTTTTGGGGTCCTGGGTGGTACCTTTGATCCGATCCACTATGGTCATCTCATCATTGCCGAGGAGGCGCTCGCGCGCTTGCAGCTCAATCAGGTCCTTTTCGTGCCAGCCAAGAACCCGCCGCACAAGCTGGCCCAGCCCTACTCCCCGGCCGAGCATCGGCTGCGCATGGTTGAGCTGGCTATTGCCTCCAACCCCGCGTTTGCCATTTCCGAGGTTGATCTGAGCCGGCCCGGCCCCTCCTATACGGCCGATACATTGGCCATCCTGCAGGAGCAGCTGGGCCCGACGGCTGAGCTCTTCTTCATCATGGGGCTCGATTCCCTGGCCAATATCGCCACCTGGCACGAGCCAGCGCAGATCCTGGCGCGCGCCCAGATCGCCGTCGCCGCCCGGCCCGGCTATCGCACCGACCTGCGGACGCTGGAAACACGGTTGCCCGGCCTCACCGCCCGCACCCACATCCTACCCACCCCCGAAATCGGCATCGCTTCGCACGACTTGCAGGAACGGGTGCGCCAGGGGCTCCCTATCCGCTACCAGGTGCCCGACAGCGTCGAAGCCTATATTCACCAGCAAGGCCTCTACCTCAACGGCAACGATGGCCCCCAGCCCACTCACCGTGGCTGCGCCCATATGCGGTCCGAGGGCCACCCATGACTGCGGATCAACCGCACATCCTCTTTTCCACCGGAGCGGTCTACGTCTACCCGCTGCGCGCCGCCTTTTGGCTGGCGCGCGCCTCCGGCTGCGAGGGAGTGGAACTCGTGGTCTGCCCCGAGCTGCTCGTGCGCGGGCCCCGAGCCATCCGGCGCCTGGCCCGGCAGTGCGCCGTGAGCATTGAGGCCATTCACCCACCCCTCTTCTCATTGCCTGGCTGGCGCAAAGGTGGCCCGGTGCTGCCGGCCCTGGCCGACCTGGCGCGATCCCTGGAGATCCCGGCCATCGTCATCCACCCTCCTCGAGCGAAGAGCCTCGACGACCCCCTGCTCGCCGGCTTTCGCGCCCAGATCGCCGAAGCCCGCCGGAGGCTGGCGGGCGCTCCCACCGAGATCACCCTGGAGAACCCCGGCTTTTTCGTGCCAGAGGACCGGGAGAATATCCTGTGGCACCTGCCCGCCCTGCACCGCTTTGCCGAGGAAGAGGGCCTGCGCCTGACGCTGGATACGACCCACGCCGGCGTCTCACCCTACCCCCTGCCCCTGTCCTACGAGATCGCCCGCGACCGCCTGGCCCATATCCACCTGAGCGACCTCTGCGTGCCCCCCGCCTGGCTCAACCGCCCTGGGCTCGACACCTACGTCAAGCACCATCAATTGCCCGGCGCTGGCCAGCTCCCCCTGGCCACCTTCCTGCACAACCTGGCGCGCGACGGCTTTGGCGGCTCCATCACCCTCGAGATCAGCCCCGTCAGCCTGCAGATCTGGGCGCCGTGGGTCACCCGGCGCATATTGGTGCAGACCGTGAGCGATGTGCGGAACGTAATGCGTAATGCGTAAGGTCGCCATCGCGGGATGCACTCGGATTTCCCAATGCCCGCCCCGGCAGAGCCTGTGCAAAGAATCAGTTACCCTATAACAGCAACTTTACGCATTACGGATTACGTATTAAGCTCTTGACATCCTCCTTCCTCCATGTTAAAGTCCCTTTGATGTAATTGGCAATTGTCCGAATTAGGGAGCGCCTATGGCTGATCAGAATCGCATCCTCGCCATCGATGTCGGCGGTGGCACACAGGATATCTTTCTCTACGATAGCAGACTGCCCATTGAAGGCTGTGTGCAGATGGTGTTGCCCGCGCAGACGGTGGTGGTGGCCGGGCGCATCCGCCAAGCTACAGCAGAAGGCAGACCGGTCTTCCTGACAGGAAACCTCATGGGTGGCGGCGCCTGTGTGAGCGCCCTCAAGCGGCACATCAAGGCGGGGCTCGCCGCCTATGCCACGCCCCTCGCGGCGCTCACCATCCGGGATAACCTGGACGAGGTGCGCAGCCGCGGCGTGCAGATTGTCGATTCCTGCCCCGACCCGGCAGCCGTGGCCATCAGCACCGGCGACATTAACCTGCCCGCCCTGCAGGCGGCCCTTGCCGCCTATGATGTGGCGCTCCCCGAGGCCATTGCCGTGGCCGTGCAGGACCACGGGCAGTGCCTCAGCGGGCGCAACCGCGTGCTGCGCTTCCAGACGTGGCTCGAGTTCGTTCTCGCCGGTGGTGCACTGGCCGACCTGCTCTACACCACGCCGCCTCCGCAGCTGACGCGCATGCTGGCCGTGCAGCGCGACCTGCCCGGAGCACTGCTGATGGATACCGCCGCCGCCGCAATCTGGGGCGCCCTCTGTGACCCGCAGGTAGCCGCCCGGCGTGAGGAGGGGCTCGTCGTCCTCAATGTGGGCAACCAGCACGTCCTGGGGGCACTGGTGCAGGGGGAGCGCATTTGGGGCCTCTTTGAACACCACACAGCGCTCGTGGACCCCGTCAAGCTGCAGCACCTGGTAGGCTCGCTCCTGGCAGGCACGCTCACCAACAACGAGGTGCTCGCCGATAACGGCCACGGCGCTGCCCTCCATCCCGCTTACCGCCCCTGGCAGGCAGCGACGCTCGTCGCCGTCACCGGGCCACGCCGCGCCATGACCGAGGGCCTCGGCTACACCCTGGCCGCGCCCTATGGCAATATGATGCTCAGCGGCTGCTTCGGCCTTGTCAGCGCCATGCAGCACCTGAACGGGAAAAGATGATAGGAGACACGGAGGTCATAGAGAGAAGGAGGACAGAGAGGCGCTTGGGGAGCAAACGTCCTCTTGGGTTTGGAGGTCGCCGCGGCAGCCCTGGCCGGCCGCCGGAGCTCACCATTCGCTCGTCTGCCTGCGCCCAAAGGAGGTAGCATGCCGTCACTCGTCACCGTCCGTGGGGCCATCCCCATATCCCAGTTGGGGCTGATTCTGCCCCACGAGCATCTCTTCCTCGACTTTCGCTCGCCCAGCCACGCCGAGGCCGACGCCACCGATGTGCTCCGCCGCCTGCGCCCCTACCTGGAGGAGATCAGAACCCAGGGCGTGACGGCGCTGGTCGAGTGCACGCCGGTGGGCGTGGGGCGAAACGTGGAGATCCTGCGCGCCCTCTCCGAGGCCATAGATCTGCCCGTCGTGGCAGCGACCGGCTCCTATCGTGACGATAGAGTCCCGGTCGAGCTGCGCACACTCTCGCGTGAGGCGCTGACCGAATGGATGGCGCGCGAGCTTACAGAGGGGATTGAGGATACCGGCATCCGCGCCGGCTTTATCAAGCTGGCCTCTACCGACTCGGGGCTGACCCCGCTGGAGGAGCGCCTGCTGCGCGCCGCCGCCCATGCCTCGCGGGCGACGGGCGCGGCCATGGCCAGCCACACCGTCGCCGGCGCCGTCGCCCTGAGGCAAATCGCCATTCTCGAGGAGGAGGGGGCCGACCCCCGCCGCTTTATCTGGGTGCACGCCAATAACGAGCCCGACCCGGCGCTCCACACCGAAGCGGCCCGGCGCGGCGCCTACCTGGAGTACGACGCCATCGGCGCCCCCGGTCAGTCGGACCAGCACTATATCGACCTGATCCGCCGCGCCGCCGACGGCGGCCTGGCCCGGCAGGTGCTCCTCTCTCAGGATGCCGGCTGGTACGACGCTGGCCAGCCCAAGGCGCCCATCCGCGGCTATGGTTACCTGGTGCAGCATTTCCTGCCCGCCCTGCGCCAGGCCGGCTTTGCGGAGGCCGAGATCCGCACACTGACGGTGGAGAACCCCCAGCGCGCCTTTGCCCGTTGAGGCCCTCGCATCGCCGGGCGCCGGGCTTTGCAGTCCGCCCGGCGATGGCCTTTGGCGTGTGAGGTGGGCGCCGATGCCTGCCCGGCTGCTCCG
>DAOTVS010000113.1:0-11946 GCA_034436375.1 Anaerolineae bacterium | reverse complement strand
CAGCATGCTCTGGGCGAGGATATCGGCCCGGGCGATGTGACGAGCGAGTGGGTGCTCGGCGCCGAGCTCAAGGCAAGCGGCCGCTTTCTGGTCAAAGAGCCAGGCGTGATTGCCGGGTTGGAGGTGGCGGAGGAGGTCTTTCGCCAGGTTAACCCGCAGACCCGCTTCCGCGCCCTGATGGCCGACGGCTCCCCGGTGAAAAGGGGCGATTATGTGGCCACGGTGGAAGGGCCCGCTATTGCCCTGCTCTCGGCCGAGCGGGTGGCGCTCAATTTCCTGCAACGCATGTCGGGCATTGCCACGATGGCGGCGCGCTATGTGGAGGCGGTGCGCGGCACGCGCGCCATCATCCTCGATACGCGCAAGACGGCCCCCGGCCTGCGCATACTGGACAAGATGGCTGTGCGCCTGGGGGGCGCCGCCAATCATCGCTTTGGCCTGTTCGACATGGTGTTGATCAAGGATAATCATATCGCGGCGGCGGGCGGCATTACGCCCGCGGTGCAGCGGGTGCGGGCGCAGAATGCGCAGGGGCTCCCGATCGAGGTGGAGGTGTGCACCCTCGACCAGTTGGCCGAGGCCCTCTCCTTGCACGTCGACCGCATCTTGTTGGATAATATGGATATCCCAACCATGCGGCGCGCCGTCGAGGTGACGGCCGGGCGTGCGTCTCTCGAGGCCTCGGGCGGCATCACTCTGGAGACGGTTGCCGCCGTCGCCGCGACCGGTGTGGATTTCATTTCTGTCGGCGCGCTGACGCATTCCGTGCGCGCACTGGATGTGAGCCTGGACATTGACGCGTAATAAGTAAAACATAATAAGTAAGGTCGCCCATGGGATGTGTCTTGTTCAAGAGCTATTCCCATAGCGAGTATATTGTGGCGCGGCAAGCCTTGCGCGATGAAGACCTTACGGATTACGTTATTACTTATTACGTTTCCCAAGAGGTATTGCCGTGGTAGGAACTAACCCAACCCCCGACTCCTCCCCCGAGGACGTCCTCCGTCGCATCCGCACGGTGCGGGATGAACTGGGCGAAGACGTGCTGATCCTCGCGCACCATTATGAGCGCGATGAAGTGGAGCGCTTTGCCGACGTGGTGGGCGATTCGCTCGAGCTTTCGCGTGAGGCGGCCAGGCGCGAACGCCCGCGTTACATCGTCTTTTGCGGCGTCGATTTCATGGCCGAGACGGCGGCGATGCTCTGCCGGCCGCATCAGACGGTGTTGATTCCAGAGCGCAGCGCCCGCTGCCCCATGGCTGCCATGGTGGCCGCTGCCGACGCCGCTGAGGCCTGGCGCCGTCTGAGCGCGCGTTGGGGCGGCGACCTGCTGCCCATCACCTACCAGAACTCGGATGCGGCTGTCAAGGCCTTCTGCGGCCGCAATGGGGGCGCCGTCTGTACCTCGGCCAATGCGCAGGACCTTTTCCGCTGGGCGCTCGCGCAAAAGGGGCATCTGCTCTTCTTCCCCGATGAGCACCTGGGCCGTAACTCGGCGCTGGCGCTGGGTGTGCCCATGGAGCATATTGCCGTCTGGGACCCGGCGAACCCCGAAGCGAGCGAGCAAACGGCGGCGGAAGCGAAGGTCGTCATCTGGAAGGGCTATTGCCACGTCCATACACATTTTACCGTGACCGACGTGCAGCGGGTGCGCGCGGAGCACCCCGGTGTGCGGGTAGTGGTGCACCCCGAATGCCCCACGCCGGTAGTGCAGGCATCCGACGCGGCTGGCTCCACTGGGCTGATCGTCCGTGAGGCCAAGGAGGCGCCCACCGGCTCGACGCTGGCCATCGGCACCGAGATCAACCTGGTCAGCCGCCTGGCCAACCGCTATCGCGACAAGACCATCATCCCCCTGGCACGCTCGCTGTGCGGCACCATGTACCGCATCAACGAGCACAACCTGCTGCAGACTCTCGAAAGCATCCGTGAGGGCCATCCGCAGCATATTGTGCGCGTGGACGCCGAAACGACGTACTGGGCGAACGAGGCGTTACAGCGGATGCTGTGTGTCAGATGATGCGTGATCTGTAATCAGTAACGAGTAATAACTAAGGTTGCCATTTCAGCGCGCCCGATGCTCTGCGTCAGCTTTGTTGGGGCGAACGCCACGAACAGCAATTCGTGTTCCGGAATGAAGACCTTACTTATTACGGATTACTTATTATCGGTCATGACAACCTTACGGATTACGCCTTGCGGATTACGAGAGGACAACCATGGAAGACCGTCTCATTGTTGATGTATTGATTATCGGCTGTGGAATTGCGGGGGGTGTGGCGGCGCTGCGGGCCTCGGATGACCCGAATGTGCGGGTGTGCGTGGTAAGCCATGCCGAGGAGCCGCAGGAATCGAATACGCTCTATGCGCAGGGCGGCATTATCCACCGTGGCCCCGAGGACTCGCCGGAGCTCCTGATCGCCGACATTACGCGCGCCGGCGATGGGCTGAACAACCCGGCGGCGGTGAGCCTGCTGGCCCACGAGGCCCCGCCCCTGCTGAAAGAGTTGCTCATCGACCGCCTGCAGGTTGATTTCGCCCGCAACCCCGACGGCAGCCTGGAATACATCAAGGAGGCGGCCCATTCCACCAAGCGCATCCTGCACTTTGGCGACGCGACTGGCCGCGCCATCGAGGAAAGGCTGGTGGAGGCCCTGCGCGAGCGCCCCAATGTGCTCCTGCTGCAGCGCCACACGGCTGTGGACCTGCTCACCCCGGCGCACCACAGCCTCAACCGCCTGGCCGTCTATGACCCGCTCTCCTGCGTAGGGGCCTATGTCTTCAATCAGGCCAGTGGGGAGGTCATCACCATCCTGGCGCGCAAAGTGATCCTGGCCTCGGGCGGCTTGGGGCGCATTTTCCTGCTCACTACCAACCCGCCCGGCGCCCGCGGCGACGGCCTGGCCATGGCGTACCGCGCCGGCGCGCGCATCATCAACGCCGAGTATGTCCAGTTTCACCCCACGGCCTTTTACCATCGCGGCAATGCCGAGTTCCTCATCTCCGAGGCCCTGCGGGGGGCCGGGGCGCGCCTGTTGAACGCCGACGGTGAGCCGTTTATGGCCCGTTACGCGCCCGAATGGAAGGACCTGGCCCCGCGCGACGTGGTGGCGCGCAGCATCCATGAGGAGATGCTCAGGACGGGCGCCCCCTGTGTTTACCTGGACCTGAAATCGTACCTGGACCGGGATGCGATCCTGAGCCACTTCCCCACCATCTACGAGGCATCGTTGCGCTATGGCGTGGATATCACCAAGGATGTCATCCCGGTGGCGCCCGCGGCGCACTATTTCTGTGGCGGCGTGTGGGTGGACCTCAACGGGCGCACGACGATCCGCGATCTCTATGCGGTAGGCGAAGTCTCCTGCACCGGTCTGCACGGCGCCAACCGCCTGGGCAGCACGTCGCTGCTGGAGGGCATGCTGTGGGGCTGGCGGGCGGCGGGCGACGCCGTGGCCACGCTGCCCACCTCACCTGCCATGGAGCCCGAGCTGATCCCGCCCTGGCAGGATGAGGACCTGGTCGAAAACGCCGACCCCGCCCTCATTCTGCAGGATATGAATACCATCCAGCACATCATGTGGAATTACGTTGGTCTGGTACGCACCACACCGCGCCTGGAGCGGGCCATGCGCGATCTGCACGACCTGCGTCGCGATATCGACCGCTTTTACGCCACCACCCGGCTGACCGATTCCCTCATCGGCCTGCGCAACAGCGTGCAGACGGCTATACTGGTGACCCAGGCCGCCTGGAGCAACAAGCAGTCGAGCGGGTGCCACTACAGAGTCTAGCCGTATTGGATAAGAGGCCCGGAATGTGCTCTACGGTGCACATTTCGGGCCTCTTATCCAATACGGCTACCGCAGCCAATTGCGCAAGTGCCGGCCGGCTGGCAGGCGCTCTATCACCCGGTGCGCCCGCGGCAGGGGCAGCCCATAGAAGGGCGAGAGGGGCAGCGCGGTAACGGCCTGGCCCCGCTCCAGCACCCGGCGCGCAATTTCGTGGGCGGCCCGAGGCCGGGCAGCGCGCCGGGCACACAGGCACATGGAGCGCAGTAATGTGCTTTGGGGGTTGGCCAGCTCCTGCAGCATAGCGCGCACTGCCTGGGGACTCGTGGCCGCGCGGGCGGCGCCCAACTGGGTCAGGTAGCGCGCATTCTCCTCCTCCTGCCCCGGCAGGATGCTGGTCAGAATCTGTGGCAGGCCGCAGGTGAGCCCCTCGCTGGTCGTGGAGCCGCCCGCCTTGGTCAGCAGCACATCAGCGGCGTGCATACGGCTGGGCATATCGTCCACCAGCCCCTCCACGTGCACAGGTACGCGCCAGCGCCCCATCTGCTCTTCCAAGCGCTCCTTCAGGGCATGGTTGCGCCCGGTCACTACGATGAGTTGCCAGGGCGCGGGCCGCGAGGCCAGGGCCTCCACAATCTCCTCGATCGGCCCCACACCCGCAGCCCCACCCACCAGGAGCGCTGTAAAGCGCTCGGGGTCAAGCCCCAGTGCAGTGCGGATCTCGGCGCTGGTGCGCGTGCGCTGCCCAAAGCGCGGGTGCACAGGGTAGCCCGCATCAATCACCCGCTCCGGCGGAATGCCCGCCCGCGTCAGGTGCTGCGCTGTGCCTGCATCGGGCGCGAACCACAGCTCGCCGAAGGGATAGGCCCACCAGGTGTGCAAAAAGCCATAATCGGTGACGACGGTGTAATAGGGGAGCCGCTTCCCACGTCGGTAGAGCAGCGCGCTCAGGGGCGGCGCAGCCATGGGGTGAGTGCCCACGATCACGTCGGGCTGATGCTCATCCAGCAGGCGCCCCATGCCGGCCTCCATTGCCAGCCCCACCGCCGGCGCGTTCCAGGCGCGGTTGCGGCGGAGGTTGGTGCTGGTGTAAAAAACGTTCCACAGAAAAGGATAGCGCATGAGGAAGGCATAGACCTGGCTGGAGCGGGAGAGGGGGAAGGGGGCATAGCCAAGGAAAAAGTCCACTACCCGCACACTGCAGCCGGGGCCACTTACCTCCTCAAAGGCGGCCGCCAGGGCCCTGGCCACACTGCGATGGCCGCCGCCAGCATCGGTTGTCAGGATCAGCACTCTCATGGCTTTTCCCCTTCCTTTGCCAAGGGGATCTGGGCCCAGGCTGCCTGCACCTGGCGCGCCAGATCTCCGGGCGAGCCGTCGTTGACGATCACCACCTGCGCCTGGGCAATCTTGAGTTCCGCCGGCGGCTGGGCATCGATACGCAGCGCCGCTTCCTCCGGCGTCATCCGCCGCGTCTGCACCAGGCGCTTGATCTGCAGGGCGCGCGGGGCCGTCACCACCCAGATTGCATCGCACAGCGCCCCAAGGCCGGCCTCCAGGAGCTTGATAGCCTCGATCACGACCACAGCAGGGGTTGGCCGGCGCGAGCGCAGGCCGCGCAGGCGCTCGTCGATAAGCGCCGCCACGGCGGGGTGCGTGATGCCCTCCAGGTCCGCCAGCGCCCCCGGGTCGGCAAAGACGATCTCGCCCAGGCGGCGGCGGTCTATGGCGCCATCGGGCGCGATGACCGCCGGGCCAAAGCGGCGGCGGATCTCATCCCACACGGCCGTGCCGGGGCGCATGGTCTCGTGAGCCAGGATGTCGGCATCAAGCACCTCCGCGCCGAGCTCGTGCAGCAGGCGCGCCACGGTGCTCTTGCCAGTGGCTATGTTGCCGGTCAAGCCGATGATATACACAATAACCCTACTCCGCCTGCACCGTTTCCTGTGCCTGCGTCCAGGCGCTCATGCGCTCGTGCAGCAAGCCTTCGGTCTCGGCGTATTCAGCACTCAGCGTGTGCACACGCCCCAGCTCACCGCGCAGGCTGGCCTGCGAAATCGCCTCCTGCAGGTCCTGCAGGCGCGCCTCCAGGGCCGTGATCTCCTCCTCCAGCGAGGCGATGAGCTTTTCCTGGCGCTGCCGCTGGCGGGCGGCCCTTTCCTCGGGCGTAGGGCCCTTGCGGCGCTCTTCGGCCGGCGCCTTTTCCCGGGGCAGGGCTTTTTCGGCTGCGCGCAGGGCCTCGCGAGCGGCCAGGTACTCGGCATAGCCGCCGGGGTAGACGTGCAGGCGGTCGCCCTCCACTATCCACACCTGTGTAGCCAGGGCATCGATCAGCCAGCGGTCGTGGCTCACGAACAGGATGGTGCCGTTGAAACCCTCCAGCACGTCCTGCAGCGCCTCTTGCGCCGGAATATCCAGGTGATTGGTGGGCTCGTCGAGCAGCAGCAAATTGGCGCCCTGCAGGGTCAGGCGGGCCAGGGCCACGCGCGCCCGCTCGCCGCCCGAGAGGGCCGCAATGGGCTTGAAGGCGTCATCGCCGGCAAAGAGAAAGCGTGCGCAGAAATCCCGCGCCGCCGCAATGGGCAGGTTCTTGCAATCGAGGATCTCCTCCATCACCGTGCGTTCGGGCTTGAGGCCCTCCTGCGCCTGGGCAAAATAGCCGATGCGCACATTATAGCCCAGGTGAGCCTCGCCCTGCAGCGGGGGAAGCTGCCCCAGCAAGGTGCGCAGAAAGGTCGTCTTGCCGGAGCCATTGGGCCCCACCAGGGCAGCCCGCTCGCCACGGCGCAGGCGCAGGTCGGGGCTCGAGAAGAGCTGCCGCCCCCCGCCCTGGGCGTCATCGTCATAGCCCACCACGAGATTTCGGGTATAGATCACCGTCTCGCCGGCGCGGTCGGCCGTCTGCAGCCTCAAGCGCAGGGTGCGATCCTCGCGCGGGCGCTCCAACCGCTCCACCCGGTCCAAGCGCTTCAGGCGGCCTTTGGCCTCCTTGGAGCGCTGGCCGGCCATGTTGCGGCGGATAAACTCTTCCGTCTTGGCGATCTCTTCCTGCTGGGCCTCGTACTCGGCCAGTTGCCGGGCGCGGCGCTCGGCCCGCAACTGGACGTATTTGGAATAGTTGCCCGAGAATTCCTCAATATGGCCGTGGCTCAATTCCCACACACGCGTGGCCACCACGTCCAGAAAGCGGCGGTCGTGGGCTACAATAATCAGGCTGCCCGGCCATGCGGTCAGCGTCTCCTCCAGCCACTCCACCGCCGCCATATCCAGGTGATTGGTAGGCTCGTCCAAGAGCAGCAGGTCCGGCTCGGAAAGGAGCAGCTTGGCTAACAGGGCGCGCGTGCGTTGGCCGCCCGAAAGCAGGGCCAGCGGCATGCCGAAATCGGCCTCATCAAAGCCCAGGCTGGTCAGTGTGCGCCGGATGCGCTCCTCGTAATCATAGCCGCCGGCCAACTCGAACTTGACCTGCAAGTCGCCGTAGCGGGCCAGGGCCTCCTCGCGGGCGGCAGGGTCCGCCATAGCCGTTTCCAGGCGGCGCAGCTCTTCCTGCTGGGCTTGCAGATGCACAAAGATATCCAGCATCTCCCTATAGAGCGTGGCTTCGCCCGTAAACTCGGGCTGCTGGGGAAGGTAGCCCAGGCGCAAGCCACGCGCCCGGCGCACCGCGCCGGCGGAGGGCGCCTCGACCCCGGCCAGGATGCGCATCAGCGTCGTCTTGCCCGTGCCGTTGGCCCCCACCAGGGCGACACGGTCGCCACGGGCCACAGAGAGCGAGATGTCGGCAAAGATGTCCTGAGCGCCAAAATGCATGGCCAGGCCGGTCGCCGATAGAATAGACATAAATGCCCCTCAAATAAGACTGTAGATCAGATTATACCATATCGAGGGGAGGCGGGGCAAAGAATCGTTACAGAGGCAATGAGAAGGAGAAGGTCGCGCCCCGCCCCAGCTCGCTCTCCACCCAGATGCGCCCGCCGTGAGCTTCGACGATGCCACGCGAGATGTAGAGTCCGAGACCCAGGCCGCCGGTGCGGCGGTACTCTTCGGCCACGCCGCGTGCAAAAGCTTCAAAGAGCCGGGCCTGCTGCTGAGGAGAGATGCCCGGCCCCCGGTCGCTCACGCTGACAATGACCTGCCGCTCTTCTGGCTGGAGGCGGATGATGATCGGGCCGCCGGGCGCATACTTGATCGAGTTGCCAACCAGGTTCATAAGCACCTGGCGCAGGGCCCCCGGGTCCCACTGGCCGGTGAGGGAATCGACGGGCGTTTCCACCCAGATGCGGTGGGCCTCGGTCGTGACCTGCATCTCTTCGGCTACCTGGCGCGCCAGGCCGACGATATCGACCGGCTCGCGATGTAGCTGCAGGCGGCCCAGGCGGATGCGGCTGACATCCAGCAGGCGGCTGATGAGCTGGTTCAGCCGGTCGACCTGGTCATCGATGATCTCGAGGCTGTGCCGTTCGGAAGGGCGCCAGTTATCCTTGATGGCCTGGCGCAGCAGGATCTGGGCGTGCCCTTTGAGGCTGGTAAGCGGCGTCCGCAGCTCGTGGGCGGCCACCGAGATGAACTCATCCTTGGCGCGGTCCAGCTCCTTGAGTGGGGTAATATTAGCCAGCACAATCACGACCTCGCGCACCATGCCGCCCGGTCCGGGCAAGGGGGCTGCGCTCTCCAGCAGGTCGATGGGCCGGCCGTCGGGCGTGCGAGCCCTGATCTCCACGCCAGTCACGGTCTCGCCCCGCAGGGCACGCTCGCCGGGCGTCTGCCCAGGGGTCAAGGGCTGGCTGCCCACTGTGACCGGGCCGGCTATACGCTGCAGATCGCTCAGGCTGAGGCCAAGCAGCGGCCGCCCGGCCAGGCGGCGGGCGGCATCGTTGCTGAGGGTGATGCGCTGCTGCGGATCAATGACGATAACCGCCTCTGGCACGCGGTTGATGATCGCCTGCAGCTTGCGGCGCGCATCCTGCACTTCGGCCAGCAGACGCTCGCGCTCGGCCTGCGCCTGCTTCTGCGGTGTGATATCGGTATAGGCAGCCACCGCCCCGCTGAGCCGGCCCCCACCTCCCGGCTCGTACAGAGGGGCGACGCTCTCGATCGCCTGGGCGCGTCGGCCCGGCGGCAGTGTGAACTGCACCTCGACGCCGGTGACCGTCTCGCCGCGCAGGGCACGCTCCAGGGGGGTATCGCCCGGGGCAAAGGGGCGGCCATCGGCCCTGACGTGGACAAACTCGCGCCGCAGATCGGCAATGTTAGCGCCGTGCATATCACGCCCCAGGTAGCGGACCAGGGCGTCATTGCTCATGGTAATGCGCCCAGCGGTATCAACCACCAATACAGCATCGGGCAGGCGATCGAGGATGGTGCGCAGGGTCGCATGTGCAGCCTCGACCTCGGCCAGCAGGCGCTCGCGGTCGGCTTGCGCCTGCTTCTGGGCAGTGATATCGGTGACGGTGAGTACGGCGCCGGTGATGCGGTTGCCCTGGGCCGGGTCTCGCAGCGGGGCCGCGCTCGAGAGTAACTGCAGGCGCGGGCCGCTGATGGGTGTGGCAACGAGCTCGACGCCGGCGACAAGCTCCCCCTGCAACGCCCTCTGCAAGGGGAGCTGCTCTGGGGCCAGGGGGCGGCCCTGACTGTCGGTAAAGCTGAACCGGCGCCGCAGCTCAGCCACGGATAGGCCCACAACATTCTGGCCGAACCAACGGCGGGCATAGTCGTTGGCCAGGGTGACGCGCAGATCGGTATCGATAACCAGTACCCCATTGGGCAGGTTGCTGAGGATGGTCTGGAGCTGGCTGGCCAGCAGTTCGAGCCGCCCGCGCGCCTGCACTTTGCCGGTCACCTGCATGGCCAGCATCAGAATGGCCTCTATATGGCCATCTTCGGCGCGCTGGGGGATATAGTCGACATCCCAGTAGGTCATCTGCGGAGGCTCGCCGCTCTGCACCGGAATCTCGTAGGCGGTCACGGTGCGCCCCTGGGTATAGGCAGCCGCAATGCAGCGCTCCGCTGTCTCGGCGGCAGAGGGCGGCAGAACCTGGCGCAAGGGGAGGCCTTCTACAGGGCCCTGAGGCCGCCCAACGATGCGGCGATAGACAGGGTTAGTAAGCTCCACATGGTTCTCCGCGCCCCGCACGACGGCGACGCCAACGGAGGCCGACTGGAGAAGAGAATCGAGGAATTCTTCGCGTCCTGGGGTTTCCTGGCCTGGCTGAGCAGCCGGCGCCTCTGCCCCTGATCTCATACGCGCTTTTGCGGACCTCCCCTTGTGCTGCACACGATGAGGCTCTGCTGTAAGGGTATGGAACATCACGGGTTAGTATAGGGAGTCGGGGAGGGTTGTCAATCCCTATCGGGCGCACTGGCACATATCCTGCTGGCTGGATTCCCATGATCCTACAACAGGGAGGGGATATGGCGCGTTCAGTTTCCGATATCGTGGTGGAACAACTGGGTGATTGGGGCATACGCTACATCTTTGGCGTCATGGGCGAAACGGTGTTGGGCCTGCTCAATGCGGTGAGGCACCAGGACCGGATACGCTTTGTCGCGATGCGACAAGAGTCCATGGCGGCCTTTGCCGCCTCGGCCTATGGCAAGCTGACGGGTGAGCCGGCAGCCTGTATCGCTACCGCCGGGCCGGGCGCTGTGGGCCTGATGCCCGGCGTCTATGACGCCCAATATGACCGGGCGCCGATGCTGGCAATCACTGGCCAGGTCCGGCGCTCCTGGCAATATGAGGGGGCCTGGCAGGAGATCGACGCCCATGCGCTCTTTGAGCCGGTAACTGTGTTCAATGCCGCAGCCGAGACGGCTGCGCAGGCGCCAGCGGTCTTCGCCAATGCCCTGCAGACGGCAGTGGGCAAGCAGGGGGTAGCCCACGTGCAGGTGCCCTCGGATCTGCAGATGATGGAGGCTGTGAGCGGCCCCATCCGCCCCCAGGGGCACATGAACTGGTCGCAAGCGGCGGCGGGGGATGATTCGCTCCGCCAGGCAGCGCGCTTGCTCGCCGGCGCCAGCCGGCCCGTGATCCTGATGGGATGGGGGGCGCGTGAGGCCCGCGAGCCGTTGCTCCAGGTGGCCCATCGCCTGGGAGCGCCCGTGTTGACGACCTGCCGCAGCAAGGGGCTGCTGCCGGCCAGCGAGCCGCTGAGCATGGGGGTCGTAGGCCACTATGGCACACCTCTGGCCGACCATTTCCTGCGCGAGGCCGATACAATCCTGGTGGTCGGGTGCTCCCTGTCACAGAACACAACCAATGAGTGGCGATTGATCCAGCCGCAGCAGCAGTTGATCCAGATCGACAACGACCGTAGCCGGATCGGCCAGCATTACGCGGTGGCGGTGGGCCTGTGGGGAGATGCGGCGCCGACCGTGCGGCGGCTTGTCCCTTTGCTGCCGGAAGGCCCGGTGGCCAACGAGTGGGGGGATTTGCACGCCCGCAAGAGCGAGTTCATGGCCCAGGTGAACCCCAAGGCCACGGACCAAAGCGTGCCCATCAAGCCACAGTTCGTGGTGCGCACGCTGCAAGAAACGCTGCCTGCTGATGCGGTCATTGCCCTCGATGTGGGCGACCACGCCTATTTCATGTGCCAACAGTACGAGCCCAAGGGAGAGAAATTCGTCACCTCCTATCACCTGGCGAGTATGGGCTTTGGCCTGCCGGCGGCGCTGGCGGCGTGCCTGGCCTACCCGGAGCGGCCGGCAGTGGCGGTGGTGGGCGACGGCGGCCTGGCCATCTCACTGGGAGAGATGATCACTCTGGTCGAGCATAACCTGCCCGTCACCATCGTCTGCTTTAACAATGCCCGCCTGGGGATGATGAACTCGGATGAGGAGCGCTTGGCGATGCCGCCCTTCTTCACCGAGCTGCCGCAGGTGAGCTTTGCCCAGGTGGCCCAGAGCGTTGGCCTGCTGGGCACGCGCGTGGAGCAACCGGCGGTGCTGGCCGATGCCATCCATCAAGCCCTGGCCGCCAAGATGCCATATCTGATCGATGTAGCCATTGACCCGCTGGAGCGGGAGAGCACCGCTCTGGAGCCGGCGCGGGCGGAGGTCAGAGTGTAGAGACGGGCCGGTGGCCCGTGTACGGTTCGTAGTGAGGGAGAGCGCCGGGGTGGCAGCGCAGGGGGTAGTCTCGAGACTGCCCCCTGCGCTG
>DAOTVS010000112.1:0-17778 GCA_034436375.1 Anaerolineae bacterium | reverse complement strand
GAACTGGTGCGTGACTTGGCCAAAGCCTTCCAGGCTCGCATCGAGCTGCGCCAGATCGGCGTGCGCGACGAGTGCAAGCTGATCGGTGGGGTGGGCTCTTGCGGGCGTACACTCTGCTGCCAAAGCTGGCTGACCGAGTTTAACCCGGTTTCGATCAAGATGGCCAAGCATCAAGGGCTGCCGCTCAGCCCGATGGAGATTTCGGGGGTCTGTGGGCGCCTGCTGTGTTGCCTGGGTTTCGAGGACGAGTACTACGTCGAAACCAGGGCGCGGCTGCCCAAGGTGGGCGAGCTGCTGCTGACGCCCGAGGGCGTCGGCAAGGTTGTGAGCGTGAACGCGCTGAAAGAGAGCGTCAACGTGCAGCTCGAGAGCGAGGCGATCATCGAGGTGCCGGCCGATGAGGTCAGGCGCACCAGCCAGGCTGAGGCACTGGAAAGCCTGCCCAGGCGTGACGAGTGCGCCGAGGATGATATCGACGAGGCGTAGCGAGTGCTATTTCACAGGAAACCGCGCGCATTTAGCGGCCTGACGGGGCGCGCGCGGCGAGGGCGTGCGGATTTCTGTGAAAAGCCAGCAGTGGCTTCAGGATGGGGAACGCTTCTCCATGAGGCATACACACAGGCCCCGTTCCAGGTCCGGTGCAGGCAACACAAACGAGACAAGTCAGAGGGCAGAGTAACCAAGGTTCTCCGCCCTCTGACTGTTTCTACTCGCGGTCCTTCCCATCGGCTGACTTGCGAGCGCGAAGCTCGGCGACAGCGGCATAGGGCGCTGTCGCCTCGCCCAGCGTGCCGCCGGCGATGCGAGGACCGTGATAGTCGCTGCCGCCTGTGCGCACCAGGCCGTAACGGTCGGCCAGATCCTCCAGGAAGTGCACTTCCTCGGGGGAATAGCCGGGATAGTAAACCTCCAGCCCCTGCAGGCCAGCGTCGACCAGAGACGGCAAGATAGCCGTGGCCTGCAACGGGTGGGCAAACACCGGCACACCGTGGGCGCCCCGGATGAGTGAGATGGCATCAGTTGGCGGCACACGCAGCCGGTCAACATAGGCCGGCCCCTGCGAGCCGATGTAGAGGGCAAAGGCCTCCTCGATGGAGGAGACATAACCCCGCTCGACCATGGCGCGCGCGATATGTGGGCGGCCGATAGAGTCTCCAGCCGCGAGCTCGCGCACACGCTCCCACGAGAGCGGCATGCCCAAAGCGGCCAACTTGGCGAGCATACGGCGTGCACGCCCCACCCGGGCGTCGCGCAGCTCTGCCAGCCGCTCTTCCATGCCCTGGCCGTTCGGCTCCACAAAGTAACCCAGGATGTGAATCTCGCCCTGGGAGCTCTCTGTGCTGATCTCGACTCCGGGCACGACGACCACCCCTGTCCCTGTTGCGGCCCGTATAGCCGGCCAGGCGCCCAGGGTCGTCTCGTGATCGGTGATGGCGATGGCGCAGAGTCCAAGCGTCCGCGCCATCGCCACGAGCTCCTCAGGCGTGCATTGGCCGTCAGAAGCTGTGCTATGAACGTGCAGGTCAGCCCGCGGGTTCATCTCGGCTCGACGATAAGCTTGACCGCCGTGCGTTCCTGCTCACTGATATTCACTTCTGTGAACGCCGGTATGCAGATTACATCGATGCCATCCAGGGCAAGGTACCCGCGGGCAATCGCGACGGCTTTGATCGCCTGATTCACGGCCCCCGCCCCGATCGCTTGTACCTCTGCGCGACCGCTTTCCCGGATCACCCCGGCGATCGCACCCGCCACTGCGGTCGACCTGGATCTGGCCGATACCTTGAGGATCTCCATGTAGCTGCCTCCTGCGCCATCCGGATCCCTCCGGAAGGGCTGCTGCTGTGATGTCTAGGGACGACAAGAACGGGTTGGAAAACGATAGTTGGATGAACGTTGATCCTCGACAATCGGCGACTTGACAACCATCCACTCACCGTGCTACTTGGCATATTCGACTGCGCGCAGCTCGCGGATGACAGTCACCCGGATCTGACCTGGGTATTCCAGGCTCTCCTCGATGCGCTTGGCAATGTCGCGTGACAGGCGCACAGCGGCCAGGTCATCGATGGCCTCCGGCTTGACGATAATTCGTATCTCTCGGCCAGCCTGGATGGCGTAAGACTTTTCGACTCCCTCAAAGGAGTCGGCAATGTTCTCCAAAGCCTTGATTCTCTTCACATAGTTCTCGAGCGACTCACGGCGAGCGCCCGGCCGCGCCCCCGAAATGGCATCGGCTGCTTGCACCAGGATGGCCTCAATCGTTTGAGGCTCCTCCTCGCCATGATGGGCCGCAATAGCATTGACGATACGCGCAGGCTTGCCGAGGCGCTTGGCGCTTTCGGCGCCGATCAAGGCATGTGGCCCTTCCACCTCATGGTCAATCGCCTTGCCGAGGTCGTGCAACAATCCGGCCTCTTTGGCAAACTCAGTATCCGCGCCAATCTCAGCCGCCATCATCTCGGCTAGCCGGGCCGTTTCGATGGAGTGCATCAGCACATTCTGGCCATAACTGGTGCGAAACTGAAGCCGACCCAGCAGCCGGATCAGCTCGGGGTGCAGCCCGTGCACCCCGGTCTCATAGGCGGCGCGCTCACCTTCTTCACGGATGGTATTTTCGACTTCTTGCTGCGCCTTCTTGACGACCTTTTCGATGCGCGCCGGGTGAATGCGCCCATCGACGATCAGTTTGGTAATGGCCACCCGGGCAATCTCCCTCCGCACCGGATCGAAAGATGAGAGGATGATCGCCTCTGGGGTGTCGTCGACCACCAGGTCAACGCCCGTTACGTTCTCGATAGCCCGGATATTGCGTCCGCCGCGGCCAATGATGCGACCTTTCATCTCGTCATTGGGCAGCGGCACCGATGACACCGTGACTTCGGCCACCTGATCAGAGGCAAAGCGCTGGATGGCCAGAGTGATGATCTCGCGTGCCTTGCGCTCGGCTTCCTCTTCGGCCTCCGCCTCAACCTGGCGGATGACCCGGGCCATGTCTTGCCGCGCCTCTTGCTCAGTGCTCTTCAAGAGCAAGACGCGTGCCTCCTCGCGGTTCATCGCAGCCACTCGCTCCAGTTCGAGCGCAGCTTGAGCATGCAATTCCTGGACCTCGAGCAGCTTTTGCTCAATCGCTTTCTCTTTGTTCAGGATCTCCCGCTCGCGCGCCTCCTGCGCATCCATGCGGCGATCCAGGCTTTCGCGTCGTTGCTGTAGTCTCTGCTCCTGCACGCGCAATTCTGCACGTCGTCTCTTGGTATCTGCCTCTGCCTCTTCACGCAGACGGAGGGCCAGATCTTTGGCTTCGAGTTCCTGCTCCCGATACTTGGTCTTTGCTTCATTAAGGATGCGCTCGGCTTCTTCCTGTACGCCCTTAAGGAACGTCCTGCTCAGATACTCACGCAACAGATAACCGACCCCAAAAGCGAGAAGAGCAGTCAGCAAATAGGTAGCTACAGTGATAACCGGGCTCGCGGCTTGCAGTCCTCGTTGAGCGGCCAAGTCAGCGGGAATGATGAGGGCACCGTTCATGGAAAATCCTTTCCCCAGATATATCAGCTTCGGAAACAATCCGAAGATTACTCCAGCCCTGCGTTGCCGTCCTCCGAGCCCCTTTCGCGCCACAAGCGGTCCACCGTTGCACGCACCGTCTCATAAGAGAAGCCGCGTCGTGTGAGAAACCCGCCCAATCGGCGCCGGAAAGTGTCTCGATCGGCCTGGCGCAAGCGCAGCGCCTGATTTCTTGCGATCCGGTAGGCTGACTCATCCTCGTCAACCTCCTGTGTCGCGGCGTCAATGGCTTGGTCACCAACGCCCTTGCCCTTGAGCTCAAACCGCAACGCCCTGGCCCCACGCGGGCGGAAGCTTTCGCGGTTCTCTACCCAATAACGGGCAAACTCCTGGTCGTTCAGCAGACCCGCCTCTGTCAGCCGGTGGATCGTCTGCTCGACCAGGCCGACGGGGATGTTTTTCCCCGCCAGATAGCGCCTCACCTCCTGTGTAGAGCGGGGGCGATAGGTGAGAAAGCTCAGGGCCCGCTCGTAGGCTTGTTCAGCGTCACCGCGCTCGCGCAGGGCCTGAATATCGCTCTCGGAGAGCGTCTGGCCTACACGCAGGGTCGCAGCTATGATCGCTGGCAAGCCAAAGGCAAAAGCGCCATCGAGGTATACGTTTACACGTTCTCTATTTCTGGTTTGTGCCCTGAGGGCTGTGATCTTGCCAGACAAAAGGGTTCGCGCTCCTGAAATGAATAGGGCAGGAGCCGCATGTTCCTCATAGACGCGCGCATCGCGTCCGCCCCAGGCAGTATAGTGTCATACTGCGCCCAGGAAAACAAAGAGCGTTGGGGCCCAAAGCCACAACGCTCAGTGTACTATTGCGACGGCCTGGAAAACATGAGACATCCCGCACTGCTTCCATACCGGTCGATCGCCAGCCGCCAGCGCACCCCGATACGCCTGCAGCGCCCCGGTGATGGGGCGCTGCGGAGCGAATGCGTGCGCCGCACAGCAACAGGCTGGCAGTGGTATGGCTCTTCGCCGGAGGTCCACGGGTTCAGCGGCTCGCAAAGCCGAGCTGCGGCCCGTCAGGGCCTTGGCCTTGTCAGAATCAGTGCGCGACGGCTCCCCCCTTGGGGGAAACTCGCTATTCGGATTCGAAAATGTCTTCGTCTTCGCCATCGGCATAGTCGCCGATCGGCGCCGTCTTGACGTTCTGGAACCCGATCTCACGCACCTTGGCACTGATCTCAGCCAACAGGTCGGGGTTCTCTTTCAGGAATGTCTTGGCGTTTTCGCGACCCTGTCCGAGCCTGGTCTCATTGTAGGAGAAGTAGGCCCCGCGTTTCTCGACGATGCCCAGTTCGACGCCCATGTCCAGGACGTCGCCCTCCTTTGAGATACCCTGGTCGTACATGATATCGAATTCCGCCATCTTGAAGGGAGGCGCCACCTTGTTCTTCTTGACCCGCACACGGGTACGGTTGCCGATGACCTCGCCCCCCTGCTTGATCGCCTCCATGCGCCGGATATCCAAACGCACGGCCGCATAGAATTTCAAGGCATTACCGCCAGTTGTCGTTTCCGGATTACCAAAAAGAACCCCGATTTTCATGCGAAGTTGATTGGTAAAGATCACGGCCGCGTTCGAGCGCTTGATCGCACCGACCAGCTTGCGGAGAGCCTGCGACATCAGGCGAGCCTGGAGGCCCATGTGGGAATCTCCCATCTCGCCTTCAATCTCGGCGCGCGGTACCAGGGCGGCGACCGAGTCGACAACCACCACCTCTACCGCTCCGCTGCGCACCAGGGCCTCGGCAATTTCAAGGGCCTGCTCGCCGGTATCTGGCTGGGAAACGTAGAGATCGTCGATATTCACGCCGCACTTTTTGGCATAAGCTGGATCGAGCGCATGCTCAACGTCGATAAACGCTGCCACCCCCCCCGCTTTCTGGGCCTCAGCAATGATGTGTTGGCAGAGGGTGGTTTTCCCTGAAGACTCAGGACCGTAGATCTCTGTGATGCGGCCCCGGGGCACGCCCCCGATGCCGAGGGCCAGGTCCAGGGCCAGCGATCCTGTAGGAATAGCGCCGATATTAATAATACTGGAAGCATCGCCCAGCTTCATGATGGAACCATCGCCGAAGCGCTTGCGAAGCTGTGACATTGTCATCTCAAGTGCCTTGTCTTTGGCTACCTCGGCCATATCGACCTGTGATCTCCTTTCGCCCGGGCATGCTCCCCGATTTATAGTTTACACCAAGAGTCAAGAAAACGCAAGTCCCTCCTCATTATGCCTACCCTTCACTTGATCGAGTATGAAGGGTTGACAATATGTGTTATACTGGAGGTGTGGAGAGCATCAAGTCGGCCGTGATTGGCTCCTACAGCCCGCCTGACCCGGCGCTGGAGCCGGCAGGGACCTGGCTGGGCCGCTACCGGCGCCCGGTGTGGCAGCCGTTCGCCGCCGCCCATGTGGCGGGGTGGACAGCGCCGGGCGACCTGGTGCTGGACCCCTTTGCTCAGGGCGCCTCGGTGACGGCAGCTGCAGCTGGGGCTGGGCGTCGGGCCATCGCCGTGACCGGAAACCCGGTGTTGGCACTGCTTCTGCGCGCCGAGCTGGCGCCTCCCCCGCCCCAGTCGCTGCTGGCGGCCCTGGAGCGCCTGCGGGCGGCGCCCAAGGCTGATGCGCCCCTGGGCGAACACCTGGATGGGCTTTATGCGACAATCTGCAGCCAGTGCGGTCGGTCGACGCCGGCGCTGGCTTTTACCTGGGAGCGGGGAGCAGGCTCTCCTGAGCAGCGTGAGTACCGCTGCCCAGCCTGCGGCCATCACGCCCGCGAGCCCCTGCCGGCAGAGGAACAGGGGATGCTCAGGCCGCCGCCCGCAGCCGGCTTTCACCGCCAGTTGGTGGCCGAGCGCCTGCGGCTGGAGGATGGCAGGCACCCCCTGTTGATCGGGCGCTTGCTTGACCTCTACACGCCGCGCAACCTGTATGCTCTCACGGCGCTCCAGCTCAAGATAGATGTGCTCTTTGCCAGCAGCCCTCTTCTCGATGCCCTCCGTGTCGCCTTGCTGGCCGCCATGGACGCCGGGAGCAATCTGAATGCCGCAGATGAGGAATGGGGAGCGCTTTCCGGCAAGCGGCCGCTGCGCTCACTCCTGCCCCCGCGGCGCTTCCGAGAAGCCAATATCTGGCAGGCCTTTTGCGCCGCCGTGCAACAGATGGCCTCCTGGCCGCGCACAGGCGCTTCCCTGACGGCTGTGCCGCTGGCAGAGGCATTGCACGTCGGGCCTGGCAGCGTCGCTATCGTGCTGGCTTCGGCGCGTGTTCTGCCGCAACTGGCGGGGCAGGTGATGCTCTCTTTGAGCTCGCTGCCGCATTTCGAGCCGGCCTTTGCTGCCCTCAGTTTTCTTTGGAGCGGCTGGCTGCTGGGCAAAGAGGGAGCCCGCATGGCCGAAAGGCTCCTGCATCAGCGCACCCGCAAGGAGGGGCGCTACCTGCAAGCGTTGCAGTCGGCCCTGAGCCTGCTGAGCGGCGCCCTGGCGCCGGCCGGTAAGGCGATTTTCGTGTTTCAGGCCGCAGCCACCCACGAGCGGGAGGGCCTCTACGCTGCCGCCGGCGCCTGTGGGCTCACCCCCATCTCCGCCTGGCCTGGAGCGCCCAACGGTTGCCCGGCAGAGCGCCTGCCAGCGGGGCCATCTGAGCATCACCTGGTGTTAGGCCGGGCGGCAAGTGCGCTCTAGCTCCGCACACCGTTCGCGCCCTGCCCCTGGCAGGCAGGGAAAGGCTGTCATCGCAGGAGGTGCAGTTCCCTGGCGAGGCCAAGCTACCGCTCCCCACTCAGGATGCCCTCAATGGTCTGCAGTTCCTCCGCCGACAGCGATAGGTTGCTCAACGTGCCGACGGCATCCTCGATCTGCGCCACCCGGCTGGCGCCGATGAGCGCCGAGGTCACCTCAGGCTGGCGCAGGACCCAGGCCAACGAGAGCTGAGCCAGGCTTTGGCCCCGATCCTCGGCCACCTTGTTCAGGCGGCGCACTTTGGCCAGCTTTTCCTCTGTAATGTGCGCAGGCCGCAGAAAGCCGTGGGGCTTGCCCGCCCGAGAATCGGCGGGGATGCCCACCAGATAGCGGCCGGTCAGCAGCCCCTGCGCCAGCGGCGAAAAGACGATACAGCCGATGCCCTCCTCGCGTAGCACGTCGAGCAGGCCGCCCTCGATCCAACGGTCGAACATGTTGTAGCGCGGCTGGTGGATCAGGCAGGGGGTGCCGAGGGATTTCAGGATGCGCGCCGCCTCACGCGTCTGCTCAGGCGGATAGGACGAGATGCCGGCGTAGAGCGCCTTGCCGCTGCGCACGGCCTGGTCCAGGGCCGACATGGTCTCTTCCAGTGGCGTATCGGGGTCGAACCGGTGGGAGTAGAAAATGTCCACATAGTCCAGCCCCATGCGGCGCAGGCTCTGATCGAGGCTGGCGAGCAGGTACTTGCGCGAGCCCCATTCGCCATAGGGCCCCGGCCACATCAGGTAGCCGGCCTTGGTCGAGATAATCATTTCATCGCGATAAGCGGCGAGGTCGCGCCGCAGCACCTGCCCAAAGGTCTCTTCAGCCGAGCCGGGCGGCGGCCCATAGTTGTTCGCCAGATCGAAATGGGTAATGCCGAGGTCAAAGGCGCGCAGGATCATGGTGCGGGCGTTTTCCAGGGTGTCGACCCCGCCAAAGTTATGCCAGAGGCCGAGGGAGATGCGGGGCAGCTTTAGCCCACTGCGGCCGCAGCGGGCGTACTGCATCGATCGATAGCGGTTTTCCTGGGGAGTGTACATGAGCAGTCTCCTTTGCTGGGACAGAGATCCGATGCCTCACTATGCGGCATCTGTGCGCAATTGTCAATCTACCCTCCGAGCGCGGTTGCATCCAAGATACGCCAGCGAGTTCACGGCCAACAGGCTGCCGCCAGAAGCGCCCTGCCCTGGCAACTGGCTTTACGCTTCGCGCTACCCCGGTACAAGGCCTGCCCCGCCGCCTTTCCCCGCTTCAGGCCGGGCGGCAGCGTGACGGAATAGCCGGCTGTGCAACCCCGCCAACGGTAACCGCTTTGCCTGTACCCCAACCCTCGGCTATAATTCGTCACACTGGCGCTGGCTGCCGCCTGGGGGCGCCAGCGCGACCGGCGCCGATGGCCCGAGTCTTCGATTGCCGTAAGTGAGGTACAGAGGATGCGCATACACTGGTCCGGTGAGCCGGACTTTTTTTCTCCCGTCGCCTGGGATGATTTCGCCGGCTCACACCCCCAGGGTAATCTGCTCCAGAGTTGGGCCTGGGGCGAGCTCAAAGGGCGCTTTGGCTGGCGCCCGACACGGGTGGCCGTCAGCGAGGATGGGCGCATCGTCGCCGCCGCCCAGATGATGGCGCGCCGCCTGCCCTATCGCTGCCTGGCCTATGTGCCGCGCGGCCCCCTCTTTGCTCAGGAGAACGAGGCTGCCAACCGTGCCCTTCTGGACGCGCTGCACCGCGCCGCCCGGCGCCAGGGCGCGCTGGCGCTCAAAGTCGAGCCGTACACGCCAGATGCCCCCGAGGCGGCCCAATGGTGGCTGCAGCGAGGCTTCCGCTCCAGCGCGCAGACCATCCAGCCGCGTCGCACCGTCGTGATTGACCTCCGGCCCGATGAAGAGGCGATCCTGGCCCAGATGAAGCCCAAATGGCGCTACAACGTCCGCCTGGCGGCGCGTAAGGATGTGGCCGTGCGCCAGGGCGGCCCGGCGGACCTGCCTGCCTTCTATGCCCTCATGGAAGAGACGGGCCAGCGCGATGGCTTTGCCGCTCACATCCCCGCTTACTACGAGGCAGCCTTTCAGCTCTTTCAGTCGGGCGGCCGTGTAGCCCTCTTCCTGGCCGAGTTCGAGGGCCAGCCGCTGGCAGGGCTCATGGCCTTTGCCTTTGGCCGCGAGGCCATCTACATGTACGGCGCCTCCAGCGACCGCGAGCGCTCCCGCATGCCCAATCACCTTTTGCAGTGGGAGGCCATGCGTTGGGCCAAAGCGCGCGGCTGCGAGCGCTATGACCTGTGGGGCATCGCCGATATCGACCCCCAATCCCCGTCCGCCGGGCTCGCCGGTGTCGAGCGCTTCAAGGCCGGCTTTGGCGGCCAGAATGTCCGCTTCGCCGGTGCCTTTGATTACGTCTATTCACCCTTGATGTACTGGGCCTTTAACTACCTCTGGGGCCGCCGCCGCGCCCGTGCGCGCCATAATCTGCCGGCCGGCAGCGAGGAGGCCTAGGTCGCCGGCCCTCGCCGCACGCCATCGTACCGGCGGGCGTGGCGGGCCGTAGGGGCAGGTCTGAGACCTGCCCCTACAACGTAGTATCGTTATCCCCTGGATACCAGCGGCAGGACAACCCGCCAGCGCCCAACGGTAGGCGTCGCCGAAGGTGTGGCCGTCGGCGTTGCGCTGGGGGTGGGCGTGCCGGTGGGGGTAGCCGTCGGCGTTGCGCTGGGGGTGGGCGTGGCGGTGTCTCCCGGATCGGGCGGGCCCTCGACATTGCCGAAGCTCAGGCCATCGAAATCGTCCGGGCGGGCGCTGAGCAGATCATAGGCGCCGTCGCCCCGATAGTGGATGCTGTACACGCTCAGGCTGCCCGCCGGGTAAGTCTCTACCCAGCCTGGGCGTTCCGCTTCAGAAACCAAATAGTCGCCAGCTGGCAGGTCCCGGGGTGGGAGCCACCAGCCATAATCCGGGCTCCCCTCATCCTGCAGCGTCATCGCCTCGCAGGTAGCGGGGTCATCCTGCCGGAGCAGGTAGATACGCCAGCCGCCCAAGAGTGGCTCGCCCGCGCCGCGCCGGCCATCGCCATCCTGGTCCCAGAACACATAGCCAAGGGGCCGCAGCACAGCGAGCGAGTGCCGGGCCTGGGCATGAATCTCCATCCCCAGGGCATCCAGGCCGCGCGCCACCGCCGTACACACCAGCGGGTTGGGCGCGCCCCTGGGCACCTCAGCCGCTGCGGCAAAGCTCACCGCCGCCCCAGCCGGCAGGTCCCCCGGCCCCCAGAGCACCCCGCCCGAGGCGCCATCGCTCACAATCACCTCTGTGAGCGCGGCATCGGCGCTGCAGTTGCGCAGAGTGTAGGCACAGGTAATCACATCGCCCTCATAAGCGTTGGTCGGGCCCGTGATTTGCACGTCGAGGCAGGGGTAAATTGCGTCGACACTGGCCTCAGCCTGCGCCACGGCCTGGACGCCGCGCGCATTCTCGCCCCGGGCCATAGCTGTGCTGGACACACTCGCGGTGATCACCGCCTGCGCCGTGCCCGTCGCTCGGGCGCCGGCAGCCAGGTCATTGAGCGCACCGTCGCCGTCCTCGTCCGTCAGGCCGCTCAGAGCGATCGGACCGAGCCGGCTATCGTCGAGCGCCACCTGCAGGAGCGGGCAGGCGCCTGTGTTGGTGACGGCATAGCTGTAGACAACCGAATCGCCGCCGTGCACTCGTGGCAGGCTGGCCGCCATGCTGGCGGCGAGCTGTGGGGCCGGTGCCGCCACGGTCACCGCCCGCTCGGCCGATGCTATGCAGCCCTTGCCATCCGTGACCCGGACCTGCACCGTCTGCGCGCCATCGGGCAGGGCATAACAGGCGCTGAGCCCCGCAGCATCGTCATAGGTGCCATCGGCGTCCAGGTCCCACTGATAGGCATAACGGCCGTCGCCGCCCGTCGCCGTCGCGCTGAAGCAGGCCTGGCCCGAGCAGGCATCCAACGAGTCCAGGGCCAGGCTCACCTCGAGTTGGCTGTCGATGCGGTAGGTCTCACTCGCCGTCGCCGCGCAACCCTCGCCATCGGTCACCCGCACCCACACCGTGCCGGAGCTCCCATACCCACCCAGGGCCAGCGTGCTCCCTGCCCCATCGTCAAACTCGCCGTCGCCATCCGCATCCCAGGCATATTGATAGCTGCCGCTACCGCCCGATGCACTGGCCGTAAAGGTAGCCTGGCCCGCACACGGGTCGTCGGCACGCTCCAGACTCGCAGTCAGCATCGCGCTGATGCGATACTCACCGCTCGCCGTAGCCGTGCAGCCATGGCTATCGGTCACCTGCACCCGCACGTCGCCCACAGCGCCGTAGCCGCTCAGGGTGAGTGTAGCGCCCGCCCCATCGTCAAACCCATCGCCATCCATGTCCCAGGCGTACCAGTAACCGCCGCTGCCGCCGTTACCGGCCGCGGTAAAGGTCACCCGGCCCACGCATGGGTCGTAGGACCTCGTCACCTCTACCCCCAGCTCAGGATCCAGGGCATAGCTGTCGCTCGCCGTCACAGCGCACCCCTGCCCGTCCATCACCCGGACCTGCACCGTACCTGCCTGATCGAAACCCTCGATCGTCAGGCTGCTCAGTGTGCCCTCATCGTACAGGGCATCGTCGCCCACCTCCCAGGCATATTGATAGCTGCCGTCGCCGCCCTGCGCTCTGGCCTGGAAAGTGATGCTGCCTGCACAACTTGGGACCTGCTCGATCTGCACAGCCAGTTGCGGGCTGATGGCATAATCTGCGCCGGTCGTGGTCACGCAGCCATGGCTATCGCGCACCTGCAGGTCCACCGTACCGGCCGTGCCATAGCCGGTGAGGAAGCAGGTATCGCCCTCGGCCAACGTCTGCCCGCCCGTACGCCAGAGGTACTCGTAAGGTGGCGCGCCGCCCGAGACCTGCGCCTGCAGGGTAACCTGCCCGGCGCAGGGGTCATCGCTGCGCTCGATGGTCACAACCGGCCCGCCGTACACGGTGAGCGAGACCGTGGCCGGGTTGGAGAGGGTGCCTTGATCATCGCGCACGGTATACTGGAAGCTATCGGGGCCCGCATAGCCAGCTGCCGGGGTATACGTGACCATCCCCTGGGCATCTGGTGTGGCCGAGCCATGGTCCGGGCCAGCAGTCACTGTGACGGTGCTGGGGTCCAGAGTGCCTGTCAGGGCACGGTCATTGGCCAGCACGTCAATCTCTACCGGCTCCCCCTGGCATGTCGAGGCGCTATCGTCCGCTGCCTCCGGCGCCACGTTGTTGATCACCGAGACAAGCACTTGATCGCTCGCCACACAACCGGCGGCATCGGTGACCGTAACGGTATAGACCGTCGTGGCCGAAGGTGAGGCCTGCGGGTTGGCGGCAGCGGGGTCATCGAGGCCGGTTTCGGGCTGCCAGTGATAGGTGTAGGGGCCCATGCCGCCCACGGCCACCGGGGCGCCGCCCAGCACAGTCGAGCCGCCGGCCACGATGGTCTGGTCGGGGCCGGCGCTGGCCGAAAGGTCATAGGGCAGGCTCACGCCAGGGTTGGGAAAGGCGAGGCTCTGCCCCGCTACGCCGGCAGCGCTGGTATAGCGGAGGGTAGCCGCATCAGAAAGCTCATACACGCCCTGGTAGCCGGTCCTGGCTGTCACCTGATACCGCAGGGTGAGCGTTTGCTTGCCCAACGCCCCGATATCCCAGGTGATCGCACCATCGCTGGCTGTGACCGTGCCGCCATCGGCAGCGAGGCTTCCCGCCACCAGCTCAAACTCGGGCGAGAGCTGATCCGTCACCACGGCCTCCGTCGCCGCCTGTGCTCCCTGATGGACGATAGCATTATAGAGGCTGCTGGTATCCAGGCTCGAATAAGTCTCATAATAACCACCATTCTGGGCCCTTTGCAGCGTATCGCGCGCCACCCCCTCCGAATCAGGGTAAGCGCTATGGATATAGCCCAGAAAGCCGACCGTGTAGACCGTGCCCTGTCCCTGTGCGCTCTGGCCGGCCTGATAACCAGCGATGGTGCACACAGTCTGTTCAGCAGGCCAGGTCATGCAGGTACTGTCAGAGCGGTTGGCGCAGGTGCCGCTCAGCAGCACGATGGCCCTCGCCACCCCCGAGCGGCCGCTGGTCTGCAACAACGTCGCAGCCTTGTCAAAGCCCGCCTTCATGTTAGAGCTGCCAGACGGGCCGATGCTGTTAATGTTGTCTTTCACGCCCTGCAGGTCTGCCGTCAGGCCAAGCCGCAACGTGGCGATGTCGCGGTAGCTCACCACCGCTACGCGGCTGGTGCGATCCGCCAGGATCTGGGTCGCCAGGTCTATCGCTGCCTGCTTGGCATAGGCAAGCGAGGTGGAGGGGCTGCCATAGCCCATATACTGGGAGGCATCGATCACCAGCACCGTATCGGTCGAGCGGGCGGGAGGATTGCCCGTAACGGTCAGGGTCGCCTCATAGCGGCGGCACCCGCTCACGGCCGAAGCCGTTTTGCCCACCGTCACGGCAGGGTCATCAGCCGCAAGAGGCGAATTCCGGGAGCGGGCAGCCGCGGGAGCCATGGCGGTCAGCAGCAAAGAGAGCAGGGCGAGGGCGGTCAAAGCCAGTCGGCGCACTGTGAATTGCATGAATCTCTCCTCTTCGATGATGATGGTCAGGATAGCGTGTACGCAGGTGACGATCAGGCATCGGGAGGCATTGGGAAGTGCGGCGGGGTCCAGTGCTTGAGAGGCAAAGCGGGGGAGCGGCCCAGGCCACACACGCATGGCGCCGGTACGGGCGGAAACGGCTGTAGGGAGCGCGTGCATCGTCCATGGCAACCAGGTCCAGAATGTTCAGCAAGGGCGGCTACGATGGGCGTCGATGCAGGTGCTGGCGCCGGAGCTCCCCGCCAACACGCGGCAGAGATATCTGGGATCACTATAACATCTGCAGGTTAGCTGCGCGTAAAAGCGAGGTTACGAATGCCTATGAGGGCAGGATCGGGCGGGGGGGCCTTGACCAGCAGGGCGCGGGAATCCTCCCCCGCATCTGCCCATGTTTGCGGCTACCCATCACGGATACTATAATGCCCTCGCCCAATCCTGCCCCACTCTGGCACGATCCTCTGTCCCAGAGCAACATCCAGTATGGTTGCTTCAGGAGGCAAATGCCATGTCTACTCCATCTACCGGGTCATCCGGTCCTTCGGACTTGATGATGCTGTGTGACTTTCAGCATGAGACCGTGTGGATGGTCTTGCCCATTTTGTGCCTTGCCGGCGTCCTCTCTGTCGCCAACGCCGCCAATCTGCGCGAGCCGCTGCATGGGGTCATCACCGGGTTGGCGCTGTTCTCCATGGTAGGCGCTGCCTGGAGCGTCCAACGGTGGTGCTACCGTGCTGCGGCCTGGGTGTTGCTTTTGGGGTTGGTTGCGCTGGACCTGGCCGCAGTGATGTGGATGCAATTGGGGTCTGCTATCTGCCTGTTGGCTCTGCCGGTGGGGCTGGCAGCGCTCGCGGTCAGTATCGGCGCGGGGATTGGGCTAGCCTCGGGATGCACTATCATGATTCTCCTGCTACCGCCCCAGTATGTGGCATTCGCACCGGGGCTGCGCTCCATGACGGTATTGGAGGTGTGGGGCACATTGGTCCTCATCTGGCTAACGCTACGCCCGTTATTGACCACCTTGGAATGGTCCTGGGCCAGTTGCGAGCAGAGCCGCCAACTGCTAGAGCGAGCCCGCGATAGTCAAGTACAGCTCAAGCAGACTCTCGAGGACCTGGCTGATGCTAACCTCCAACTCGCCCGTCTCAATCGTCTGACTCAAGGCCTGCGCCAGGCTGCCGAAGAGGCCCGGCTAGCAAAACAGCAGTTCGTTGCCAATGTCAGCCATGAACTGCGCACCCCCCTCAATATGATTATTGGCTTTAGTGAAATGATGGTCAATGCCTCCAGCACTTATGGCCGGCGTTTACCCCCCGCGCTGCTTTCCGACCTGGGCGTCATCGCGCGCAATAGCCAGCACCTCTCCAGCCTGGTTGACGATGTTCTGGACCTCAGTCAGATCGAGGCTGAGCAAATGGCGCTTACCCGCGAGCACGTGCAACTCCTGGAGATCATAGAAGCTGCGGTCATGGCTGTGCAGCCGCTGTTCGAATCCAAGGGGTTGTACCTGGAGATGGACATCCCGCCCAACGCCACAGTCTACTGCGACCGGACACGCATTCGGGAAGTGGTGCTCAACCTGCTGAGCAATGCCGGGCGTTTCACAGAGCATGGCGGCGTGCATGTTCGCGCATGGAAGGAGCGGAATGATTATGTGGTGAGCGTCGCGGATACGGGGCCCGGGATCTCGACACAAGACCAGGAAAGAATCTTCCAGCCGTTCCAGCAGATCGATAGCTCCCTCCGTCGGCGCTATGGAGGCACAGGCCTTGGGCTGGCTATCAGCAAGAGTTTCGTCGAGCTTCATGGGGGCCGCATGTGGGTTCAGAGCGAACCGGGTGTCGGAACAACCTTCTACTTCCGTCTGCCCGTCGAGTCTGTTGCCCCGACCGAGAACAGCGTCGCGAGGTGGTTCAACCCGCATTGGCACTACGAAGAGCGGGTACACCGTTCCTTAGCGCCCGTATCGAGCCTTCGCCCACGATGGGTTGTCGTTGATCCTGGGAGCGTCCTCCCACGGCTGCTCGCCCGGTATAGGAGCGATGTGGAGATCGCACCTGTGACCACCCTGGAAGCTGCGCTGCAGGAACTGGCGCGTGCGCCAGCCCAGGCACTGGTAGCCAACGGTCTGCCCGTCACTGAGCTTCTGGCACAGTTGAAAGGGGCCGGCGCACTGCCCTATGGTACCCCGGCAGTATGTTGCTCATTGCCCGGGTTTGCTGACGCGGCTGGGGCTCTTGGTGCCGCGGGCTATCTGGTCAAACCCATCTCGCGTGAAGTGCTGCTGTCGACGCTCGACCGTCTGAGTCTGGCCGGCAATACTATCCTCATTGTCGACGACGAGCCAGAGGCCCTGCAGTTGTTCTGGCGCATGCTAAACTCTGCCGGGCGAGATTACCGCGTGCTCACGGCTCCGAATGGCCGTGAGGCACTGAAGGTACTACGTGAAGACCATCCAGATGCCGTTCTGTTGGACCTGGTCATGCCCGATATGGATGGTTTTGCCTTCCTGGAGGCTCAGAAGCAGGACCCATTGCTCAACACGATCCCTGTAGTGCTGGTTTCAGCCTGCGACCCGACGGGGCAGCCCGTGGTCAGCGACACGCTGGCCGTGATGCGCGGCGGTGGGCTAACCGTTCCCCAGGTCCTCGCCAGCATCGAAGCGCTCACACGACTCCTGGCGCCGGCGGACGGCAACAGCCGTCCAGCGCCTGCAGCAGCGTCGCCCGGATGATCGGCTTGCGCAGAAAGGCGCTGGCACCCAGAGTCCGAGCGAAATGCTCCTGCGGCAGAATCGTGCAGACGATAATCGGCACATCATGTAGTTTTGGGTGTTCGCGCAGGCGCCCCAAAAGCTCCCAGCCATCGATGCCCGGCAGCATGACATCCAGCACGATTGCCCGTGGCGTTACTCTGCGGGCTATTGCCAGCGCTTGGCCTGGATCGCGCGTGCCGACGAAGGTATAACCGCTGCCGGCAAGATAGCGTTCGCAAAGCTGTAGGGCATCCGCATTATCGTCGATGACCAGCACCGTCTGCTGAGCACTGGCCAGCAGCGCCAGCCGAAGGACTGGAGGTTGCCCTGCACCTAGCGGGGGAACAAGCTCCAGGTCTCCCCGCGAAAGCCCGATCAAGCGGCGGGCCAACTCCATGGTTTCGACCTCGTCTTCGAGCGATAGATCCCCGGCTGCATTGGGCGCTGTCGCTAGAATTTGTATGTAGACCCGCCCGCCCCGGGTTCCAGCAGTCACATCCACCTGCCCCCCGGGCACACGACGTATGGCCACCGCAAGCAAGCTCAGTAAGGCCTGCCGCAATGAAGCACGCTGCGCCACTACTGGGGGCAGCCCCGCCTGAACTGCACTGGTCAGCGTCACGCCAACATCCTGCGCCATAGGTCGGGCTGTACGCAGGAGCGGGCCGATCATGCTGGCGACCTCCACCAATTCGTTGGGGACCGTGCTGCCTAGCCAATCGAGTTCCTGATCAAGCCCTGGCAGGGCGGCGCTAGAGGTATCGGAAGGGCGAGTGGCGACAGCACGCAAGGGATGCCAGCCGATGGCCCGATGCTCCAGGTCATAGAGCGTCCACAACTGACCAGCCAGGATATGTAGGGCCAGGCTCTCCTGCCGCCGCATCTGCCGTGGGCTCAGCCCCAGAGTCTTGCCCACCTCGCTCTGGGGGAACTGCTGCACGTAGCGGGTGAACAGAATGTGATGGGTGCGCCACGCTGTGGACTGCCGCGGCGTACCTGCAGCCGGCTTCAGGGCATCGATAGCCGCGAGGAGCATCTCTTGCAGCCCCAGGGGCCCCGCTGATGGGTTCACGGGCAGCAGATCGAGGAGTGCGCTCTTGCGCAGTGCCTCG
>DAOTVS010000111.1:0-2191 GCA_034436375.1 Anaerolineae bacterium | reverse complement strand
CGAGGGGGTGCTGCAGGAGGACCTGGTGGACCTCTACCGCGAGTCGCCGGCCACGCTGCGCCTGCTGCGCCAGACGCCCTCGGCGGCCCTGGGCACCAGCCGGCACAAGCTGGGCGCGGGCGACCTGGAGCGTATCGTCGAGGTTTTCGCCCGCTACGATGTGGGCTATTTCTGCTACATCGGCGGCAACGACTCGATGGATACCGCCAACCGCATCGGCGCTCTGGCCCGCGAGCGCGGGTTCGACCTGCAGGTGATGGGCATCCCCAAGACGGTGGATAATGACCTGGCGCAGACGGACCATTGCCCCGGCTATGGCAGCGCCGCCCGCTTTGTGGCCGCCACCCTGCGTGATGCCGGGTTGGATACCGAGGCGGGCGCCGCCTCCACGCCAGTCAAGATCATCGAGATCATGGGCCGCCACGCCGGCTGGCTCACCGCCGCCACCGCCCTGGCGCGCGAGGGCCGCGCCGATGCGGCGCCGCAGCTGATCTATGTGCCCGAGCGGCCGGTGACTCTGGAGGGCATTCTGGCCGACGTGGAGCGCGTCGTCCGGCGCCTGGGCTATTGCGTGCTCGCTGTCAGCGAGGGCATCCGCGACCCGCAGGGCAATTTCCTGGCGGCGGTGTCGGCGGCGGTCGACGCCTTTGGTCATCAGCAACTGGGCGGCGTGAGCGCTTACCTGGCCGACCAGGTGACCCGCAGCGCCGGGCTCAAGGCGCGCTTTGAAAAGCCCGACACGATGCAGCGCGCCAGCACCTGCCTCATGTCGCCGGTCGATGCCGAGGAGGCCTACGAGGTCGGGCGCGCGGCGGTGCGCGCCCTGCAGGAAGGGCAGACGGCGCAGATGGTGACCCTGGTGCGCGAGCCGGGGCCGGTCTACCGCACCCATACCGGCTTGACCCCCCTGGAGCAGGTGGCCAACCGCGAGCGCTTGTTGCCGCCAGAGTATATGGCTGAACCCCAGGAAGGCGCGACCGAAGCCTTTTTGGCCTATGCGCGCCCGCTCATCGGTCCGCCGCTCCCCGAGCATGGCCGGCTGGCCTTTTACCCTCTCAAATGAACAAAGGGGGTGCAGGAAGCGACGCGGCTTGGCCCGCGTCGCTTCCTGCATCCCCCTCGTTCATTGAATCTTAGAGGATTCTTAGAAAATGCCTCCGCATCGCTCAACGTGGCAAATATGCGCTATACTGTTAAACAGTGGTGCTTGGTGAGGTCTCCGACTGCTTCCGTGGTCGCCCGACGCCGATGGGTGGTGTGGTAACCCCGGTGCTGGCTCAGGATGGCCGATCCAACTACCAACCGACTGTGATAACCGAGTGTGCAACTCAAAGGAGGCATCCGTGAGCTACATTGACAAGACTTTGACGTGTCGTGATTGTGGGACGACGTTCGTTTTTAGCGCTGGGGAGCAGGAGTTTTACGCAACCAAAGGCTTCCAGAACGAGCCCGCTCGCTGCCCCGAGTGCCGTCGCATTCGTCGTAGCCGGATGAGCATGATGAGCTCCGGCCCGCGCCAGATGTTCCCGGTCATTTGCGCGCAGTGTGGCGTTGAGACCGAAGTTCCGTTCCAGCCGCGTGGCGACAGGCCGGTGCTTTGCCGTGCCTGCTTCGACGCCCAACGCCAGCAGGTTCCTCAGTAATCTCCGCCTACCGTTGTTGATTTAGACGAGCGCGGGGCCGTGCACGGCCCCGCGCTTTGTCTGCCAGGGCAGCCGGGTTTGAAGCTGCGCAACCGCCCGGCCCTGGACTTGGTTGCCGGATGGCAGCGGAGCAAGCCGCCCGGCGCTTACAGGGCATCAAGGCGCAGTTCCCACAGCCACAGGCCCAAGCACAATGCGGTCCTGCTCGAGCCTCTGCCCCCGGGCATCCACGGCGGGCAGGCGCACGCCTGTGGCCGCATTGTAGAGGCCCACCTCGATCGTATAATCTCCGGGCGGGGCGCCGGCGGGCACGGCGATGTCATGCTCATCCACGATCACCTCACCGGGCGCCCAGCCGGCCGTTGGGCGGGCGCCGCGCACGGGCAGGCCGTCGTGACCGCTCTGCGACTGCCCTTGGGCATCGATCAGGTGGGTAAAGACCGTATAGCTCCCCGCTATGGGCGCCAATGCCTGCCAGTAGAGCTTGAGGTGGATGGCCTCCCCGGGCCGGACGGCGGGCTCCACATCATAGCCCAGCAGCCGCACAG
>DAOTVS010000110.1:0-6259 GCA_034436375.1 Anaerolineae bacterium | reverse complement strand
GTCGAGGGGCTGCGCCGTCTCTGCGATGCGCTGCACCCGCTGCAGATCTACATACTGGGAAACGGCGCCTGCCAGGTGCTGCAGAAACGCGGGCAGCGTTGCCCGCCGCTCTACAGCCATCTCCAGGCCCAAATGGCGCTCCGGGATGCGCAGCGCCTCGAGGCGAGGGAGGCACCCGAGCACGGGCAACCCGACATCCTCGATTGCCTCTCGTACCCAGCGGGCGTGCTGCTCACTGGCCACATGATTGCAGATCACACCCGCGACGCTCAACATGGGGTCATAGTCACGATAGCCACAGGCAAGCGCCGCGGCGCTGCGGGCCATCGAGCTGACGTCCAGCACCAGGATGACCGGCGCGCCCAGAAGCTTGGCCACCTCCGCCGTGCTGCCGCTCTCGGCATGGGCGCTGTAGCCATCGAACAGCCCCATGACCCCTTCGATGATGGCAATATCGGCGCCGGCAACAGCCCGGGCAAACACGGCCTGCACGCCGGCTGGGGCCATCAGCCAGGTATCCAAATTGCGCGAGACCCGGCCGCTGGCCGCGGTGTGATAGCCGGGGTCGATGTAATCGGGGCCGACCTTGAAGCCCTGCACGCGCCGCGTAGCCGCCAGCGCTGCCATCAGCCCCGTGGCCACCGTGCTCTTGCCACAGCCGCTGGAAGGGGCCGCGATGACCAAGCGGGGGGTTTCGATAATCATCTTTTGCCTGCGTCACATTCTCAGAACGTAGCGCCAGCTGCCGGCGCTACGGTAGCCGGACAACCTGCTCCGGGGCGTGGGGTGGGTGTTGTCATGGCGACTTTTGCTCGTCCTCGCGACCTGCTACAGTGAGATGCTGAGACGAGCGACTCAAGCCGCCCCTGCAACACCCCCGCCCGGCGGCCAGATAATGTAGAACCCGGCCAGCCAGAAGAATGGCCATCTAGCGGCATTGTATGGTGCGGCAAGACAGAAGTCAAATGGCCGCTGCGGATGTTTCACCATGGATGCTGACGGTGATGGCAGGTGCGATCCCAGTATTTGACAGCGAGCAATGCGCAACCTATTATCTCTATGTTATCGGGCCAGCGTACTCCGGTCGGGCGCAGGGGGCTGCCGAGCGCTCTACGATGTAAAGACCCGGGAGAAAAGTGACGGTCATGACCAAAAGAGACGACATGATTGCGGCGTTGGAAAAGCGCCAACCGGCGGGCGCCGTGCCCATCTGGGAGCTCGAGTTCCAGGGCTGGGACCAGGCCTCGGGCAAGCATGTAACGCTGGGCAACGAGTTTGCCGCCCTCACACCTGCGGAACAGGAGCGGGCGCTGCACGCCAACGCCGAGATTATCCTGAGCGTGTGCGAGGAGATGCACTTTGCCGCGCTCTCGGTGCCCACCAACTACTGGGAAGTCGCACCGGGTGCCCCCGCCTATTACTGGTTGCCCGAGGAGGCCCGCTTCCGCCAGATGGAGGTCCTGGCCCGGCTGGCCCCAGCGGACCTGATGCTCGTGGCGGGCACCGGCGGTGTCATCGCCATGCCGGGGGCCGAGCACTATCTCGAGTTCAGCTACAAGCTGTTTGATGCGCCGGAAGAGATCGACGAGCAGGCGCAGCGTACCCTGGAGCACGGGCTGGAGCAGGCCAGGCGGGTGCGCGACCTGGGCATTGAGATCGCCGAAACCTCCTCCGACATTGCCGATAACCACGGCCCCTTTTTCAACCGCCCGCAGATGGAGCGCTTTATCCTCCCCTACCTGCGCCGCTGGGCCACAGGGTGCCGGCAGATGGGGCTCTATACCATCCTGCACTCCGACGGTAACCTCACCCCCTACCTGGAAGACCTGGCGACAAGTGGCCTCGATGCCCTGCAGGCCATCGACCCCATTGCCGGTATGGACCTCGTGCAGGCCAAGCAGATCACCGGCGGCCGGCTGTGCCTGTGTGGCAATATCGACGTCGGCCTGATGGTGCTGGGCACGCCCGAGCAGATCTACGCGCAGACCAAAGAGCGCCTGCTCACCTGCAAGGCCGGCGGCGGGCTGGTGCTGGGCGTCTCCAACGCCGTGCAGCCCGACGTGCCAATGGCCAACTATCGCGCCATGATCGCCGCCTGGCAGGACTATGGGCAGTATGGCGACGGGGTAGAGAACTCCTGATCGGGAAATCGTATTTCAGTGAGATTCTCCGGCCGCCTTCGGGTAGGCCGGGTTTCTCACCCGGCGCTAACAAAGGAGCAGGCCACCGATGCCCTCAGTCCCCCCTGCCATCCTCGATCTCGTCGAGCGCTTTGATCGCAACCGCGCCGCCTACCGTGCCGGGCAGTACAACGAGGCGCAGCTGCGTATCGAATTCCTCGACCCCTTCTTTGAGGCCCTCGGCTGGGATATGTATAACAAGCACGGCTATTCCGAGGCCTACAAAGATGTCATCCACGAAGATTCGATCAAGGTCGGCGACGCGACCAAGGCGCCCGATTATTGCTTCAAGATCGGCAAGGAGCGCAAGTTCTTCCTGGAGGCCAAAAAACCCTCGGTGGATATCCGCGGCGATGTGGGCGCAGCCTTTCAGCTCCGGCGCTACGCCTGGTCGGCCAAGCTGCCCCTGAGCATCCTCAGCGATTTTGAGGAATTCGCCGTCTATGACTGCCGCATCAAGCCGGAAAAGGCCGACAAGGCGGGCGTGGCGCGGATAAGCTTTCTCACTTACCAGGACTACCCCACGCATTGGGAGGAGATCGCCGCCGTCTTTTCCCGCGAGGCGGTGCTGCAGGGCTCTTTCGACCGCTATGCCGAATCGAACAAGGCCAAAAAGGGCACGGCCGAGGTCGATGATGCTTTCCTGCAGGAGATCGAATCGTGGCGGGAGCTACTGGCCCATAACCTGGCCCTGCGCAACCCCTCCTTGCGCCCGCGCGAGCTGAATTTCGCCGTGCAGTCCACCATCGACCGCATCATCTTCCTGCGCATCTGCGAGGACCGGGGCATCGAGACCTATGGCCAGTTGCAGGCCCTGCTCAACGGCGCCAACACCTATGCCCGGCTGGGCGAGATGTTCGCGCGCGCCGACCAGCGCTACAACTCAGGCCTTTTCCACTTTAGCGCCGAAAAGGGCCGCGCCGAGCCGCCCGATGAGTTTACCCTGGGCCTGGCCATCGATGACAAGCCGCTGAAGGAGATCATCCGCCGCCTCTACTACCCCGAGAGCCCCTACGAGTTTTCAGTGCTGCCGGCGGATATCCTGGGCCAGGTCTACGAGCAGTTCCTGGGCAAGGTCATCCGCCTGACGCCCGCGCACCGGGCTGTGGTGGAGGATAAACCCGAGGTCAAAAAGGCGGGCGGCGTTTTCTATACTCCCACCTACATCGTGGAATACATCGTGCAGCACACCGTGGGCAAGCTGCTGGCGGGCAAGACGCCCAAGCAGGCCGCCGGCCTGAGAATCCTTGATCCGGCCTGCGGCTCGGGCTCGTTCCTCATCGGCGCCTACCAGTACCTGCTGGATTGGTATCGCGAGTGGTACAGCCGGAACGAGCCGGAAAAGTGGGCGCGCGGGCGCAACCCCGCGCTCTACCAGGCGGCAGGCGGCGAGTGGCGCCTCACCACAGCCGAGCGCAAGCGCATCCTGCTGGACCACCTCTACGGCGTGGATATCGACCCCCAGGCAGTGGAGGTGACCAAGCTCTCACTCCTCCTGAAGGTGCTGGAGGCGGAGTCGGCGACCTTTGCCCCGCAGCTCATGCCCGAGCGCGCCCTGCCGGACCTGGCCGCCAATATCAAGTGCGGGAACTCGCTTATCGGCCCCGAGTTCTATACGGGCTGGCTGCCCGGCGCCTTTACCCCCGACGACGTGGAACGGGTCAACGCCTTTGACTGGGCGGCCGAGTTCCCGGCCGTGATGGCGGCGGGTGGCTTTGACTGTGTCATCGGCAACCCGCCCTATGTGCGCATCCAGACCATGAAAGAGTGGGCGCCGCTGGAGGTCGAGCACTACAAGGCGCACTACCGCGCCGCCGGCAAGGGCAACTATGACCTCTATGTCGTGTTTGTGGAAAAGGGCCTCAGCCTGCTGAACGAGCACGGCCGGTTGGGCTTTATCTTGCCGCACAAGTTCTTCAACGCCCAATATGGCGAGCCTCTGCGGCGGCTGATTGCCGAGGGCCGGCACCTGGCGGGGGTCGTGCACTTTGGCGACCAGCAGGTGTTCCATGGCGCCACGACCTATACGTGCCTGATGTTCCTGGATAAGGCGGGAAGCGAGGGGTGCCGGGTTACAAAGGTAAGTGACCTGGCTGAATGGCGCAGTACTGGCCAGGCGGCTGAGGGCACTGTCCTGACTAGCGATATTGGCGATACTGAGTGGAACTTCGCCATAGGGCTGGGAGCAGGACTTCTTGACAAGCTGGGTTGCATGCCCCACAAGCTCGGCGACGTTGCTGCGCGGATGGCGCAGGGTATCCGCACCAGCGCCAATGAAGTATATGTCCTGGACCTTGTCAGTGACGAAGGCGAATTCATAACCGTCCACTCAAAGCAGTTGGACAGAGATATCCCACTAGAGCGGGCTGGTGTGAGACTCTTCCTGCAAGGGCGTGAGATCAAGCCGTATCGCGTCCTGCCCTCAGGCAAGGTGGTGATCATCCCCTACCAGGTAGAAGATACGCGTGTGAAGCTCCTTTCGACACGTGAGATGAAGACCCGATTTCCCAAGACCTTCGCATATCTTCAGGAGAACAGAACCTATCTTGAGAGCCGCGAGCATGGCAGAATGCGCGGTGAGGACTGGTACGCGTACATATATCCGAAGAACATCGACCTTATGCAGCTACCCAAAATCCTCGTGCCTGACATAGCTGATCGTGCCGCCTTTGCATTGGATGAAGCGGGCGAATATGCGTTCACCAGTGGATACGGCATCACATTGCGGCCCGATGTTCGCGAGGCGCCCAGATATGTGTTGGGACTCCTGAATAGCCGTGTCCTGGATTTCTACCTGAAAAGCATCAGCACCACGTTGCGCGGTGGATTTTTCCGCTATTTCACTCAGTTCGTTGAGCGATTGCCGATCCGCCGCATTGACTTCTCCGATCCTGCCGATCAAGCCCGCCACGACCGCATGGTGGCGCTGGTGGAGCAGATGCTCAAGCTGCACCAAGACCTGGCTGCCGCCAAGACGGCGCATGACAAGACGCTCCTGCAGCGGCAGATCGAGGCGACGGATAAGCAAATTGACCAACTGGTGTACGAGCTTTACGGGCTGACGGAGGAGGAGATCAAGATCGTAGAGGGCGGGGCGTAGGGCGGGGTGCTCACTATGTTGGCCGATAGAACCCGGGCTGCACGTGAGGCGCCCGAGGCTGGAAGCAATACTGATCGGCCCCTACAGCACATGAGTAAAAGGCTGAATGAGGGATGACTCGTGCTTGACAATGAGACCCTGAGAATCATCAAGCAGCGCCGGAGCACCAGAAGCTTCAAGGATGAGCAGATCACGGAGGAAGAACTACAGGCGATACTGGAGGCGGGGCTCTATGCGCCCAACGCCGGGGGCCAGGCGTGGCATTTTACAGCTATCCAGAACAGGGGCCTGCTGGACAGGCTGAACCTGGCAGCGAAACAAGCCGCCAGGCAGATGGATATTGAGCAGCTGCGGGCGCTGGGGAATGATGAAGGGTTCGATTGCCTGTACGGTGCGCCGGCGCTGATCATCGTCTCGGGCAATGAGCGGTCCCCCGTGCCCCTCGAAGCGGATTGCGCCGCCGCCACTCAGAACATGCTGCTGGCGGCCGAGTCGCTCGGGCTGGGGTCGTGCTGGATTTTCTTCGTCACGCTGGCGTTCTATTCGCCGCAGGGTAACGCACTGCGAAAAGAGCTGCAAATCCCCGAGGGCTACAAGCCTTTCTATGCGGCCGTATTCGGTTACCGGCAGGAGGCGCCTGCCAGCGCGCCCGATAGAAAGCCCAACCTCATTACCTGCATCAAATGATCTCCGGCGCAATGCCCCACGGCCCTGGCTTCTGCCCCCAATCGAGCCGCACCTCATGAGGGAACGGCCTGTTGTCAGGCCGGCGGAAACGTGATAGAGTCTGGACATCGGTGAGCCTCCACAGGCAGCCTCTGGGGGCTCTTTTCCTGCTCGATGGTTCCCCTGTGGGAGGCTGGGCCTTGTCCGATACCCATCTCACGTTGGATCTGCTGCATGACGATCTCACTACCCTGGCCGGGCGGCAGGGCGTATTCGTGACCCTGGGCGAGGTGCTGTTGCGCGACATGCCTGC
>DAOTVS010000109.1:0-13574 GCA_034436375.1 Anaerolineae bacterium | reverse complement strand
ACCAGCGAAGCCCAGCCCCTGAACCAGGTGGCCACCAGCCGGCATGAGCGCATCAGCATCCCCCTCGACGAGTTCAACCGCGTGCTGGGCGGGGGCATCATCCCCGGCTCGGTGACGCTTATCGGCGGCGACCCGGGCATTGGCAAGTCGACCCTCCTGCTGCAGGTCTCGGGCCTGCTAGCCGCCCAGGGGGCTCGGGTGCTCTATGTATCCGGCGAGGAGTCGGCCCAGCAAATCCGCCTGCGCGCCGATCGCCTGGGCACCCTGTCCGATAACCTCTACGTGCTGGCCGAGACCAACCTCAGCCAGATCCTGGGCCACATCGAGCGGATGCATCCGGCCCTGGCTGTCGTCGATTCCATCCAGGCCGTCTACCTGGAGGAGCTGGCCTCTTCCGCCGGCTCGGTGGGGCAGGTGCGCGAGGGGGCTACGGCGCTGCTGCGAATGGCAAAATCCACCGGGGTGCCGATCTTTATCGTGGGTCATGTCACCAAGATGGGCACAATCGCCGGGCCGCGGGTGTTGGAACACATTGTAGATGCGGTGCTCTACCTGGAGGGCGAGCGCTTTCACGCCTTTCGCCTGCTCCGCGGCGTCAAGAACCGATTCGGGTCCACCAACGAGGTGGGCGTCTTTGAGATGAACGAGACGGGCCTGGCGGAGGTCGCCAACCCCTCCCAGGTCTTTCTCGCCGAGCGCCAGGCGGCCGCCGCCGGCTCGGCCATCGCCGTCACGATGGAGGGCACGCGCCCGCTGCTGGTGGAAATCCAGGCTCTTACCGGCCCCACCAGCCTCAGCCTGCCGCGCCGCACGGCCAACGGCATCGATTATAACCGCCTGCTCATCCTGGCGGCCGTGCTGACCAAGCGGGCAGGACTCTCGCTGGCCACGCAGGATATCTTTATCAATGTGGTGGGTGGGCTACGCATCAACGAGCCCGCCGCCGACCTGGCCGTCGCCGCCGCCATTGCCTCCTGCTACCGCGACCGGCCCGTCGCCTCGGACCTGGCCGTCATTGGCGAGATCGGCCTCTCCGGCGAGTTGCGCTCCGTGGGCCACCTCGACCGTCGCCTGCGCGAGGCGGCCAAGCTCGGCTTTACGCGTTGCCTGGTGCCCCAGATGCAGTGCGAGAACCCGCGCGGCGGCGCCCCTGGCATCAAGGTCATCGGCGCCAGCAACCTCGCTGAGGCGCTGCAGGTCGCGCTGATCTGAGAATAGCGCCAGCGCCCTTCCGGGCAATTGCCGGCTGGTCCGCTCCGCCCAAGCCCGGCCTTATCCCAGACACCGTATAAGAAGGCCTGTTCCGGCCGCATGCGGAGCATGATGCCCGGAAGCCGAAGGGCGTTTTCATCGTACGTTGTCGTTAGGGAGGTCGGAGTGTTGGGTGACGGGGTCATCACCATACCGTATGGACCGCAGGCCACAGTGAGCTTTGAGGTGCCGGCAGGCAACCTGCTGGCCATTCTTGCGCCGCCCGCTTACCCGCCGGTGGTAGACCTGCAGGCGGAAGTCCGCCGGGCGCTGGCCGAGCCGATCGGGGCGCCCCCGCTGCGCGACCTGGCGCGGGGAAGACGGAACGCAGTCATCATCGCCGACGATAACACCCGGCTCACGCCCACAGCTGTCATCGTGCCCGAGCTGCTGGACGAGATGAACGCTGGTGGCCTGCCCGACGCGCAGATCACGCTGGTCATTGCCCTGGGCACCCACCGCGCCATGACCGACGGCGAAATCCTTGCCAAGTTCGGCCCGCAGGTTGTCAGCCGCATCCGCATCGTCAACCACGACTATCGCGACTGCAGCAACCTGGTGGACCTGGGCGCAACCCCCAACGGCACGCCGATTTCGATCAACCGGCTGGTGTGTGAGGCCGACCTCTCCATCGGCGTTGGCAGCGTCTACCCTCACCACATCCCCGGCTTTGCCGGCGGCGCCAAGATCGTGCAGCCGGGCGTATCGGGCGCCGAGACCACCGGCGCCACGCACCTGCTCGGCACCCGCGCCCGCCCCTGCTACCTGGGGCAGGTGGAGAACCCGGTGCGGCAGGAGCTGGAAGCGGTCGCCCGGCGCGCCGGTGTGAACGTCATTCTGAATACGGTCCAGAACGAAGCGGGGCAGACAGTGGCCGCCTTTTACGGCGACCTGCAGGCAGCCTTCCGCCGGGCCGCCGAGGTTTCGCGGGCGGCGCTTTCGGCGCCCTTCCCCGCCCCTGCCGATATCGTCGTCGCCGGGTCGTTCCCTGCCGACCTCGAGTTCTGGCAGGCGCACAAGGCCCTCTACCCGGCTGAGCTGGCCGCCCGCCCCGGGGGCACCCTGATCATCGTCACCCCCTGCCCGGAGGGCGTCTCCGTCATGCACCCCGAGATGCTCGAATACACCGCCTGGACGCCCGTGGAGATCGAAGCGGCCATCGCTGCCGGCCGGATTGCCGATATTCCGGCCGCCGCCCTGGCCATCGCCTGGTCGCACGTGCGCCAGGGCCGGCAGGTGAGCATCGTCTCGGGCGGCCTGAGCGACGAGGCGGCCCGGAAGCTGGGCTTTGTGCCCTTCCGGAGCGTTGACGCGGCGCTCGATGACGCCTTCCGCCGGTTGGGCCGCGATGCGACCGTCACCGTGTTGCCGCGCGCGGCAGAGACCCTGCCTATCCCTGGTTGACCGGCCGGTAACCTGGAGGAACAATAGCACTTCTTGCCTGCCTCGGGCGCGGTATAATGGTATAGACACCATAGCGGTTTTGAGAGGGGCGAGCAGACCTTGGGTTTGGAGTCGAATGCCAGCGCAGAGCCGATGTCGGGCATAGTGCGTCCTGCTGTCACCGAGATCATCCCCGACCTCGCCATGCTGCGCCGTTCATTGGGGAGCCAGAAACGGCCTATACCTGAAATGCTCCTGAGCCGCGCCGAGGCAGCCCTGGCAGAGGCCAAAGTGCTGGTGCAACCCGCGGCCATCTGGGCGGAGATGGAGGCGGCCGGCCTCGCTAAGCTGCTCCTACCCGGCATCCCTGCGGAGCATATCTCCGGCGTCCACACGCTGATCGCCGCCGTCTGCACTATCGGCGCGCTGCTCGAGACGCAGGCTGCCCGCGCCTTTGCCAGGCAAGAGTTTTCGCACGCCTATCTCCTCGATCAGATCGGCGCGCTCGCGGTCTCCCGGCTGGCCGGGCACGTCGAGAGCCTCTTGCGCGCCGGGCGCAACGCTGCCCGCTGGGCCCCTGGCGACGGCGAGGAAGACTGGGCTATAGAGGCGCAGCGCATGCTCTTCGCCCTGCTGCCTGCCGAAGCGATCGGTGTATACCTCACCGAGCAGAACGTGATGGTCCCGGCCAAGTCGCTGTCGTTCGTGCTGCTCGTCGGCGGCGGGCCGGAAGGAAGGCAGTGCCTGGGCCGTTGTAGCGGCTGCGTGTGGAACGGCGCGTGTGAGAGACAGAGGACTCGGCAGTAGGCCAGCATCCGGTACAGGCCCGCCTGGGCGGCCTCAAGCTTGTACCTGGCGTCGATGATCAGGAGCGGGCTACTGAGCAGAATGTCGACCTCAAGAACCGGATCCGGCATGGCAAAAGCGCGAAGGCAGTTATGTCTTTCGGGGCGATCGGCGGGCGCCGGCGGACAATGCTTGCGCGCACCATGAAAAACGCCCACCGGCATGCCGGTGGGCGTGTAACTGAGCCACGGATCCATTTCTGGACCCTTGGATCAGGAGCGGGTGGTGGGATTCGAACCCATGACATTCTGCTTGGGAAGCAGACGCTCTGCCAGCTGAGCTACACCCGCCCGTATTCTACTACCTGCAGTGCGTCCCACTACCCGGGCCGCAATCCTCAGCGGCGGGCCGAGACTACACAGTAAGGACAGACGATATAATACCATTACCAGTCTGAGATGTCAAATGGTATGGCACTCGAAGCACAAGATGGGCGGCGCCGGGAAGATCAATCAACGACACCGCTTTTCTGGAGCCGTATGACCTAGCCTCTACCGCATACCAGGCCACAATAGGCGATGCTGTCGATAAGCTCCTGTCTGCCCATCGGATATACCTCCAGATATCGTCATGCCCTAGCTATACCATAACCAGAAGCCGCTTGCCGGCCCTACTCTGAACAGTTACGCCGCCCCAAAGGTGATCTCTGCACGGACCGGCGGTCTCCCGCTTATTTCCCGCGCCGGATCACCTCTCCCCCCTTGATCACCAGCCGCACCTGCTGCAGCGCCTGCAGGCCGGCCAGGGGATCGCCATCCACCACCAGCACGTCCGCGATCTTGCCCGACTCGAGGGCACCCAGGTGCGCGCCGCGACGAGGATCTGCATGGGCGTCGGGCGCGGCGCTGGCGGGAGTGGCGCTCGCGCTGGCCCTCCTCACGCTACCGGCCCTGCTGGCCTCAGTCAAAGGCGAAGGGACGAGCTGGACGGAGAGGTATGGCCTGCTGCCCGATGTGACGGCCTGGATCCTGGCCAGGGCCACGCTCGACGTGGTGCGCGGCTCAGCCAGAGTCCTCATCCTGGCGCGCCGGCAGCCCCTGAGCATAGGGAAGACTTGAAAACAGCCCAAGCGCGTCCTGAGCCCCCAGCTTGCTGGGGCGTCTCTGCCTAGCTTTGGAGCAAGGCGCTCCGGATAGCGCGAGGGACGCACCCTGGCAACGCCAGGACGCCCAAGCTGGGGACTCCAGACGGCGCCAATGTGGCTCCTGCGGGCAGCTAGCTAGGGCAGCGCGCAGGCTTCCTGCTGGGTGCGCTCGTCGGCGACGATCTCGCCATCGTGCAGGCGGACGATGCGCTGCGTGCAGGCGGCAATCCCCGGATCGTGGGTCACGAGGACGATGGTCAGACCCTGGGCGTGCAGGCGGCGCAAGATCTCGATGATCTCGGCGCCGGAATGCGAGTCGAGGTTGCCGGTCGGCTCATCGGCCAGAAGGACGGAGGGGTTGTTGACCAGGGCGCGTGCGATGGCCACCCGCTGCTGCTCGCCGCCCGAGAGCTGATTGGGCCGGTGGTGCACGCGGTCCACCAGGCCCACCCGCCTCAGGGCCTCTTCTGCCCGGCGCCGCCGGTTCGCGCCCCCGGCATAGATGAGAGGCAGCTCCACATTGTCCAGGGCGCTGGTGCGGGCCAGCAGGTTGTAGGACTGGAAGACAAAGCCGAGCTTGCGGTTGCGGATCTCGGCCAGGCCGTTGTCGTTGAGGGCGCCGACGTCCACGCCGTCGAGGAGATACTTGCCGGAGGTAGGCGTGTCGAGGCAGCCGATGATGTTCATGAGGGTAGACTTGCCCGAGCCCGAGGGCCCCATGATGGCCACCCACTCGCCCGCCCCGACAAAGAGGGAGACTCCCCGCAGCGCCGGCACCTGCACCTGGCCCATGCGGTAAACCTTGGTCACATCCTGAAGGCTGATCATCGGACCCTCCTGCAGGCAACCTGCGGCATACACGATGGCTTACAGGATATTGGGCACTATACACATTCTAAACCCTCGGCGGGCCCGCGTCAATAGGCTAGGTTGTGTTTGCAAACCCGTAGCATAGCCCCTTGTGGGCGCCGTAAGCGGCGAGACTGGCGCCATGAGGCAAAGAGTACTTTGCCGCATAGTGAGGTAAAACGGGCACAAGGCCCTAGGCTACGACGGTTTGCAAACACGACCTAGAGGGCGCTACCCGGCCATAGGCTGGTCTGCGAGGCAAAGTTGTGCTATACTGCTTTCGCAGGGCCGCGCCCCAGGAGCATATACGGATAGCGCCTCTTCTTTCAAGGCGCAATCGCATCTGCTTCGCGTCGTATCGCCAGCTTGCGCTGGTGGAAGAGCCGGTTCTCCTCATTTCGGTGAGGTCAGCAGATGACATACTGCGATTCCCACAATCGCCCTATTGATTACCTGCGCATCTCGATTACGGATCGCTGCAACCTGCGCTGCATCTATTGTATGCCTGAAGAGGGCGTGCCGCCCCTGGATCACGAGCAAATCTTGCGCTACGAAGAGATTGCACGTCTGGCGCGCATCATGGCCGGTATCGGTGTGAGCAAGTTGCGCATCTCTGGGGGTGAGCCCCTCGCTCGCAAGGGCGCTGAGCAGCTGGTAGCGATGCTGGCGGGAATCCCCGGGGTGAGCGACCTGGCCATGACCACCAATGGCACGCTTCTGCCCGAGATGGCCGGCCGGTTGGCGCTGGCGGGGCTGAAGCGGGTCAACGTCAGCCTCGATTCTCTGCGGCCCGAGCGCTTCCACGCCATGACACGATGGGGCCGACTCGAGGATGTGCTGGAAGGGCTGGCGGCCGCCAGGCGGGCGGGGTTGGCGCCCATCAAGATCAATACCGTGGTCATTCGTGGGCTGAACGACGACGAGGCGGCCGACCTGGCCCGGCGCACGGTCGAGGATGGCTGGCACGTGCGCTTCATCGAGGTCATGCCCCTGGGCGCCGATCCACTCTGGGCGCGCGATCACTTTGTCGCCTCGGCCGAAACCCGGGCGCGCATAGAGAAGGTGTTCGGCCCCTTGCAGGCAGTGACAGAGCCAGGGGCCGGGCCCGCGCAGTACTGGCAGATCCCGGGCGCGAGTGGGTCAATCGGTTTCATCAGCCCGCTCAGCGAGCATTTTTGCAGCCGCTGCAACCGTCTGCGCCTGACGGCCCATGGACAGCTTTTGCCCTGCCTGGCCGCGGAGCAGTCCTTTGACCTGCGCGGGCCGCTGCGCTGCGGGGCAAGCGACGCCGAATTGCGTGATCTGATATTGCAGGCGATCCGCGCCAAGCCTGCCGGGCACCACATGGGCACGGGCGAGGGCCTGGCCATGAGCAAGCGAATATCGCGGATCGGGGGTTAGAGTTCAGGAGGGGTTGCATGGAAAGCATCGGCAGGGTCCTGGCTGTCTGTGTGAGCGAACGCAAAGGCACGCCCAAGCACGACGTGGGGCAGGCTGAATTGCGGGCCGACTGGGGCATTGTAGGTGACGCCCATGCCGGCCATTGGCACCGCCAGGTGAGCCTGCTGGCCTGGGAATCCATCGAGAAGATGCGGGCCAAGGGGCTGAACGTGCACGCCGGCAGTTTTGCAGAGAACATCACGACCGAAGGTCTGGTGTTGCACACTCTGCCCATCGGCACCCGCCTGCGCATTGGCTCGGCCCTGGCCGAAGTGACGCAGATCGGCAAGATTTGTCATGACCGCTGCGCCATTTACTATCAGGCTGGCGATTGTGTCATGCCGCGCGAAGGCATCTTTGTGCGCATCCTGGAGCCAAGCCTGGTAAAGGTTGGGGATAGGGTCGAGATCCTGACAGAGGCAAAGGAGTAGATGAGGTGATGCCCAGGGCCGCGCTGTCGCGGCCTCAACGTGGCCCTGGTCCTGCGGCCGTCATGCTACAGCCAGCTGATCACGGCCGCCGCTCCGCCTCTCCCGCCGGCAATTCCCACGTGCCGCTGCGGCCGCCAGATTTGCTCAGCAGCCGCACAGACTCGATATGCATCGAGCGGTCCACGGCCTTGCACATATCATAGATGGTCAGCGCTGTGACCGAGGCGGCGGTGAGGGCCTCCATCTCAGCGCCGGTGCGCGCCGTGACGCGCACCGTTGCCGTGATTTCCACGGCGCTGGCCGCCTCATCGGGCCGACACTCGATAGTGACCGAGTCCAGCGGCAACGGGTGGCAGAGTGGAATCAGCTCAGAGGTGCGCTTGGCGGCCATGATACCGGCAATGCGCGCCGTGGCCAATACATCGCCTTTGGGCAGCCCCCCGGCCTGGATAAGGGCCAGGGTCTCGGATTTCATCACTACCCAGCCGCGAGCCACCGCCTCCCGCCGTGTGATCGGCTTTTCCCCTACATCCACCATGTGCGCCTGACCACGCTCGTCCACATGCGTCAATGACACATCAGGGCCTCCGTGTAAGCATTCAATGCAGAGTAACTTCTGGCCATTATACCCCCTGGCGGCAGAGCGTCAATGTGCATTCCCAGCGGGGTGTATTCCAAGATGCGTCAGCGAGTTCGCGGCCAGCAGGCTGCCGCCACGAGCGCTCTGCCCTGGCAAGCAGGCTTTACCCTTCGCGCTACCCTGGTACAGGGCCTTTTGGGCGGCTGGACATGCCCTGTGCCTCCCTCTCCCAGGTTGAGGCTTGGCAACGTGGCGGCATAGCCGGCTGCAACCCGGGCGGCGGATACGGGTCCTGGATGCACCCTCCCGGCGGGCTCGGCGCCTCTCGTTGGTCAGCCTGGCAGGATGCAGGCCAGGCAAGCGCACCGCCCTGGCACACCTGTTGCTGGCCAGCTCACAGACGAAGCAGTCGATGCTTCTCACGACAAAGGAGGTCTGGCTGATGCTCGAACGCAACGAAAGCAGGGTTGATCGCTTGATCCGCGCGACGCTGGGGGCAGGCCTGTTGTGGTCCGGCCTGGCCCCCTTCTATGCCGGGGGCGCCCGGCGCAGGAGAATTGCTCTGGCCCTGGCGGGTGGAGTGCTGTTGTTCACAGCTATCACCGGTCACTGCATGATCTACAGCCTGACGGGCATCTCAACCTATAAGAGATGAGCCTCTGTCCGATGCCTGGGAAACCTGGCATGGAACTTGCTCCTCGATAGCCAGCGGGTGCACCGTGCCTCACGATGGCGCCGCCCTTGTGTCCTATCCAGCTTTGGCTGCGTGTGCCACCCCACTAATCAAGAAGGGGCGGCCCCCGTGTCTGAGGTTGAATCGCTCCCCATGAGCACCATGGAGCAGACCGTGCGCCAGGGCCGGGGCCAAATGCCGATGTGGGATACGCAGCAGCTCAGCGATAGCTGGCTGAGCTACATCGTCAGCTATCTCCAGGCAGTGCACCAGGGAACGCCCGTTCCTACGGTCACCCGTAACGGTATCACCAAAACCAGCTTCCCTGTGTCCGCCCGCATAATGGTCCAGACGAACCGGCAGCCGGCGAGGCGGCAGTGCGAGGCGCTCCGCGGCCGCGTGGCACAACTGTTGCGGAACTGCAGCGAATAGCCATAGACGGCCTGAGGGAGGTTTCTAATGCTGGGCTGGTTCGTGATGTTAAGCGCGGGCGGCGTGCTGATCTGGAAAGCCCTGCAACGGTTGCATCCGCACAGCATGCGTGAGCGCAAAAGAGATGCCCTACACATCCTCGAGGACCGTTATGTGCGTGGGGAGATTGGCCGCGACGAGTTTGAAGAGCGCCTGCGGTCTCTGGTACAGGCGCCCGCTGGCCCGGAACAAGGATCATGAGGTAGACGTGGGCAGGGGGAGCGTTTGCCCCCCCTGCCATAGTCTCTTCCCAGGGAACGGGCTCGCGCCCGCCAGAACCTTTCAGTGAGCCTGCTAGCGCTCAATGTCGCGCCGCATCTCCTCATATTCAGCCTTGCTGATCTCGCCGCGGGCATAGCGCAGATTGAGCGCCTCCAGCCCGGGATGCGCCTGCGTTCTCATCGGGCCGCCTTGCCAGGATCGCACAGCCCACACACCCACTATAATCAGCCCCACCAGAAATAACAGCATCATCACGCCGCCTCCCATCATCCAGCCCCAGCCGCCGGGCCCAGCCCCGAACCAATTCCAGCAACGTCCAAACCACATGGTCATATCCTCCTATCCAAGAAGCGCACCCGGTTAGTTTGCACCTTGGCGCACATACCGGCGCTGCCTCTGAAACGATTACATAATAACAGAAAACAGGCCGTGCGGGAAGCGCCATTCTGCGGATGGGGCCGTGGGCTGTTTTGCCCGGCGGTAGGCGCTGTAGGCGGCAGGGCTTGACCCCTTCTACAACCCTATGCTATAATCCCCGCCACAATCAAACCCGGGGGAACGGTGTTCCCATAGCAAAGGTGAGCAGGTACTCTCCACCCTTGGTATGGTCTCCGGCGCCCTCGTACTCAGCTCGCCTTTGCCGGGGCGGGCTTTTTTTGTTCCCCCCAGGAGGAGAAGCCACGGTGGCAGAAAGGAATCCGCGCACACCCAGGATCGCCCTGGTCGTGGGCGGTTGCTTCAAGGCCATTGCCCAGCATCCGGCCATGGTCGATGCTCACCGGGTGGTATATATCGATGCCTACAGCGAGACAGACGATGTGGCGATGGCCTCGGAGCTGGTGCCCATCGACCTGGCGCGCGATGAGACGGTGCGTAGCCTCTGCGCTCGCTTTGACGGCCAACACAGTGGCCGGGCGCCGCTGCCGGGCCACGAGGCTCACCTGGAACGCGTGATTGCGACCATGGGCTGCAAATCGGTAGACCTGGCCAAGGGGCTGGGGCAGGTGCCGGCGGTCGCGTACCTGGCCTGGCAAACGCGCTTGAGCCAGGGGCTGACAAGCACTTTCCGGGCGATGATCGACGATCTGACGATCCGCGCCGGGGGGCAGCTCACGCGCATCGAGATCGACGTCTTTCACTCCAACGCCGGCGCGACGGGCCGCGGCATTGCCAACGCTGCTGTCGAGACGATCTGCGAGCTCTTCGCCGGGCGCACGGTATCGGTGACCCACTATGTCGTGGGGCGCATGAGCTTTACCGGACTGGGCAGCCACGTGCATGACAATGCTCCCCTGGGGGTGCTGGAGGATATGGCCTTCCAAAAACAGCCCCCCACGCACCCCAAGGCGGTACACCGTTGGCTGGGGATCGAGTTGCCGCCGGTAGGCAACGATACCGTGTTGCGCGCCCACTACTCAGCCCTCTGGGCGCAGGCCATCACGGCGGCCAAGACGCGCGAGTTACTGGATCGCCCGCAGGCCAACCGCAGCGCAGCCGCGACCTGGGGCAATTTTACCCTCATCCGCAGCGGTTGGTTCCGTTCTTCCATGACGGAGGACGATGTGGTGGCCGGCGCAGCGCGCCACGTCCTGCGCGAGATTGACCGGCAACTCAATCAAGTCAACGCGCCGCGTGACGGGTTATCGGTCGATTACCAGTCACCCATCGAGGCTGCCTCTGAGTTGGTTGGGGGCTTCCCTGCTGATCTGCAAAAGGCGGCCGCCGATGCGTTGAACGGCGTCCTCACCGCCGATAACTTGCGTGCGCTGGTGATGCAGGCCGTACATGTCGCCGAGCCGGAGGTGCACTTCCGCCGGCCCAGCGGTGAAGAGGCAGCCTTAGGGGCGCTTTTCCGTAGCACGCCGCCTGCTGGCCTGGCCAGCCTGCTGAACGACCTGACCCAGGCGCGCATCGTCCGCACAGCCACCCTCCGTGCGCTGGATGAGGAGACCCATGCCCTGGTGGAGCAGGGAGAATTGGACCGCTCCCTTCGGCGCGCCCGGCGCAACCTGGACCGCGCCATTGCCCTGCTCTGTCCACGCACCATCGAAGAGCACATGCGCGCCCTGTGGTACCCGGCCAACCGCCGCCGCCTGGCCTTCCTGCATGCAGCGGTGGACTATCGGCGTGTGGCCCGGGAGCACAGCGAGCGCCAAGCTCGCATCACGGCGCTGAACAAGCTCTTGGAGCGCACCGATGACCTGATCCGCAACGATCAGGAGCCTTTCCAGGCCATAAGGGCGGCCCTGAACCGGCTCCTGGCCACCCTGCCGCCTGCCGTCGACGAGCGCTCGGTGCGCTACCGCAGCCTCAGCGAACAAGTGTACCCCCATCAAACCGCCTTTGAGGTCCTGCTGCGTGCAGCACGCACCGATTCCCTGGAGCGTCTCTATTTTGAGCTGCGCCAGACGACTCGTGGCGTGACCCTGGAAGGGCTGGCCTCCATCCTCAGGCTTGGCCCGGATGGGGGCGCCCTGGCCATCGTCAACCGGCTGGACCGCGACGCCGAGATCATGGGCCCCTACTGGGGCGGGCTGCCCCGGCCCGACGCCGAAACCGACCAGCGCATCCGCGTGCTGCCGCCCCTGGAGGGCGATCTCTACCGTGAGCTGGAGCAGGCCCGCGACGAGATCGGCAGCGAGATCCAGCTCGTCTGCGCAGAGAGCATGGCTGGGGGTATCGGCATTGTTTATGTCGATACTTACCTGGTGAAGGAGTGGTACGATCTGCTCACACCCGAGTATCAGCAGGACCTGTTGACCACTCTGGGGGACCCCGAGGCGACCGCCCTGGCGCACGTGCCCGGGCACCGGCTCTACCTCGACGGTATCTTCCAGGCCCTGCACTATACACCCAGCACCGAAGTGAGCGAGATCATCGGTCTGCCGGTCGCCGCACCGGCGCCAGAAGCCGCAGCACCCACACTGGAGGAAGCATGATACGCCGCCTGATCGTCGCCCTGCTGTTGGTCCTGGCGGCGTTGCCGCTCCTGCACTGGACGGATCGCCTGCACCTGGTGGCTCTGGCTGGGGCGCTGGCGGTGTTGGCGGTGATCGCACTGGCGATAGGGGTGCTGCGGCGGCGGGCGACCGGGGATGATGACGCTGCAGACTGGAGTGAGGAGGAAACGAGCGCCAACCTGTTGCGGGATGGCGCCGGGGGGCTCCTCATCGGCTGTGTGGGGCTGGCTATAGCGGGGCTCCTCTACAGCTATGCCCTGCCGCCGTTCTACCCCCTCCTGGTGGGAGATTGCCCCCAGCTTTTGCCCAAGCTGGCCATCTATGAAGAGACCAAAGCCTGGCAGCAGGCGATCGCCGTCATCGACGACCGCTTAGCGCGCCCTATCGATAAGAGCTGCCGGGCACAGTTGGCGCAGAAAAAAGCCCAGTATCTGATCGCCTGGGGCAAGACGCTGCCCGCGAATGAAGCCGCGGCCAAGTTCCAGGAGGCGGAGCGCTGGTCACAGCAGAACGGGCTCGACAAGGAGCAACAGATCGCCCAGCTCCTGCGCGCCCAGCTACAAAAGCCGACGACCATCATGGTAACGCCCACACCCCAGCCTTCGCTGACGCCGCGCAGCCTCGCCGCCGGCTCCCGGGTAGAGATTACCGGCATCGACCTGGCCTACTTTCCACCGACGGCCTTTGTCTACCTGCGCGTGCTGGATCCCTCAGGCCGGCCGGTGACAGATCTGCAGGCTTCGGACCTGCGGGTAACCGATGACAGCAGGCTGGTCCAGGAGCCGTCGCTGGCCTATTTCCAGGCTGCGCCATCGCCCATCTCGGCTGCCCTGGTGATTGACTATTCCGGCAGCATGGCGGGGGCGCCCCTGAGCGCCGCCCGCGCGGGCGCGCGCGCATTCCTGGATCAACTGGGCGCCAACGATCAGGTCGAGATCATTGGCTTTGGCGATAAGGTGCAGCTCCTCCAGTCGTGGACGGCCGACAAGAGCGCCGCGGTCAGCGCCCTGGACCAGCTTCAGGCCCAGGGTTGGACGGCCCTGTGGGACGGGTTGTGGCTTGCCGCAGGCGACCTGAGCAGCCGTTCGGGCCGCAAGGTAGTGCTGCTCCTCACCGACGGCGCCGACAACCGGAGCCAACATACCTCCGAGCAGGTCATCGCGCAGGCGCGGCGGGCGGGGCTCAGCCTCTTTGTGATCGGCCTTCAGAGTCCTGAATACAACGGCGCGGCCATGCAGTCGCTGGTGCAGGCGGTAGGTGGCCGCTACACCGAAACGAGCGACCCTGCGCAGATCGAAGCCTATTACAAGCAAATCGCCGGCGACATCCGCAACGAATACCGGCTGGCCCTCACCCTGCCCCGCTCGCCGACCAACGGCGGCAG
>DAOTVS010000108.1:0-17335 GCA_034436375.1 Anaerolineae bacterium | reverse complement strand
TCACGGGGGCATGGGCAACGACATCGTGGCGCAGCTGCAGGCGGCCGGCCGGCCCTACACAGCGGAGGGCATCCTGTCCATGATCGAGCAGAGCGCCATCGCGTTTGACCGCCTGGCCGGTCAGTGGGCGGCGGATTACCACGAAAAGCGGGGGCCGCTGCTGGCACAGGTCAGCGCCGCACGCGAGGCCATGGGGTAAGGAGGAAAGGTATGTCCGATATCTTCCAGGGGAAGCGGGTTCGCCTGCGTGGGCTGCAGCCCGCCGACGCCGAGTTCTTTCACGCCTGGAACCGCGACACGGATATGGCGCGCGCGGTCGACTGGATTTGGCCGCCGATGCCGCTAGAGTGGGAGCGCCATTGGCTGGAGAAGCAAGTCTCCGAGCGGCCCACGGGCGATAACTATAATCTGGGCATCGAGAACGCCCAGGGCGAACTGGTAGGCACCATTACCAGCCATGACTGTGACCGGCGCACGGGGTGCTTTTCCTACGGCGTCGCCATCCGCGATGAGTATCAGCGCCGGGGCTACGCCCGCGAGGCGATCCTGCTCCTGCTGCGCTGGTTCTTCGAGGAACTGCGCTACCAGAAGGTGACCGTCGATGTCTACAGCTTTAACGAGGCTTCTCTGCGCCTGCACGACTCCCTCGGTTTTGTGCGCGAGGGCCGCATCCGCCGCACGGTCTATACCGGGGGCCGCCACTTTGACCAGATCATCTTCGGCATGACGGCGGAAGAGTTTGCGGAACGCTACCCGCAGCCACCGCGTGTGGTCGATACGGAGGAGTGAAAGAGACTTGCAAAGTCTCTGAGACTTTGCAAGTCTACTTCACTTGGAGGTGAACCATAGCTGAATTCATCAAGGGCCTGGACCTCTGCGCCGCTTTCTACACCGAGGCGGTGCGGCCCATCCTGGAGCGGCATTGGCCGGGCCTGCCCCACTCGGCGGCCCGGTTGGGCGAGGGGTCCGACGTGCTGGGTTACGACACCCCCCGCTCCACCGATCATGGCTGGGGGCCCAAGCTCGACCTCTACCTGACTGAGGAGGATGAGCCGCGTCTGGGTGCTGAGATCGGGCGTGTGCTGGCCGCGGAGCTGCCGCGCGAGTTCCGTGGCTATTCGACCCACTTTGGCGGCGAGGATGCCAGCCGGGGTTGGTTGGAGCCGGCGCCGGAACAAGGTCCCGTGCGCCACGGCGTGCGGCTGGTCACGGTGGGCGACTGGTGTCGCTGGTACCTGGGCTTTGACCCACGTGCGGGGGTGAACGTGCTGGACTGGCTCACCTGCCCGGCGCAGCGCCTGCGCACTGTGCAGGCGGGCCGGGTGTTTCACGATGGCCTGGGCCAGCTGGAGCCAATGCGGGCTGCGCTGCGCTATTACCCGCGCGATGTGTGGCTCTACATGATGGCGGCGCAGTGGCGGCGCATCGCCCAGGAGGAGCCGTTCATGGGCCGCGCCGGCGATGCTGGCGATGAACTGGGCTCGCGGGTCCTCGCCGCCCGCCTGGCGCACGAGGTCATGCGCCTGGCTTTCCTGCAGGAGCGCGCCTATCCGCCCTACAGCAAGTGGTTCGGCACGGCATTCAAACAACTGGCCTGCGCCCGCTTCCTGGCCGACCCCCTGGCCGGCGCCCTCGAGGGCGGCTCGTGGCGCGAGCGCGAGGAGGCGCTCTCCCGGGCCTACGCCGTCGTGGCCGGGCAGCACAACGCGCTGAGGCTCACGGCGCCGCTCCCTGTGGAGGTTTCCCCCTTCTTTGATCGCCCCTACCGGGTGATCCACGGCGATGCTTTCGCGGATGCCCTGCTCGAGGCGATCACAGACCCTGAGGTGCGGCGCCTGCCCGCTTATCTGGGCTCGGTCGATGAGTTTGTCGACTCGACCGACGTGCTGGAGAACATCCCTCGCTGCCGCCATCTGCAGCGCCTGTATAAGGAATAGACTTGCGAAGTGAGGAGGCTAACCCCATGAAGATCACCCAGATCGACACCCTCTATATCGACCGCTACCTCTTCGTGCAGGTGCACACCGATGCTGGCATCACGGGCCTCGGCGAGGCGGGCGCCTGGGGCTACCTGGAGGCCTGTGGCGCCGCCATCGAAACCTTCAAGCGCTACCTGATCGGCCAGGACCCGCTGCGCATCGAACATCACTGGCAGTACCTCTACCGTTGGTCGCACTTTCGCGGCGCTGGCATCATGGGCGGCTTGAGCGCCATCGACATCGCCCTCTGGGATATCGCCGGCAAGTATTTCGGTGTGCCCTGCTACCAGTTGCTGGGCGGCAAAGTGCGCGACAAGGCCAGAGTGTATTATCATGTATTCGGAGATACCAAAGAGAAGCTGATCAACGGGTGCGTGGCCGCCAAGAAAGCGGGCTTTACCGCCGTCGGCCACCTGACGCCTTTCCTCGATGAGCCCCACGACATCCCGTATTTCAAGACCCACGCCGACAAGATCAGCGACGCCATCGAGACGGTCGGCCGCTACCGGGAAGCGGTGGGCAACGACGTTGACCTGTGTATCGAGATTCACCGGCGCCTGACCCCCGCCGAGGCCATCGCCTTGGCGCGCGGCATCGAGCAGTACCATCCCTTCTTCTACGAGGACCCCATCCTGCCCGACAGTTTTGATGCCATGGCCCTGGTCGCCCAGCACATCGATATCCCCATCGCCACCGGTGAGCGGATCCACACCATCTACGAATTCGAGGCGCTCCTGAGCCGCGGCGCTGTGCAATATGTGCGCCCCGACGTCTGCCTGGCCGGTGGCATCAGCCATAGCAAGAAGATCGCTGCCCTGGCCGAGGCGCACCATGTGGGTGTGGTGCCGCACAACCCCTTGAGCCCCGTGAGCACCGCCGCCTGCCTGCAGCTCGCCGCCTGCATCCCCAATTTCGCCCTGCAGGAATACCCCCAGGGTGAGTTCGAGCCGCCCAAGAGCGAGATCGTCAAAAGCGCGGCCAAACTCGAGAACGGGTACCTGATCGTGCCCGATGCGCCCGGCCTGGGCATCGAGCTGGCGGAGGATGCTGCCGAGCGCTATCCCTATCGCCCGCTCGAGGTGAACACGCGCTTGAATGTCGATGGGTCGGTCGTTGACCAATAACAGACATTTGCTGCCTGGCGCGCGCTCGTGTATAGTAGCAGGCACTCTGAGTGAAGCGGAGGCCACTGCCTGATGAAGCTTGCACGGCGGCTGGTCAACATTCCCATTCGTGGGCTGACGGGTCTGGCTTGCCACATCGATCATGCAGAGCTGGCCCGCGTGCCCCTGCAGGGGCCATGCATCCTGTTGGGCAACCACATTACCTGGCTGGATGTGCCCCTGCTCATGACGCACCTGTACCCACGCCGGATCATCGGCCTGACCAAGGTCGAGGCCTGGCGCAACCCTTTCATGGGCGGCCTGATGAATGCCTGGGAATCTATCCCCTTGCGCCGGGGCGAGGCCGATATGGGCGCCCTGCACCAGGCCCTGGCGCTGCTGCAGGAAGGAGGCCTGCTCGCCGTCTTCCCAGAAGGGACGCGCAGCTGGCATGGGCGGATGCAAAAGGGCCAGCCGGGCATGGTGCTGCTGGCTCTGCACAGCCGTGCGCCGCTCCTGCCCATCGTCCATTACGGTGGGGAGCGCCTGCCGGCCAACCTGAAGCGCCTACGCCGCACCGATTTCCATGTGGTGGTAGGCCGGCCCTTCCATGTGGATGCCGGCGGGGCGCAGGTGACGCGCCAGGTGCGCCAGCAGATGACCACCGAGATCATGTACCAAATGGCTGCACTCCTGCCGCCGGCCTACCGGGGCTGTTACAGCGACTTGAGCGCTGCCACCGAGACGTATCTGCGCTTTCCACCCGGATCGGCCAGTAACCTGCTTGGCCGGAACTACTAAAGGAGGATATCATGTTCTTCGAGCTGCGGCAGTACCGGGTCAAGAATGGGCAGCGGGAGCGCTGGGCCCAGTTGATGGAGGAAAAGATCATCCCCTTCCAGATCTCCAAGGGAATGGTGGTCATGGGCAGTTTTGTGGCGCCCGAAGAGCCTGACCTTTATGTCTGGATCCGCCGCTTTGAGAGCGAGGAAGAGCGGGTGCGCCTGTACAAGGCCGTCTATGAGACGGATTATTGGCGCAACGAGATCGCGCCCCTGGCCGATGAGATGCTCGACCGTGAGCGGATGGTGATCACCCGCCTCGAGCCAACGCCCAAGTCGGTCATGCACTAGACCATGGTTGGCCTCTTGCCCTTGGGCTTCGCAACCATCCGATCATAAAGCTCGAGGCATGTAGAGTAGATGGCGATGCCCGTTATGTCGCAGTGCAGCGCAGCATAACGGGCATCGTCTTTATCCACAGGCGTCAGGCAGCCCTTCAAATTGCAGCCCTTGCCAACATGGTGTACAATCAGCAAGCGCGCCTCATCCACATCGGAGGAAGAGTTTGACTGCCATTGTCATCGCGCCAGAGCAGCGTCAGGCGCTCGCCCCCCTTTTCGCTGCTCACCCGCCCAGCTACATCATGGACTCTATCCTGGAAGGCGCCCTGGGCCAGGGGTGGGCCGACTCTGCCGCCCGGCCACAGGTGGCCGAACTCGAATTCGCCGGTGTGCACTTTTTTGGCGGTGATCCCCGGCACCCCCTGGCGCCGGCGCTGGTGGCCCGCCTGCCGGCCGATAGCGCCCTACCGGCTGGGCCGCCCGCCTGGCGGAACCTGCTCACCCGGGTACATGGGCCGCGGTTGATCACGCTCGCAGTCTATGACCTCGATGGGCGCGCCCTGGACCCGGCGCACCTGCGCCGACTGGCTGCCGCCGTGCCCGCGGGCTTTCGCGTCGAGCGCATGGGGCTCGAGCAGGCGCGGCGGGTGGAGGCTGACCTGCAGACAGAAGACCACGTACACTTTTTCGGCTCGCCGGAGTACTTTATGGCGTGCGGCATCGGCTTTTGCGCACTCAGCGGCGAGCGCATCGTCTGCGCGGCCTCGTCTGGCGCCGTCTGCAGCCGTGGCATCGAGGTGCAGATCAACACCCACCCCGACTTTCAGCATCGCGGGCTGGCTACCGCCGTCAGCGCGGCGCTGCTGGCCCACTGCCTGGAGCGCGGCCTCGACCCGCATTGGAGCACCCGCAATCCGATCTCCCTGCGCCTGGCCAAGAAGCTGGGCTATACCCTGAGCGGCATGTCCGAGCTGCAGGTACTCGTGGCCCCGCTCAGCGCTGAACAGGCGCTCTAGAGCCATTCTGGGTTAGCGGATACCCGGACATTCCGGGCAATCCGGTCAGCGCTCATGACATCGCCCGCCGCCGACCGGGCCTACGCCGGCTGATTTGCTCCGCCGCCGGCCGGCCTTGATCCCGGTGGGGAGGTGATGCTTATGCTGCGCGCGTAACCCGGCATAAAGAAAGGACATTGCATGACGTTCCGGCCTTACGACAGTGCCCGCGACCGCGAGGCGCTACAGCAGATCTTCTACGAAGCCGGTTGGTCCAATGGCAGCAAGGAGCACCAGGAGGGCGTCGACCTTATCCTGGGGGCCTACCACTCGCTGGTGGCCGAGCTGGCAGGCCGCGCCGAATGCGCGGTGCTGACGGCACCCGGCGTTTTCCGCTACCTGGAGGAGGACCTGCCCCTCTGCATAGTGGGCGATGTGCTCACCGGCCATGTGGCCCGCAAGCAGGGCCTGGCCTCGCGCCTGCTGGCGCTCTCGCTGGCGCAAGCCGCCGCCGAGGGCATGCCGGCGGCAGCTCTGGGCGCCTTCGAGCAGGGGTTCTACAACCAGCTGGGTTTCGGCACCGGCAGCTATGATCACAGAGTCGCTTTCGACCCGGCGCAACTCCTCGTGCCTTGCCGGCACCGTCCGCCGCGCCGCCTGACCCTGGCCGATGGCCCCGCCATGCACGCCGCCCGCCTGCAGAGGCTGCGGCGGCACGGCGCCATCAGTGTGCTGGCGCCTGAGCAGCAGCAGTCGGAGATGATCTGGACTCTTAACCCCTTTGGCCTGGGCTATTTCGACGGCCCCGGGGGTGAGCTTACACACTATATCTGGTGCGGCGCTACGCGCATGGAAAACGGCCCTTACCATGTGCGCTGGATCGTCTACCGTACGCGCGAACAGTTTTTGGAGCTGATGTCGGTCATCAAGGGCCTGGGCGACCAGGTGCGCCTGGTGCAGATGGTCGAGCCTCCCGATGTGCAGCTGCAAGACCTGCTCGCCTGGCCCTTCAAGCAGCGGCAGATCACCCAGCACTCGCCCTATGAGGCGGGCACACAGGCCCAGGCCTGGTGGCAGATGCGCATCCTGGACCTGGCTGCCTGCCTGGAGCGCACTCACCTGCCCGCGGGCACTGTGCGCTTTAACCTGCGCCTGAGCGACCCTATCGAGCGCTACCTGGAGGCCGGCTCATCCTGGCGCGGCGCAGCGGGCGACTATGTGGTGACCCTCGGCCCCTCTTCGGGCGCCGAGCCAGGCCACGATGCGGCGCTGCCTACGCTCACTGCCACGGTCAATGCGTTCACCCGCCTGTGGATCGGCGTACAATCCGTGCGCGGCCTGACCTTTACCGATGAACTGAGCGGTCCGCCCGAGCTGCTGGAAGCCCTCGACACAGTGTTGAGCCTGCCCCGGCCGCTCCCCTACTGGGACTTTTAGGAGGTTTCCATGGAAAGCACCGTCAGCCCTGAGCGTGTTGGCCTTTCCCCGGCCCGCCTGGAGCGTCTGGCCCCGGCCCTGCACCGTTATGTCGATGAGGGCAAGGTGGCGGGCCTCCTCACCCTGGTCGCCCGGCGCGGCGGCATCGCTCACGTGCAGTGCTACGGCGAGCGCGACCGCGAGGCGCACCAGCCCATGACGGAGGACACGATCTTCCGCATCTACTCCATGAGCAAGCCGATCACCAGCCTGGCCGTGCTCATGCTCTACGAAGAGGGCCGCTTCCTGCTCACCGACCCGGTGGCGCAATACATCCCCGCCTTCAAAGACACGCCCGTCTTTGTGCGTGAGACGGACAAAGGGCTGGAGACGGAGCCGCAGGCGCGGCCCATGACCATCCTGGACCTGCTACGCCACACCTCGGGCCTGAGCTACCCCAACCCCAGCCCCGAGGCCCTGCCGGTGGAGCGCCTGATGGCGCGGAGCGAGGAGTTGGAAAGCAAGTCCATGCCCGAGCCCACCCTCGAGCAGTTTGTCGAGTGGTTGGCCGGGTTCCCCCTCTGCTGGCAGCCCGGCACCCGCTGGCAATACGGCTTTTCGGTGGACGTGCTGGGGCGGCTGGTAGAGATCTTCTCGGGCCGGAGCTTTGACGCTTTCCTGCAGGAGCGCATCTTTGGCCCCCTGGGCATGGTAGACACGGGCTTTTGGGTGCCCCCCGAGAAGGTGAGCCGCTTTGCCGCCATGTACGGGCCCGGCGAGCAGGGGGGCCTCAAGCTGCTGGACCCGCCCGGCGGCGAGTATGCCAAACCGAAGCGCTTCCTTTCGGGCGGCGGTGGGCTCGTCTCCACGGCGCAGGACTATTGGCGCTTTGCCCAGCTCCTGCTCGACAAGGGTATCTTTAGAGGCGAGCGCCTGGTGAGCCGCAAGACCGTCGAGCTGATGACCACCAATCACCTGCCTGATGCGGTGCTGCCGACCTTTGGCGACCCGGGCATGGGCTTTGGTCTGGGCGTATGCGTGCGCATGAGCCTGGGCGGGGCGGCCTTCCTGGGCTCCGTCGGTGAGTATGGCTGGTCGGGCATGGCCAGCACCCACTACCGGGCGGACCCCAAGGAGCAGATGATCGAGCTCTTTATGACCCAGTTCGTGCCCACGCCCGAGGTCAGCTATCCGTTCCATGAGCAGTTCCGCGTGCTCGCGCAACAGGCGATAGACGATTGATGCACTCCGGCATGGTCGTCACCTACCTTCCCGTGCCCAAGCCCGGCCCCCGGCCCAAGCCGCGCCCGCTGGACCCGCAGCAACTCCAGCGCCGGCTCGGCTGCCCCCGGTGCGGTGCCGAAATGGATGCACACCCCTACTATGGGCCCGGGCAGATCGTGATCGACACCGGCGAGCGCTGCCGGCTCGTCTGGCTGGATCAGGGTGAGTTGGCTCGCATTCTGAATGCGCCGGGCTATGAGCGGGGCATGCCAGTCGACTAGACCTGATACTGATGGGTGCAACTCAGTGTGGGGACGGGTCGCGCCCGGTTGTCACCCCGAGCGGATCTGCGAGCCTGTCGCGGGGGCGAATTCTGCATAGCGAGGGGTCCTCTCTGCGCGATGAGGACGCTTTGCTTGGCCAGGCCGAGTGCTATTGCCGGTTGGCTTTGCCCGCTCAGCGTGACCGTCACAATGCAGGTTGCCCAACATCGAACTGCACCCTCGACGGGTTGCGCGCAGTCCGGAAATCGGCTACACTGTGAGCAGGGGCGATCCGTATCGGCCGCCCGGGCCGGCCCACAGGACCTGGAGGTGACAGGTTGCTGGCGTTCAGGCATAGGGGATCTGTGCCCATATTACCTACCGATGTACGTCATGCGCAAAGCGTGACCCGTCACACCGATTTCCCTGACGGGAGAGTGATGGGCAAGAACCCGGCGAGCCGTCAGGCCCTGGGGTAACGTGGCCACGTTACCCCAGGCTTCCGGTTGCCGGGTTTTTGCCAGTGGAGAGCCCTGAGTCGCTGTCCGGGGAATGGGGTGCGTCAGGGATGGGGCCGCGGCGGGACCGATCTTGAGCCCGGATGGAACTGGGTTCCGCATTGGCATCCTGGCAGCCTGATAGGAGTACAGAGTCTGCAATGACAAAAGCCGTCTATGGGGGCAGCTTTGACCCGATCACCAACGGCCATCTTTGGATGATCGAGCAAGGCGCCCGACTCTTCGACGAGTTGGTGGTAGCTATCGGCACCAACCCCGAGAAGAGACCGACCCTGGCCCTGGAAGACCGCATGGCCATGTTGCGCGAGTCGGTCCGACACCTGCCGCAGGTGCGGATCGACCATTTCGAAAGGCAGTTCCTGGTGCACTATGCAGCGGCTCAAGGCGCAGGATACATCCTGCGCGGCATCCGCAGTGAGGCGGATTACGAATATGAGCGTGGGATGCGTTACATCAACTGTGATTTGCGACCCGAGATTGTCACTGTGTTTCTCATGCCGCCGCGTGAGATCGCCGAGGTCAGCTCCAGCATGGTCAAGGGGCTGATCGGGCCGGAGGGATGGGAGGATATCGTCGCCAAATATGTTCCCGAGCCGGCCTTTCGCTTCCTGGTGAGCAAGTTCCGCCGTACCTGAGCCGCCGGCGCTTACGGCCCCACAGGGGGAACCTGAGTGTCTTGATCGAGGACGATCCTGGAGTGCGGAGAGGGAGGTGTGGATGCCATGGAGTTGATGGACATTGTCGGCCGTGCCAGACCGCCCGAGCCCTGGGCGGAAGGCGAAAACATCCCCTGGCACGATCCTGCATTCAGCTGGCGCATGCTGGCTGAGCATCTCTCGCAGGAACACGACGCGGCCAGCCGCCGTCTGGTGGTGATCGAGAAGCACGTAGAGTGGATCCACCGGGCCCTCTTGGGCGGTCGCCCCACGCGTGTGCTGGATCTCGGCTGCGGCCCCGGCCTCTACACCAGCCGCCTGGCGGAGCTCGGGCACCAATGCGTGGGCATCGACTATTCTCCGGCCTCGATCCTCTATGCCACTGAGACGGCCCAGGAGGAAGGGTTGCGCTGCGCCTACCGGTGTGAGGATATTCGCAGCGCGGACTATGGCGCGGGGCTGGGGCTGGTGATGCTCATTTTCGGCGAGTTCAACGTCTTTCGCCCGGCCGATGCGGCGCTGATCCTGAACAAGGCCCGCCGGGCCCTTGCCCCCGGCGGGCTGCTGCTCTTGGAGCCGCACACCTTTGACGCCGTGCAGCAGATGGGCAACCAGATGCCCCACTGGTACAGTGCGGAGCGCGGCCTTTTCTCCGATCGCCCTCACCTCTACCTGGAGGAGAGCTATTGGGACGAGGCGGCTGCGACCGCCACGACGCGCTACTATATCGTCGATGCCCAGACAGCCGCGGTAACGCGCTACGCCTCGACTCTTCAGGCCTATACCGACGAGCAGTATTGGCGCCTGCTCACCCAGCATGGTTACACCGATATCACCCTCTACCCGGCCCTGGCGGCGCCAGAGCAGGCGACGCAGAGCGACCTGATCGCTATCAGTGCGCGCAAGCCGCAACCTTAATCTATGTTTTATGCGTAGATTAAGGTTGGGATACCGGCCATATCCCGCGGCCGCCGGTACATTGTGAGGATGAATAATCCATAGTATTAGCAATATATGTAAATAAAGTCCGCTGCGCCACCCGGAAGCAAAGGAGACCTGCCATGATCGAGTCGACCGACACCCGTTCGCTCAAGGCTCTGTTCAGCTTCCCCTTCCAGGGCCGCGATTGGCCCGGCCGCTTTCTCGTCGGGAGCCTCCTCATCGCGGCCGGCTACATCATCCCCATCATCCCGCTGATCTTCGTCCTGGGTTATGTGCTGCAGGTGCTGCGCCAGGCGGTAGAGGGGCAGGAGCCTGCGCTGCCAGCCTGGGACAATTGGGGCAAGCTCGGGGGCGACGGGCTGCGCCTCTTCGCCGTCACCCTGATCTACACCCTGCCGGGGGCCATCGTTTTCATAGGGGGGTTTCTCATCTACTTTCTGGGCATCTTTGGTCTGTCGGCTTCGGGGAACAGCGATGCCGCCGGGCTCCTGTTCCTGTTCGTCCTGGGATTCTTTCTTCTGGCGCTGTTCGTGGGCATGGCGCTCCTCATCCTGGGCCTCATCCCCCTGCCCATGGCCGCCGCCAACCTGGCCGCCCAGGGCCGGGTGGGGGCGGGCTTTCAGGTCGGCGAGTTGAACCGGCTGATCGGCGCCAACAAGCTCGGCTATCTGGTGGCCTGGGTGGTGACCCTGGGGCTCTATGCCCTTTGGTCGCTGGGGGCCACGCTCATCTACTATACGATGTGCCTGTGCGGCCTGTTGCCGCTCCTGGCGGCGCCCGTGGCCTTTTACCTGGGGCTCGTCGGCGCGGCTCTCTTCGGCCGGACCTACCGCGAGAGCCGGGCGCTGCTCGCCGCGCGCACCGTGACGCCGCAGACGAATGAGGCTTAGCCCCTCAACGATATCCACCACAAAAGCACAAGAGGGAAGCCTCATCTCTGTCATTCCGAGTATCCCGTGGCGCCCAACGTCATGTGGATGCCGCCTGACGCCCCGTTGTAGTAGTGGCTTCAGCCGCTCAACCTGCTCGAGTAGGCAGAGAGTTGAGCGACACGGCCCCAAGCGACGGGCCCGATCAGCCGGCTTGAGCGGCTGAAGCCCGTTGCTACAGGGCCTTCGCAAGGCGGCGCCGCGCGCAGAGCTTCTCGTGCCAGCCGTGGCAAGCATCACAGTGAGGAATCCTTCCTCACCTCCATGGCCAACTCACTGAGCAACCGCAAGCACGCCATGGCGAGCCCAGGGGCCGGGCGGCTGACGCCGCCCCTACGAGCCAGGGGCGAACACGGTCACAGTGTAGCTGAAATCGCGGCTCTGGCCGGCGATGATGACATGGTGAATGGTAACGGTATAGGCCGTATCGGCCTGGGGCTTGGGCCAGGGCGCGCCATCGCTGAGCCCCGCAGGGACCCATACCAGGGTGTTCTCACCGTAACCGTTGGCCACGGGCGCCAGTGAGACCGCCAGGTTGTTGCCGCCAGATACCATGGAGACCGACGCAGTCGTAAAGTCGGCGCCGGCATAGGAGAACGACCAGCGCGGAAAGACCACGGTATAGGGGACATAGCCGGGCGGCGGCCAGGCGACGAATGCCTCGCGCGTGGCTGGGCGCGGCTCCCCCATGTGAGAGTCAAACACCCAGAGGGCGTTGGCGGCCGGGGCCGTGTAGCCGTCGGCGAAGGGAACATCACCCGTGCCCATCTCCTGCGTCTGCGGGTACAGCACCCAGCGCCGGTGGCCTACAGCGTAGTTGCCAGAGCCCGCATCGCCCATGTATGCGGTGATCGCTCCCCAAGCGTAGCAGCCCAGGCAGAGGTTCGAGCGGCCCGCAGCCTCGGCGCCCTCGGCGGTATAGCAGAGCCAATTTGCCGGTGGCGAGTGGCTGAGGCTCTGGTTGGCGCTCATCATCAGGGCGGCCTCCTGGGCCTCGCGGTTATAATCGTCGAGCAGGCGCGTTACCGGGGGAACCCCCGCCATGGCCCGGAAATAGTTGATCCGGCGCAGGATGGCGTCGCGGAAGGCCTGGGCCGTCGTGCCCGCGTTGCAGGTGGCGCGGTTGCCCGTCCAGCCCATGGCAGTGCCCTCATAGGAGAGATATTCCGCATTGTAAAAATCCAGCACGGCCTGGCGGCTCTGGATGTTCAGCCAGACGTTCGGCCGGGCCTGAGCCAGCGGGATGTAGAGATAGTACTCGGCAGCAGCGACCTCAGAGTCGGCGTGGGCAACAGCGCCCTGCGGTGAGCTCTGGGGGCGGGGCGCCGTGCCCAAGATAGGCCCCCCGGCAAAGGCCGGTAAGAGAGCCAGCCCAAGCAATCCGGCGGCAAGGAACAGTACGCGGAGGAATTTGCCCATACTGATCTCCCACACTCTAGCGCTGGCCTTCGTTGCAGATATAACACAATCATCATATATCTTGTAGCCTGTTCTGGCAAAAGAACCGTTCTCAGGGAGGAAAGCATGACAGCAAAAACAGATAGTGCATACTCTTTGTTCAGCGGCCCCATCCGCGTGAGCGCCAACGGTCGCGATTTCGTGGACGCCCAGGGCCGACCCTTCTTCTGGCTGGGCGATACAGCCTGGCCGCTCTTTGCTCAGTACACTCGCGAGGATGCTGAAGCCTACCTGGAGAACCGCGCTCGCAAAGGGTTCACGGTGATCCAGGGGGTGCTCGCCTGGGGCGGCGGCACGGGCTTCGAGGCCAGGAACCCCGGCGCCAACTATGCCGGCGACCCGCCCTGGCTGGAGACGCCCGCCGCGCCCAACGAGGCCTATTTCCGCCATGTGGATTATCTGGTGCGTTTTGCCGACGAGCGCGGGCTGGCGCTGGCGATGTTGCCCACCTGGGGCTATTATGTAAATGACGTTCAGGTCTTTAATGTGGAGAACGCCCGCGCCTATGGCCGCTGGCTGGGCGCCCGCTATCGCGAGGCGCCCAACGTGATCTGGGTCTGCGGCGGCGACCGCATCCCCACTGGCTATGAGGATGTCTACCGCGCCATGGCCCGCGGTCTGCGTGAGGGTGACGCCGGCGCTCACCTGATCACCTTCCACCCCTGCGGGTGGCATTCCTCCTCTCAGTTCTTCCACACGGAGGACTGGCTCGATTTCAACATGATCCAGACCTGGACGGAGTGGGCCAAGATCTACCCCGCCGTGGCCGCCGATTACGGGCTGACGCCGGCTAAGCCTGTCGTGCTGGGCGAGCCCGCCTATGAGAACGGCCCCGAGTATCCCCTGGGGCCGATCACCCCGCTCATTGTGCGCCGCGAGGCCTGGTGGGCCTTTATGGCCGGCGGCTATTTCACCTATGGTCAGGACCGCATGTGGCGCATGGGCGAGGGCTGGACCTCCATCTTCGACACCCCCGCCGCGGGCCACATGAGCATCTTCAGGCAGATCGCCACCTCCCGCCCCTGGTGGACTATGGTTCCCGACCAGGGGCTCTTTGATGCCGGCGTGAGCTGCGAGCGCACCCTCAACGCCGCCCGCCGCGCGGTTGACGGCAGTGGCGCCCTGATCTACCTCAGCAGCCAGTGCCACGTGCGCCTCCACCTGGACAAGATCCTCACCCCTCGCGTCCGCGCCACCTGGGTGGACCCGCGCACCGGCGAGGAGCGCGACGCCGGCGCCTACCGCACCGGCAACCAGAACGGCAAGGTCTTCCCCGATGCCCAGTCACAGTGGTTCAGCGTGCCAGGGCACTGGGAGGACGCCGTGCTGATCCTGGATGGGGTGGAGTGACGCTTCGTTTTCCAACCGGGAGGCACAGAGATGACGATCGATGCGGCGGCGCAGAGGATGAACCAGGAGGAGTTGCAGGCCCAATCGCTGCACGTGATTGCAGCCTTTGTGGGGCCGATCGGCTTTGCCTGGCTGATGGGCAGCCTCTGGCCCATCACCGGCAAGCACATTCCGCCCGCGGGGTGGCTCAGCAGTCTACTGCTCTTCTTTGGCCCGATCGCCGGCTATCTTCTCTCCCGGCATCATCTGCGCCTGGGCTCGTACTTTCTCTGCCTGACCCTGTTGGGGGCCGCTGCCTTTGCAGTGCTCGCCTCCCACTCGCCTCACCTGATCTACCTCCTGATCCTGCCGATCACTTTTGCCGGCGTGCTGCTGGGCATAAGCGCCGTCCTCCCCCTCGGGGGCGCGGCATGCATGCTCAGCGCCCTGCTCGGTGCGCTGGGCCTGCATCTGGACATCCTTTCCGCTGACCTCTGGCTGCCTGTGGTCATCATGATTCTGGTGAGCGTCTCCTCCTGGCTATCGGCCCGCAATCTCTACACGGCCCTGGCCTGGGTGTGGAGCGGCTATGAGCGCGCACACCACAATGAGCTGCTGGCCCGCCGGCAGGAGGGCGATCTGCGGCGGGCGCTCAAGGCGCTGGATGAGGCGACCTATCGCCTGGAGCGGACGAACTATATGCTGGCTCTGGCGCGCGATCAGGCGGAAGAGGCGCGTCGCCTCAAGCAGCAGTTTGCCCAGACGATCAGCCACGAGCTGCGCACGCCGCTCAACCTGATCGTCGGCTTTACCGAGCTGATGGCCCAATCCCCCGATTATTACGAGTCGCAGCTCTCGCCGGCTTTCGTGCGCGATCTGAGCATCGTATACCGCAATGCCTGCCACCTGCAGAAGCTGGTCAACGACGTGCTCGACCTGGCACGCATCGAGGCGGCGCGCATGACCTTTGTGCCCGAGGAAATAGGCCCGGATGCTCTGGTGCAGGAGGCCGTGAACACGGCGCGCAGCCTGGTCGAATCACACGGCCTGAAATTGCGGGTCGAAATCGAGCCCGGCCTGCCCCAACTGTGGGTAGACCCCACGCGCATCCGCCAGGTGCTCTTCAACCTGCTCAACAACGCCGAACGCTTCACGGAGCGGGGCTCCATCACAGTCAGTGTCTGCCGGGCGGGTGAAGAGATCATCTTCTCCGTCGCCGATACGGGCGTGGGCATCGCCCCCGCAGATGTGCCGCGCCTTTTTGAGGAGTTCCAGCAGCTCGATGGCACCACACACCGGCGCTATGGTGGGGCAGGGCTGGGCCTCGTCATCAGCCGACAGTTCGTGGAGCTGCACGGGGGGCGCATTTGGGTGGAGAGCCGGCCCGGCCAGGGCAGCACTTTCTCCTTCAGCCTGCCCATCGCCCGTCAAGATGCCATTGAGGGCCATAATGAGCGCCCGGCGGAGCCCCTGACTCCAGCCCCCGCCGGCTCTCAAGATGGACACATCCTGCTGGCCGTCACGCGCAGCCCCTCGGCGGCGATGCTGCTCCGGCGCTATGTGCGGAACTGCCGCACCGTCGTGGTGCAGGACCTGGAGCAGGCCCGCAATGCCGCCGCGCAAGTGCTGCCCCAGGTCGTGATTATCGATACGACCCACCAAGGCCTCGATGCGGCAGCATTGCGCGCCCTGGGCCAGGCCTGGGCACTGCCGCACTGCTCCTTTATCGCCTGCCCCTTACCCGGTGAGGAGCCCATCCGCCAGCGGCTGCAGGTTGACGGCTACCTGGTCAAGCCCATTACGCGCCAGGACCTCTGGGATGCGCTGCGCCGTTTCGGCGAGGGCATTGACCGCGTGCTCATCATCGATGACGACGTGGATTTTGCCCGACTGGTGACGCGCCTGCTCGATAGCCCCCTGCGGCGCTATCAGGTGCTCAGCGCTCATAGCGCCCGGGAGGGGATCGAGCTCATGCAGCGCCAGCGGCCAGACCTGCTGCTCCTGGACCTGAAGCTGCCTGATATGGATGGGGTGCAGGTGATCGAGCGTCTGCGCGGCGACCCGGCCTGGGCAGGATTGCCGATCGTTGTCGTGTCGGCGCAGGAGGAGATCGACACCTTGGAAGCGCTGAACGGGGGTATGGTGATCGCCAAGAGCAGCGGGCTGAATGTAGGGGAAGCGGTCCAGTGGATCCAGCAGGTGGTCAATACGGCCACGCAGATCAGTCGCCCATACTCAACTGAGCACAACGCACGATGAAAACGCCCTTCGGCTTCCGGGTACCATGCTCTGCGCGCGGCCGGAACAGGCCTTCTATACGGTGTGGGTCTGTGGGATAAGGGCGGGCTTGGGCGAAGCGGGCCAGCCGACAATTGCCCAGAAGGGCCCTGGCGCTACTTTCAGACTAGGAAAGCGCTTGCAGCACCGCCAGCAGATCCTGCTCACTGACCGGCTTTTCCAAAAAGGCGGTGGCCCCCAAAGAGAGGGCCAGCTCGCGCTCGCGGAGCACACTGCAGACGATAACCGGGATATTGCGCGTCTCGGGCTGGTTCAACAGGGTCTGCAGGGTTTCCCATCCATCCTGCCCGGGCATCATCAGATCGAGAGTGATAGCCTGAGGGCGCAGCTGGCGGGCCAGGGCCAGCGCCTGCGGGCAGGTCTGGGCCGTGACGACCTGGTAGTGGTGTAGACCCAGGTAGCGCTGGAAGAGGACCAGGACGTCCTCATTGTCGTCGACCACCAACACGATGGGCTGCTGCCCGCTCGGCAGCACGATGTCAAAGCCGGTGATCGCCCCTTGCAGATATGCCGGCCGGATGCGGGCGCCGCTCAGGACGGCCAAGTCATTGAGGGTAGCCACGCGCTGTTGCGTTGCCTCGGGGTCGGTGGGACCGGCGGCTCCCGGCGGCTGGATACGCAGCGACAAACTCACCGTGGTGGGCTGTACCTGCGCCTCCAGTCGGATGGTGGCCCGTTCAGTACGCTCCGCCAGGTAGCCGAGCATGCTGAGGAGTATCTGGCGCAGCAGGCCCTGGTCAATGGCCGTGTCCGGCAGGGTGGCGGGCAGGGCGATCTCGAGCTGCACCCGGCGCTGCTGCAGATGGTCCGCCAGGAGTGAGATCACGCCCTGCAGCACAGCGGGCACCTGGGCCTGGCGGTGGGTCTGCGCCATGCGTGCCGCCTCCAGGCGCAGCAGCCCCAGATGGTCGGGGGCAGACCGATCCGGCGCCGCCTGACCGCCGGGCGCCGCCAGCTCCGAACGCTCTTGCCGGTGCTCCCAAAGGACATCGGCGATGGCTTCGAGGGCGGCGTCATGCTCACGATAATACTGGCGCCGGCTGATAGAGAGCCGGTCTGCTACCGTCTGGGGGTCCAGGCCATCCACATAACGCAGGACCAT